>NZ_JACJOV010000048.1:0-253134 GCF_014695745.1 Leptolyngbya sp. FACHB-671 | reverse complement strand
CTCAAGAGCAGACTGTTATCCCACTATTTGATTGGGCAACTCAAATCACCCACTCTTGCTATGAAATTGGGCTAAGCTGACCACCACATTTAGTACATCTGCGTAAGTCCTGAAAAAAATAATTGTGGATGCTGATGCTGAATGCCGCTATCTAACTCCCGGAGAGACGGATCAAACCAAGCGTTTCGTAGTGAGTGGCGATCGCCGCCTAAGATTAGTCAGAGTTTTAACGGAAAGTCGCGATCGCATTATTAAGCAAGCCGCCAACCAATTATTCCAGCGTCGTCCCAGCCTCGTCTCACCCGGTGGTAACGCTTATGGTGAAGCTATGACTGCGACTTGCCTGCGAGATTTAGACTACTACCTGCGCTTAATTACCTACAGCGTGGCGGCTGGAGAAACAACTCCTCTTGAGGAAATTGGGGTAATTGGAGTCCGCCAAATGTATCATTCTCTCGGCACTCCCATTGATGCTGTAGCTGAAGGCGTGCGGGCAATGAAAGGTGCCACAACCACAATATTGTCGCCAGAAGAGTCCACTGAAGTTGGTTCTTACTTTGACTACTTGATTAACGCACTTCAATAGCTGTATCTAATTTCATTTCCTCAGGGGTTCAGTGCAAGACTTGAAGCGCTGACAAACTTCTCTTATTGCGTTATTCCATCCCGAATCGAGCTGTAGTCAATCAAGTCTTACAGTAAATCAAACAGCACCGCTTCAAAGTACTAGAAAAGCCAGCTAAACCCGCTTTACCCAAGGTTTAGAATGCAAAGTTTCAGAATACGGATGATTCAATGACCTCTCACACAAGGCTACTGAAACAGTTGTCAAAACAAACCTTTCTAAGGGGGGATTGGCAAGCTGATCCTATTAATCTTGATCAGTTTATGAGTAGTAGACGACTATGCCCGTGTTGCTCAAATGTTTTGCTCCGTCATGTTTGTTTTGGTAGGTTTTACTGGCGTTGTAGGCATTGTCACCAGCTAATGCCAGCCATAAAAGGCAAAATTACATTTGCCACTTAAGCAAGCTTGTCGGATCAGTTCATTCGCTCCAGTCATCATCACTACAAGCGAGGAATCAACATGTTGATAACGAATGAACTCTTGCTTAATCCTGGTTTACTCAAAAATGTGGAAATCTTTGTAGTAGACAACGATCGCGACAGCAGAGATTTGTACGCTTGTCTACTGGAAAGCTATGGAGCAAGAGTGACCACAATTAGCTCAATCAAAGACGCATTAGACTTTCTAGAGTGGCGCATCCCCACCATTTTGATTTGTGAGACAAGATTCCTGGGTGAAGGTATCTATCCACTCATTCAACACGTCAAGCATCTTACGCTCACCACGGGCAGAATGCTCCCTGTCATAGTTACTTCGACCAGTTCTTCAACAAGCTTTGCTCAACAGTGGGGATTGGAGGTTGAAGCATATTTGCTCAAGCCTATTGACCTCAATCGTTTTGTCCAGGAGATCTGGCGACTGACACTCCTATCAAGTGTTGCCTATCCGCTTAACCTTCAACGCTGGGGCACATTGTGTTCGAGTGTTAGGGTGAGTTGAATCGATGCCTAAGATCCTTGTCCTCGATCGCTCTTCTAATCGCATCGATCATCATAGTCATCCAGAGCAATGGGTACAAACAAACCCTCAATTCTTCGTCTCAGGCAACCTTACTATTGTTAACTCTGCTGTTGACAGACTACTAAGCAGGTAAGCAGTACTAAATACTGTTTCAACCAGGGAAGTGCCTCTCCTGTCTGCTTTCCCAGCTTTTATAGTCGTCCATCTCCTGAGTAGCACCGATTTTGATTGCAAAATTTTAATACGTTTTGATGCAACTTATACAATTCAAACACCTGCATCAACATTATTTCAATCGTTCTTATGGGATGTTGCTTGACAGCATAAAAATGATGTTTCATCTAAATTTAATTTCAAAAGATTATGACTTACTTACTTTCCCTTTTAACAACTGAATCTTCTCAAGAACACCCTCAGATTCTTTGCTATTACATGAATGACACAAGCAGTATTCAAGTCATTCGGGCGATGAGTGGAGCAAGGTGTAATTTTGAGCGGGTCGTTTTCTCAGAAGAACGTATTTTATTTGAAGCGTTGTCAGAATCCTATTTAGAAGTCTATTCGTTTCTAATCAATAAGACAAAATCAAGAAAAATTGATTGTAAAACACTGCAAGTTAGCGAAGGATTCGGTCTTCGCAAAACTTTGTAATTAGAGTTTGTAGACTAGATTTCTTAGGCTAAATTCTTATGGATTAACAACACTATGGCAATCAATAAAAGCAGTATTATGCGAGTTTTATTACTTTATCCTCTCTTCCCAAAATCATTCTGGTCTTTCGACAAAGCTCTTGAATTGATCGGGCGTAAAGTTTCTCTTCCGCCGTTGAGTTTGACCACTGTTGCTGCTATTCTGCCTCAAACCTGGGAGTTTCGTTTGGTAGACCGAAATGTGGGCTATGAGAGTGAAGCAGATTGGTACTGGGCAGATCTGGTGATCATCTCTGGCATGATTGTGCAGAAGGAAGACATGCTGCATCTGATTGAAGCGGCAAAGCGACGGGGCAAGCGAGTTGCGGTCGGAGGCCCTTACGTTACTTCTGTTCCTGATGCTGCACAAGTGGCTGGAGCTGATTTTTTGGTGTTAGATGAAGGTGAAATCACCTTACCCTTGTTAGTCGAAGCGCTGGAACGAGGAGAGACTACAGGAGTTTTCCGCTCTAACGGTGAAAAACCAGATGTCACAACTACCCCTCTTCCACGATTTGATCTGCTTAATCTAAACGCTTACAGCGATATGTCAGTTCAGTTTTCGCGGGGGTGTCCCTATCAATGCGAATTCTGCGACATTATTGTGCTGTACGGACGAAAACCTCGCACCAAAACACCTGCTCAATTATTAGCAGAGTTGCAAAAGCTCTACGATTTGGGATGGCGGCGATCGATCTTCGTTGTAGATGATAATTTCATCGGCAACAAACGGAATGCCAAGCTAATGCTGCGAGAACTGGCTCCTTGGATGGCAGAACGAGGCTATCCCTTTAGTTTTTCAACCGAAGCTTCTGTCGATTTGGCGCAAGATCAGGAATTGCTAGATTTGATGATTGCTGCAAATTTTGGTGCCGTCTTTTTAGGGATAGAGACTCCAGATACTGATAGCCTATCTCTGACTCAAAAATTTCAAAATACGCGCAACTCGCTCATAGAATCCGTTCAAACTATTAACCGATCAGGGCTGCGAGTGATGGCAGGATTCATCATTGGGTTTGATGGCGAGAAATCAGGAGCGGGCGATCGCATCATTGACTTTGTGGAAGCTACGGCTATTCCCCAGGCTCATTTCAGTATGCTGCAAGCCTTACCCAATACTGCTCTATCGCAGCGCTTGCAAAAAGAAGGAAGATTACTCGAAACGGGGGAGGCTAATATTCATCAAACCACGTTAATTAATTTTGTTCCTACCCGTCCCCTAGTAGAGATTGCTCACGAATATGTCCGCTGCTTTTGGGATTTATATGAACCCGATCGCTACCTGGCACGGGTCTATCGCCATTTCATTGACATGAAACCCAAACCTCATAAGAAAAAATTCAAGCTGCCAGCACTCATAGACCTGCGAGCCCTGTTCATTATTTGCTGGCGACAAGGGTTAAAACGCAACACCCGCTGGCAGTTTTGGCAGCAGTTGTTTTCAATCATTCAGCATAATCCAGGCGTATTCAAACACTACCTGACTAATTGCGCGCATCTAGAACACTTCATCGACTACCGCCAAATTGTGCGAGATGAAATTGAAGCTCAACTAATTGATGATTCACCCATCGAATCGAAAGCCACTGAGTTGATAGCACCTCGATCAGCTTAGGAAAAGCCTTGCAGATGCTTTGCGATTTCAGCAGCTTCAACTAATGGATTAATTTTGTTTTTAATAACCACAACCTATAGAGTGTATGATTTTGCACAGTTGATGCCGTGGTCGGCACTCTGTTAGCGTAATTCAATCATCATTGAAATAGACTATGATGATGTTGTAAGGCTTGCAAAAAGGACACCCACGAGCTACACCAAAAGCCGAGGGAAAACCTTCAACCTTCCTGAAAAGCATCGCAGCGATGGCAGTGAACAAATTTCGGCTGAAGTCCAAGCTAATATTCGCTCTGATGGCGCTCGACTGATTGCTACTCGTTTTATGGTTGGTTACATCTCAGACGATGAAGGTCTCATCAATAACTACGCAATTGAGCCTATCATTTCTGTTTCAGCATATTCTTTACGACAACAACAGCGACACTATGCTTCTCTAAGAACGGGAACTGTACTCTCTGTCGCTTCAATAAGGTTCGTTGCATTGGCTGCTAGCTAGGAATTTATAGCCTGGGTAGATTGCAGCAAGTTGTTCTACTGAACTTAAACAGCTTGCTGTCATCATTCACTCAATACAATCTAACTGTCAACCTTTAAGCTTTTACGGATATAGCTGTATTCCTTTTCCTGAAATTGTTCTACCTTGCATGGAACAGTTACATCCATCTATCACTTTTGACAGATTCAGTGTAGTCCAAATTTTGGAGTTTTCTATGACTTTTACAACCGAATCTGCTCGCTCTATTTTTCCTGATACCAAGGTTTCTGCTGTTGTTCCAAAAACAATTGAGCAATTTGACAAACTCAAAGCAGAAGACCAACTGGCATTAATTTGGTTTGCCTTCACTGAGATGGGTAAAACGATCACTATTGCGGCTCCGGGTGCCGCCAACATGATGTTTGCTCAGAGCACTCTTGACCAGATTAAGCAAATGTCATCTGCTGAGCAAACGCAGGTGATGTGTGATTTAACCAACCATGCGGATACACCCATTTGCCGGACCTATGGTTCTTTCACCATGAATATCAAACTCGGCTTCTGGAATCAGTTGGGAGAATGGATGGAAAAAGGACTTGTCGCTCCGATTCCTCAGGGCTATCAGCTTTCTTCTCAGGCAAATGCGGTGTTGAAGTCGATTAAGAATGCTGATCCGGGACAGCAAATCACTATTCTCCGCAGCACCGTAGTCAATATGGGGTTTGACTCGCAGGATTTAGACAGTCCTAAAAAGGTTGCTGATCCGGTTGTGATACCCACGGAGATGGCAAACCGAACCCAAATCCAAATTGAAGGTGTAACTCATCCAACAGTTTTGAGCTACATCGACAATATGAACGCTAATGACTTTGAGGTCGCTGTTGACCTATTTGCGCCCAATGGTGCCCTACAGCCTCCCTTTCAAAAACCAATCTTGGGTCGCGACTTGATTCTTGCGTATATGCGAGAGGAATGCCAGGGACTGAAGCTGATGCCCGAGCAGGGCGTTGTGGAAAGTGTGGAAGAGGGGTATACCCCAATTAAAGTGACTGGCAAGGTTCAAACTCCCTGGTTTGGTAGTAGCGTGGGCATGAATATTGCATGGCGGTTTTTGCTTGATCCGGAAGGCAAAATCTTCTTTGTCGCGATTGATCTGCTGGCTTCACCCAGGGAACTGTTGACCTTAGTACGTCGCTAACTTCCTAGTTTTGGGTCAATTGATTGTGGCTGGGTTGTGAGAAGTGCAAGCGCTCTGCTGGAGTCCGATTCTCATGATCCATGCGTTTCATAGGATTTGTGTGCGATCGCTTCCAACCCAATATTTTTATCTCTACATTTCGTGAAGCGCTTAGATAGCTCGAAGATGCTATTTCAACTCGATATTCACCTTAATAAAACCAACTCGATCGAAGGACAAAATTATGGATGCTCAAGAGATTTTGAGACTCTACTCCACAGGACAACGAGATTTTAGTCATGTAAACCTGGTTCAAGTCTGCCTAACCGATGCAAAGTTAATTGGGGCAACGCTGATTGGAGCCGAGTTGATTGGGGCTGATTTACGTGGAGCAGATCTGACTGAGGCTCATCTCAACCAAGCAAAACTGAATCAAGCCAACCTAGCTAATGCAGAAATGATTCAAGTTTGCTTAACTCACGCTGATTTGAGTGGGGCAGACCTCAGTGGAGCAGATTTGACTCACGCTGATCTGAGTGGGGCAGACCTCAGCGGAGCCAATCTAGGGGGGGCAGATTTGCGGCAAGCCAACCTGGGTAGAGCAGATTTGAGCGGGGGAGATTTGCGGTGTGCAGATTTGACGGGTGCGGATTTACGGCAGACAAATCTTAGCCACACAAATTTAGATGGGGCATATCTGGGTGAAGCAGATTTAACGGGGGCAAATATTCAAGGAGTAAATATGGATAGAGCAAGGTTGAGCAAAACTAAAATGCCGAATGGAACTACACATAACTAATCACTCAGACGGGCGTTTAAGCAAGTCATTGCAAACTAGAATCGAGATATAAACAGCGACAACGCTACACGTTGCGAGGCAGCCAAAATGGATGCCAATGAAGTTTTGAAGGATTATTTAGAATCTGCCAATTGTCTAGGTGATTGAGCAACAATCTGCCGCTGGTTAGAGGTGCAGTTAGCTAAGTAGTACTGCTAATCATTGTCTAAGGTATGTTGAAAATTTTGATTGAGGAGATCTTATGTCAAAGCAAAGAAAAAGCAATAAAGAACCTAAAAAACCAAAAGCCGTTTCTGATGAAACCCGAAAACAGAAGAAAGACCTCAAAAAGCATGATGGAAGAACATCAGGGCTATTTGGCTCTTCAAAATAGACTTTCACTAATGCCTTTTGATTTTGCTCTTATTCTGTAAAGTGCGATCGCTTGATTGCTTTAACTTCCACCGCTTATTCAAGATAAGCAGGTGGATTTTTTTATCAGCTCAATCACCCTAATCCCGTTTTTATGAGGTTGCATCTTTTGATTTAGATTGTGAAACTATGTAAATAATTTGTTATACTAGTTTACATAGCGCAATAAATAAGTCAAAATTTTGTTCCTGATTGGCGAAAACCTAATGCTCACGCTCACATAGATTAATTCACCTCTCTCAAATGCTGAGTGTGATCAGTCAGTTTAGGCTCAAGTTTTAAAACCGTTAGTGCGTTACTAGATTCAAAGCTTTTGTTTTTTATTAGAAGGCAGTTATGAACCAATCAATTGAACTCACTTTAGATCAAGAATTTAGCCTCCGGATCTTTGCAGATCAGGTAAAACAGATGTCTCATGAGCAGGCGCAAGAATTTTTGGTTGAACAACACAGACTTATGATGTCTCAAAAGACGATGTATCAGAATCTTTTGAAGCATGAATGGAAGTTGGATTTGGATAGCGTTTCTTCCTAAACTGGAAGGTGATGTTTGACCTCTACACTTAATCGGAACCTGATGTAAGTCAGTCCTTCTCTACAAAGAAGTCTGCTGCTCTGGAGTTATGCCAAACCAGCGCTGGTCAAATTCGTTGAGTGCTTGAACTTGCGATCGCAGCCATTCTTCAAATCGCTCTTGTAGCAGTCGTTTTTGCATCGGTTCATCTAACTGAGCAGGAAGGCGCTCTTCTAAGCGCACGACCAAACACCAGTCCCCCAGAACTAGTGTTTGGACTTCACCAATCTGACTGTGATGGAGCAGACCAGCGAGTTTTGTATTCAGGGCACCCAGTTCGACGGTGTAACTCCCTATAGCGTCGAGTCCCGATATTTTGTCGATGTTGCCGTTAGGGGAACTTATTCCCCTAACGGCAATTTTTCTTCCATCAACCTCACTATCCCGAACCAGATCTTGCGCCACTCGAATATTGACAAAGAGTCAGAGCAAAGGTCAGATAAATGTCGGCTGTGCAAGATTAAGCGTTCTCGTTCAGCTTTAACGCTCGACTGGCATTGAGAATTGCCAGCAGTGCAACACCCACATCAGCAAAAACAGCTTCCCAGAGTGTTGCCACGC
The DNA here is from genome assembly GCF_014695745.1 of Leptolyngbya sp. FACHB-671. Lineage (NCBI taxonomy): Bacteria > Bacillati > Cyanobacteriota > Cyanophyceae > Leptolyngbyales > Leptolyngbyaceae > Leptolyngbya > Leptolyngbya sp. FACHB-671. The sequence continues at coordinate 245,245 of NZ_JACJOV010000048.1, read as the reverse complement.
CAAATACTCCCAAAATGATAAATAGCCCCTTAATCGCCATTGCCAGCACAATGTTTTGCACTACGATTTTGCGTGTCTTTCTGGCTATCTGAATCGCTTCTACCACTTTGGATGGCGCATCGGTCATAATCACTACGTCTGCTGTCTCTATTGCAGCATCGGAACCTAGCCCACCCATGGCCATTCCAACATCGGCTCTTGCAATCACGGGTGCATCGTTGATGCCATCTCCGACAAAGACAACTTTGTCTTTACCAGATTGACTCAGTAACCTTTCAATTGCCTCAACTTTGCCTTCGGGTAATAACTCAGCAATATAGGAATCTAAACCCAATTGTCTGGCTACAGTTTGAGCAACCTGTTTGTTGTCACCTGTCAGCATCACGGTTTGCTTGATGCCAACTCGCTTGAGATCTCGGATGGCTTGTGCTGCATCTTCTCGAATTTCATCTGCAATGAGAATATAACCCGCGTAGTGATTGTCTACTGCTAGATGAACCACCGTTCCTTCTACCTGGCAGGTATCGTGATCAATGTTTTCTTGGCGGAGGAGGCGATCGCTTCCTGCTAACACGTTCTGATTGTTCACCTTAGCTCGAATACCACAGCCTGCTATTTCCTCGTATTCGGTCACATCTGCATGATTAATTGGTTGACTATGTGTTGCTCGAATTGATTGAGCAATAGGGTGGTTGGAGTGAGATTCGGCTTTTGCTGCTAGGGTGAGCAATTCTGACTCTGAAAACCCATTTTTTGTCACAACCTGAGTGACTTTAAAAACTCCTTGAGTTAACGTTCCAGTCTTATCAAAAACAACAGTTTTGACAGCGGTGAGGGCATCAAGAAATACCGAACCTTTGACAAGAATTCCGCGTTTCGCGGCTCCTCCTACGCCTCCAAAATAGCCCAACGGAATGCTGATCACCAGCCCACAAGGACAAGAAATGACGAGCAATACTAGAGCACGATAAATCCACTCTGCATGAGTTGCACCAGGGATTAGCAAGGGAGGAAAGAGGGCGATCGCCAACGACAAAATCACAACTACAGGCGTGTAATATCGGGCAAACCGAGTAATAAACTTCTCAGTTTGTGCTTTTTTAGCCGTAGCGTTTTCGACCAGATCTAGAATTTTGGCGATCGAAGATTCTTCAAATGGCTTTGTGACTCGCAGGGTTAATACTCCAGTCCGATTAATCATGCCTGCCAAAACAGATTCTCCAACTTTGACCGTGCGTGGAACAGATTCTCCCGTTAGTGCTGAAGTGTCAATCTGAGAACTGCCCTCAAAAATCTCACCATCCAGCGGAATTTTCTCACCTGGCTTAACTAGAATTAGCTCACCGACATTCACCGTTTCTGGTGAGACAGCTTTGATCAAACCATTTACTTTCACATTGGCAGTGTCAGGGCGAATTTCTAGTAAGGCTTTAATCGAACGGCGCGATCGCCCCACCGAGTATTCCTGAAATAACTCTCCAACCCGATAGAACAGCATCACAGCAACAGCTTCAGGCAATTGGTGAATAGCGATCGCTCCAACCGTGGCGATGGTCATCAAGAAGTTCTCATCAAACACCTGCCCTCTGAGAATGTTGCGTCCAGCAATCTTTAACACCGTCCAACCCGCAATTAGATAAGCAGGAATGAAGACTGCGTATTCTCCAAAGCTGTAGGGGGTGTTGTGCAGAACCTCCTCAAAAATCATGCCTCCGACTAAAAGAGCCACGACTATGAGCACTGAAAGGAGTTCTGTCTTGAGCGCAAACTCGCCGGTTCCATGACCGTGGTGGTGATCGTGGTCGTGATGATGTTCATCGTCATGCCCGTGATGATGGTCGTGGCTATGCTCGTGATCTTTGGAGTAATGAGTTTTAGCGTGAGAGTGTGCTGTAGGAGTGACGATGGTGTAGCCCAAAGCATTGATGCGATCGCGAAGCGTTGACTCATTCACCTGCTGTGAATCGTAAGAGACGATCAAGCGCTCAGTCGTAGAACTGACTGACACCTCAACCACACCTGCTACTTTTTGCAAGGCTGTCTCAATCTTTGCGGCGCAGCTTGCACAGTCCATGCCGCCTATCTGCATCTGCTGAGTTTTAAGCGCTGGAGTTTGAGTCATAGCCGTTGCATGAAGTGCTGGAGGAAAAATTTTACGAACTCTAGCACAATTCTAAAACGTATGAACAGTTATTCATATTTTCGGAATGAGAATCATTTCGTAGGGGTTTTGTACTCGTGCTTGACTGCGATCGCTTATTGCTGGGCCTTAATACTCAATGCCTGATTACAACAACCTAGGAGATTTCTGAGGAAGATTGGACTTCCTGTACGGGCGAACGGCCGTTCGCCCGTACCAAGGCATTGCTACTCATACAGTAATTTCTTTCCCAGAAATCGCCTTAATGCTTAGCTGCAATGGCTTAATGCGTTGCTGCGATCGCTCAACACTTTGCTGCATGGAATAACGCATTGCTGCGATTAATTGAATGTTGCATATCAATCGCTCAAAACTTCCATACACTGGAGACAAGTTTCTTGGCATAGGGCAATGGGGCGACTAAAGCGGTGGCAGTGGGCGGTGTTGGCACTTCCGATCGCCATAATTGCGACTTTTTTACTGACAGCAGCGGGATGGCAGATTCACGCTTGGGGCATTAACTGGATTTGGGGCGTGTTTATCTTGCTGTTTGTCGGGTGGCGATGGCTGCTAGTGCGCTGGACGCAGCCTGCTCTAAAACAGGTCGAAGCAGTGCTGGCAGAAGTAAGCGAAGAGCTGGAATCTGCTCCTGAGCTGTCTCCCGCCCTGTCAGCGAATGAGGCAACCCGCAAGGCAGAGGCAGCGCTTCAAAAGATTCTTCAGGAAACGCAGACCGACTTGCCTGTGTGGGAAGATTGGGCAACGTTTTGGCGGCGCTGTCAGGATGTGGTGGTGGCGATCGCCCACATCTACCATCCCGAAGTTCGGTATCCTTTGCTCAACATCTACGTTCCCCAGGCATACGGGCTAATTCGTGGCACGGTGGACGACCTGGACGGGTGGATGCAAAAGCTCTCTCCTGCACTCAATCAACTCACCGTTGGGCAGGCATACCAGGCATTTGAGGTGTATCGTAAGCTGGAGCCATCCGCCCGCAAACTGTTGCGAGCCTGGAACTGGGCGCAGTGGTTGCTCAATCCGGTCGCGGCGGCAGCAAGGCAGGCGACGGAGCCTTACAACAATCGCGCCACCCAGCAGCTATTGGTGAATTTGAGCCAGCTTTTACGCGAGGCAGCATTGCGGAATCTGTGTCAGCAGGCGATCGCCCTTTACAGCGGTTCTACAGGCACCTTACCAGGAGTAGCACCCGCACCAGAACCTGCGCTTCCTAAAGCAAAAACTCAAACGCTACGAGAAATCCTGACCCAGTCAGAATCGATTGAAACGGTCGAGCAAAAGCCTGTCAGCATTCTGCTAGTTGGGCGCACCGGAGCGGGAAAGAGCAGTTTGATCAACACACTGTTTCAGGCTGACCTGGCTGTGGTGGATATGTTGCCCAGCACCGACCAGATTCAGAACTATCAGTGGAAAACGGAATTCGGGGAAACGCTTTCTCTCTGGGATACCCCAGGCTATGAACAGGCTGATCGAGCCGAGTTTCGAGAGTTGGTGCTGGACTATGCTAACGATGCCGATCTGCTGCTGCTGGTCACGCCTGCCCTTGACCCGGCACTGCAAATGGATGTGGACTTTCTCAAAGATATGCAGGCAGAAGTGAGTAATTTACCCGCGATCGCCATCGTCACTCAAGTCGATCGACTGCGTCCTTTGCGCGAGTGGGAACCACCCTACGACTGGCAATGGGGCGATCGCCCTAAAGAAAAATCAATTCGAGAAGCGACCGAATACCGCGCTCAGCTTTTAGGTGAGTTTTGCAATCAGGTATTGCCCATCGTCACCGCAGATTCTAAAACAGGTCGAGCTGCTTGGAATGCTGATGCACTGTCTGTTTCGTTGGTGGAAGCGATCGCCCCAGCCAAGCAGCTTCGGCTCGCCCGCTTTCTGCAGAACCTGGATGCTCGCACCGTTGCTGCTGCCAAAATCATCGATCGCTACACCTTTCAAATGACGACCACGCAAGGACTAGCCGCATTCCTCAAAAGTCCAATTCTGCAATTTCTCTCAACCCTGTCTACCGGATCGCCTGCTCTAGCTTTTGCTCTAGCAGAACAAATTCCGGTTGAGCAACTGCCTATTGTCATTGGCAAACTTCAGATGGCGTATGACCTGTTCTCACTATTAAATCCAGGTGGCGCAAAGGCGTTAGAGTTTGACTTGCGATCGCTCTGGCCACTGCTGCTAGAAAATCCGCCTTCCCCCGACCGCAACGCATGGGCATTTGGTCATACATTGATCGAATACTGGACACAAAACCTATCAGTTGAACAAGCCCAACAGCGCTTTGAACACTACCTAGGTCAGTAATTAAACCAGTAATTAAAGTTAAGGGAGTGCCCCGACGGGGCACTCCCTTAACTTTTTCAATTCAGTTCCGTCCGGTAAAGAGAACTCAGAAACTGTAGTAACGGAGCGTGACGGGTGCAGCCATACACATCCTGCCATTAGTGATGAGAACTATGCAGGATGGCGATCGCTTTTCAGATCATCACGTTACACCGTTTTAGGAGTTCTTCATGACAGCAACCGCTGATCTTCCTTTCAAGTTTAAGTTTGTTAAAAACGGACGGACTCAGAGCTTATTCCCCAAAAAAGGAACTGCAACTCAAGACAGCATTGTTTTAGAAAAAGATGTTTTGAGTTATGACGACATTGTGGATACAACCACTCGCGATCAACGCATCGTCCTTGCCCTATCCTCAACTAACAACTTGAGTTCAAGCCTACAAAAGTCCTTAGCTGGAGGCTCTGCAATCGTACTTGAGGTGAGTGGAGTCAAGGCTCAAGATTTAGAAAAACAAGTTGACCGAATTGCTTCCCAAAAAGCAATTGATAAACGCAAACAGCACCTATTAGAAATTGGTCAAGGACATTTGCTGCGAGTCGTTTCCTGCTCGGATTGTGAAGCGACTCTTGATCTAACTGACTATGAGCGAAGTTCTCATATCTACTGCCGTTTTTGCGAAAGTATCTTGAAGGAGAATCAGCCGCCGCTTGCCCAAGGTTCAACCTACCGAGTGTGTGATGAATGTGGTTTATTCGATCGGATCAGGGGCTATACAGAATTCTACTTTTTCTTTTTCGTCATCGCTTACGCTTTCTCCTACAAACGCCGCTATGTGTGTGACCACTGTGCAAACGGCTTGTTCTGGAAAACGTTTCTAACAAACCTAATCTTTATCCTGGGAATACCTGCTTCGATTTACATCAAAATCAAGTCGATGTCAGGTCGCGATCCTGCTCTAAAAGAATTGGCACGGGCTAATGCATTGGCTAAGAAAGGGCAATACGACAAAGCTGCACCCATATACAGCCAGCTTTCCCAGAACTATTTAGAACATCCAGGCTTGTTGATGAACGAAGGAATGGGTCACTTGGTCGCCGAAGACCCAGTAGGAGCAGTGCAATGTTGGCAGCGATCGCTCCAATCTTGCAGCAATTATCACCCCACACTGGGGCTACTCTACAACCTGCAAAACCCCAGTCAAAAGTCATGATGGACCATTAAAAAAGATGGGAGAAAAGCTTTACCTTTCTTCCATCTTTTTCATAACGAAACACTATTTTTGTGTAGGGACAAAGCATTCGCTAGAGGAATTGTGCTGGTTGACTGACAAAACTCCCAAAACTACGGGTGTATCGTAGGTTGGGTGAAGCGAATGCGTAACCCAACAGAATTTAGGTGGATGTTGGGTTTTACGTTGTTTCACCCAACTTACACCAGAAGGTTTGCGACCGAATGCCTTGCCCCTATACAAGGATTTGTGGTGTCAGCTACTCGAAACTTTGACAGGTTCCTTTTCTGCAAACTCAACTACAGGTTGATTTGAATTAAACCAGGCTTTGACAATCTTCCAGTTTCGATAAGGGAAAAGTAACTGGTCAAAAAATGTTTCCTTGATCGTTTCACCAATCAGCCCAAAGTTCCTCGGCTGTTCGCCTTGAGGCATATAAAACGTACCGAAAATCAGATCAAAAATTGGGAAAAGTCCAGCAAAATTCTTGCCTGCTCCCTCTTCTTCTGTCGTGTGGTGCCAACGGTGGAAAGCAGGGCTAGAAATCACGTAGCGAAACGGTCCATAGGTCCAGGACACATTCGCATGAATGAAAGCAACATAGCTCGACAGCAGCGGCACATAAGCTTCAACGGCGATCGGGGAAAAGCCCAACAGCAGCACCGGAGTCGCCTGACACACCCGCGAGATAATATCATTTACTGGATGCAGCCGCACTGCTGTGAGCCAGTCCATTACCTCAGCACTGTGGTGAACGGCATGAAAATCCCAAAGCTGGCGGGTATGGTGCCAACGATGCGTCCAGTAGCCGACAAAGTCACCAATGAAGATTGCAATTAGCCCTTGCACCCATAGCGGCAGGTGAGAAATCGGCCCGTAGCCCGCTAAAACCTGATTGATATCAAACGACAATCCTCCATTCTGAATAGTGATTCGCCCTAGTAGTAGGTAAAGCGGGATCAGGACAAGGGCGATCGTCGCCATGCTGATGATCTGGATCACCATTGGGGTGAAAAACCAATAAAAAGTATCCAGCCAAACTCCTCTCCGCCACTTGGGCTGGTCAGGAATGCTTGGGAAAAGGCGCTCCAGAACCCCAAAGACCAGGGTAAGAACCAAAAACAAAACCAGCGTTCTAACGAACCGTGCTTCCATGCCTTAAATGTCTGCTTTCTTGAAGTTTTCTTACATTTACCGTGATAGCCCTTAAATGACAACTCCTACGATCGGGCTAAAACAATGTAAGACGCTCTTTCAAGTACCTGAGTTCCATCAGGTTTTGATGCCCTTAAAGCGTTCCTTTGCGACTTGGAAAGCCTCTTGCATCACTGCCTGAATTTTTTGTGGGTCGGGTTTCTTGCCGCCCATCAGGTCTCCAAAGTAAACGCAGGCTCCTTCCCCCAACGACCAGGTGTAGGCAGCTGCCCAGGATGCGGCGATGACGCTGCCAAAGCCGGGGATGAATTTGATTAATTCTCGTCCGATTGCCTGGGCCAAAAATCCACCTGCGATCGCACTCACCACGCCGCCCGCTTGCGAGGGCGTAAGCGTCTGTCCATAGTGTTTCCCTAGCAAGCCCACCATAGACACCTGGAGGGCAGTCAGCACCGGCATAGTGGCAAAGGGAAGCGGAATCGCGGCGATCGCCGCTGCCATAGTTGCAAACGCCAACATATAGCGACGGGCCGTATCTCGATAAAGGTTGCCAATCTGGTCGCCTGCGCCTTTGTCGAGCAGTTGGTAAATCGCCCGGGCCTCGGCTTCAGGTAACAGATCGGCTAGCGTGTCACGAAATGATTCCAAACCATAGAAAACTGGAGTGTAGCCATCTTCTTCTAAAGTGAAGTCGATTAGGACGGAGCGATCGCACACATCCTCAAAGATTTGTTGAATAGTCGTGAAGGCACGATTGACTTCCGCAAAATCGGGTGGATAAGGGGGATGGTCAGCGGTGCTGGGAGGATACACCTCATGCAGACAGGTCACAGCTAGCAAACAGGGAATCTCTGGATACTTTTGGCGCAACTGTTGAGCGATCTGTCGCAAAGTGTCAGTGGCAAAGTCATTAATTTTGATGGTAAGGATCAGAACCCTGGCACGGCGATCGCTCTCTTGTAAGTCGCCTACCAGTTCTTGAATGATTGCGTCAGTACTTTGATTGACATCACCCAGCCCTACGGTGTCTGTGAAAATCAATAACGGCAGGTCATTAGAAGGATAAGCGTAGCGTTCTGTGTGTTGAGTGTGGGGACGAAAACCTTGCCCGACGATTTCTGCCGAAACGCCCGTTAGACCACGCACAATAGAGCTTTTGCCAGCCTGGGGTTTACCAATCAACAGTGCTTCAGTGGTGGGGAGTTCTGCCCGGACAGTTTCTAAAATTTCTGCAACCTGGTCTTCGCTGACGCTAAACCACTTCACCACAGTTTGAGCAATCTGGTCTACAGGCAACAGTTTCACGAGGTTTGCAGTAGCACTATTCCACGTAGTCAAAGTACGAGATAAAGGTTGACTGCTGAGTGCCACCTTCAAATCTTCTACTAGCTTATCTGTAACCTTCACCTTACCAGTGGGTTCAATCCCTTGTTGGGGTTGAACGGAAGATGGGTCAGTGTGATTGAGTTCAGTCATGACTTTACATGCTGTATTACCTGCAAAAACCAGGAGGGCGATCGCTCACTCCTGCCTTACAGATTAAGACAATATCCCCAGCAATGAGTCATTCCTATAGCAGACTTGTAGAAATGTCCCATTCAAGCAAAAAGTCTAGGTTTATCTCCAGCGCACCAATCAATTACATTCCTTTACATAGCAGTCCTAAATCAGTTGTTAAGATGAGTCACTCTGTTTCAAACACCCCATTAAAGCGAATTCAAATTGCCCACTAAAGCCCGTTCCAGTTCACCAAAAGGGTTAACGGAAAGACCATTCTGTCTCCAGATTTTCAGCCTTGAACCTGAAATTTACTTCAAGGCTGGAAATTGAACGGGATGCAATGAAAATAATCTTACAGTTCATTCGCAAAATCAATTTGCCAAACGTGGCTAATTTGGAGCACCTTCGCAGTTCGTAACATGCTTCAAGTCGATTTCTAAATCTCTTTTGGCTACATCAGTCAACAAAACAGCTATATCTTCCTAATCCCTTGTAATAGCCTTGTAGCGATCCCAAATAAATTATAAAAGGCAGTTCTCCTAGGAATGCGTTTCTCACAACTGTTCTCCTGCGAGCCAGGTTAGCTGTGTTGAGGCAGTAATTTTGAGCAGTGTCGTCTTTATCCCAAAACATCTCTCATTTGGGGCTACCCCAACCCTGTTTAAAACTGCGCTGGGTCTTGTAGAAAAACTGTTTCTAATCAGCAGATTGTGAATTATTATTCAAAATACATTCACTTACACCGGAGTATTGCTATTTTTTGCAAAAGCTCCAAAGTTTTCTAAAAAAGAGAGGAACTCCTAACTGTGCCAAGTACTCAAATTGCTCCAGCTTCCGACCCCACCTTAACTAAGTTGCTAGAAGTTGACTCTGATCTGGCAACTCAAGAAACAGAATTAGCTGCTCAACTGGAAGCACTTCAACAAAAGCGTAAAGGTCTTCAGACCGTGATTGGAATCTTTGCTCCAGGCCGTGAAGGAGGTTCTAATGAAGCTCTTCCTAAAATTGATAGTCTGAATGGTTCTGCAGCAGCTAAGCCTGTTGAAGCAACCGAAGCGCCAGAGACAAAGCCTAAAAGAGGTAGGAAAGCCTCTTCTTCTAATAACACCCAAAAGAAAACAACCCCAACTCGCACTAAAGGTTCTCGAAAAACGGAGAACTGGCAGCAATACATGAAGAAAGAGTTTGGGCAAGCGTCTTTACCCGATGCGGTCTCTACGGTCTTACAAACCTACTCGAATGAAGCGCTGGAAACTCCGGCCATTGTGAGTGCCATCTTTACAGATAAGATGCCTTCAGAACTTCGCAATCAGGCTCGCGATCGCGTTTCTAACGTACTCTCGGTTGGCTTGAAAGATAATAAGTGGTATCGCGGCAAGAAGGGTTGTTACAGTGCTTCTAAAGCAGCAGCGGCAGCTAGCATTTCCTCTTAGAGGCAGCTCTCAAGGTCGCTTTGATAAGAAGTCGCGACTATATGAACAAAACCTGCCTACGCAGGTGAAAAAGTCTAAATGAGCTGAAGTCCGTTCGCACGGGCTCTGTTCTTGTAGTCGCGGTTTTACTTGTAGTTGCAGTTTTAACTACTAAATCTCACAAACTTGTTTGAGGGTAACTGTTGAGTCTAACTGTTGTTGATGTAGGCAACGGTCAATTTGTTTTACCCGTTGCCATAATCACCATCACAACCAGGCACACACTACTAGGTACACATCTCAAGGTTCTGAGTTGTTGTCAAACCGCGGAGATTCAAAGGCATCTAGTTCAAACACAGGTTGCTTAAGCGCTGGAGGGGCATAAGCGTCCAGTCCTTTAACGATCGCCTTTTTAACTTCAGGTGTGATTTTGATACGTCTAGACAGATCTTGAGAAGTTCCATCCGATGAACTGTGTTCTTCCTCAAACTGTGTTTCCGTTTGGGTAGCTCGGATGGCTTGTAATTTCACTACTTCTAGCAAATCGGCACTCTGTCGTCGATAGGTCGCAATTTGCTCATCTGTTGCCTGCAACTCAGTCTGATAGCTTAGTTCTAGCGCCTTTAACTGCACTTTGTATAGGGTTCTAGCTTGGCCCTCAAGTTCTGCTTTGCTTGCTCCTAGAGGGAGGCTGAGTTGAATGGTGCAGGTGAGTTCGTTGGGATTAGCGATCGCCTGAATCGTCAAGTTTTGCTCACCATACTTCACCTGCAGATCTTGAAATGCCAGGAGAAAAGCCTGCCAGTCAATCCCGTCATCAAACACCAACTCAACCGTCTCTGGTGCAATATCAGCTGAGTGAGTTGTGTCTACTGAGGCAGAGTCAATGTCCTGGTTTGACTGAGGGGTAGACTGCAAACTAACTGCCCGTGAAGATTGGGGAGGCAGGGATATCGATTGACTGCTATCCAACCCCACTGCAGCAAAAATTGCGCCACTGAAATTCGTTTCGCGATCAATACTCCAATCCTCTACACAAGTTTCTTCAAGAATCGCTTGTGTAAAATTGGTTCCCAAAGCCTGAGCCTTAAATAGATTTGCGCCAGTCAGGTTTGCTCCCGTTAGGTTTGCCCCATTCAAGTTAGCTCTAATCAGGGTTGCTTCACGCAGATCAGTTCCATGCAGGTCTGTGCCGCTCAGGTCTGCTCCGGTTAAATTAGCGCGTCTCAAATCTGTACCGCTGAGATTGGTTCCACGCAGGTCAGTTTTGCTCAAATCTACGCGACTTAAATTGGCTCGGCTGAGGTCAGTATTACTCAGGTCTGCCTCGCTCAAATTTACCCGACTCAAGTCGGCTCTGGTCAAATCGGCACCGCTCAGATTGGCTCCACTTAGGTTGGCATCCTTTAAGTCTGCCCCTACCAAAATTACGCCGCTGCGATCCTGTCCGCTCAGATCTGCTTTGCTTAAATCTGCGCGACTTAGATTTGCCGAGGTTAGGTTTGCATCTCGCAGATTGGCACCTGCCAGGTTCGCTGCACTGAGATTGGTTTGGCTGAGGTTTGCTGCACTAAGATTTGCTTCGGTGAGATTAGCTTCACTGAGATTGGCTTGGGTTAGGTCTGCCCAGCGAAAAGTGGCTTGAGTTAGGTCAGCCTGGTTGAGATTGGCCTGAGTTAAGTCTGCCCAACGAAAGTTTGCCTCACTAAGAGTTGCCTGATGCAGTCCGGCCCGCGTTAGGTCAGGAATTATCGGATTCTTTCGCCTCCACTCATTCCAAGCTTCTACGCCTTCTTTGAGCAGCGCTAGATATTCCTCGTTGATCATTGCTTTAGCCTGTCAGCGTTATTCTTTTTCATAGAAACTGAACTTCTTGCAAACTGCTGTGTCGGATTGGAGTGATGACAGCGAAGCGGGGCTTAAACCGATATAGGAGTCTAATGCAAGAGGTTTACTTTTGGTCTTGCTGAGGATGCACTTCTCCATTCAGGCATTAACTCGCGCTAACCTTGGCTCGATTGTGAAAGGTTTACGAAAGTTTCATGCTGGACTGGTGGTCATACTGATCTACAGAGGAGTTGCACCCTGAGCCGCGCCGTCGGTCTTTCAGCAGTTGATGCATCACCTGAATCACCGTACCTCTGGCATACTGGCTCATGGCCAGAACGGGTACTTGTCTGACGTGGACTTGATACTGCACATAAGGACCTTGATGCAGCATGTTGACTGTTGTTTTGGGAGTGATGCCAGCTTTGAGAGCAGCCATTACAACTGCTTCATCGAGCTTGATGGCTGCCCAGTCGTTCTCAGCAAAGCGCTGATAAAGCGTGGAATAGTCTAAGTCGGGTTGTCCGATGATTTGTCTGGATTGCAATAGGTACTGTTGTCGTGCCTGTTGTCCCAACTCTTTAGCTGGCTCCTTGGGTTGAAGCATGATCGTGGCACACGGCTAGGCTGCTGCTTCAGCGTTGCTACACAAATCGCCCAGCAGGTTTTCTTCGTCAAAGTCAAACCCTTCATCTGTGATTGGGTTTGCAAACAGAGAGTCAGGAATGGCGATCGCTGATTCTAGTTCTGGATGCACTCTGAGCAATTCGGCTGTGAGTGATTCGCTCAGCATTTGCCTTAGCTCAACTTTGAGGTCGTTCCAGGAAAAAGGTTGGGTCAATGTGCCGGGACGTTCGATGTTAAAGCTGCTGCAAAGTAGCTCAATCTGTCGGGAGAGGAGTTCTACTGCATCTCGGGCGATCGCCTGAAGTTCCCCTTCACTCATTGCGGTGCCCTGGTAGGCAAAGGGTTTGTAAAAGGCGACGATTGCGTCTACTCCTTTGCGTTTCCCCTCCCGACTGCTGAAGCGATGGTTTTTGATCAGATATTGGAAGACGGCTCCCACCACCGAGTCTGTATCAGCATTGAAGGCAAACTGAACTCGCTGGCGAACGGTCTTTGTTTTGGTAGCCATTGCACCCGCCCAAGCTAAGCTAGAACCTCACTATACTTGCTCACCAACCCCTGGAACAAGCCATAGCAATCAGACATCCGCGTCACCATTGAGGGCATATCAGTTGCTTCGGGCAGTTCATTCACCAGTTCGTCTAGCTTTTCTTGTTTGCCGTCTGCAAAGATCACCTGGTCTGCCATCCGTAGCCCATCAAAGTAGGTTTTAATGGTTTGACGCATGACGAAGGCGGCACCACCACTGATGATGATGTCGGCTGTACCATCAGAAAGCTGTCCTAATAGGTTGTCTTGCAAATAAATCCGAGCGGCTTTCCAGTAGGCTTGTCTGACGGCCTCAACAGCAGCAGCGAAATCATAGAGTTCGCCCTTTGCCTGAGAAACCTGAGTGGTTTTTCCGGTTGAGAGGGCAGCCATCAGGGCGGGATAGTCAGCGGGAGTCACACCACAGCTACGGGCAACCCGCTCAAACACAGGCCAGAATCCAGGACCATCAGAATTAGATTTGGCGCTCTTGAGACTGCCTTGCTCAAAGCAGAGAACCGACAGATTTCTGTGGCCCATCATCAAGATGAAGGTGCGTCGCTGATCAATTGGAATGCCTGTCGCGTCAAGCTGTGCTTTGCGGTTGAGGTAAAGCCCAAACCCTTCTGGGCAGAACTTTAGGCTAACGCGAACCTGCTGAGCCATACCCCGGAAGCGGAAGTTTTGGGCGGTCTGGGTGAGCTTGGCAGCAATTTCGTCTTTGGTATTCATCTCGGTTAGGGGCAGCGGCAGCCAGATGATGGCTTCGTATTGGCTGGGCATCCGCTCCTTTTCAGCAATTACGCCGAGCGCCGCAATAATTTTGTAAACGGCCTGGTTTGCCTTATTTTCAACCAAGCTGTTGCCTTCAACGAAGGTTTTTGCGGCATCGCCAACCAGGATGACCTCATTGCCGACTTGTAACCACGCATGGTCTTGAGGACGTCCGCCCGCATTCAAAATTGAGAGCGCCAGAGTGGTCAAGCCATCAGCTACGCCTGCCCCCATCCAGAGGGCTTCTTTTTGATCATCGCGAACCCGGTAAAAAAACTTGGAACCAGACGTGCCAATGTCACCTGCTAAGTAAATGGTGGAACTGCTTGAGCTTGCCTGAGTCATGGGTACTGAAGAAAACGCTACAGCCACATCTTATGCACTTTGGTTAGAAATGGTTAGTATTTTCTTCTAACTTTTTGAAATCTTTAAATACGTTGTTTCTTCGGTTGAAAATGGTTAGATCTTAAGAGGATTTTTGATCTAATTAGGTTTTATTTCTGCGGCAAAAATATGAAGGGCGATCGCCCTTCATATCTCGCTTTTTTGAAAGTTTATTTCTTTACTTTTTCCGAAAACTAACTCTTTTAAAAAGGGCTTTTGCTATCTCCTCAATGCGCTAAATGCTTGAAGAGATAGAAATAGGTAGTCTATCTGTATAGGACTTTCAGGCTTTTCCTGGCGAATCAGGAATAATCGCCAAATAAAAATAATTTCTCGCAAAAGATATTTTTATTCGCCCTGAATTAGCAAAAATTCCTAGAAAATAGCTTGTGTAAACTAGTAAAATCAATCTTTTTCTAAAGAAAAATAGGAAAGCCTAAGAGAATGTTTAAGAAGTAGCAAATGTCTCTTGTAAGGACGTAGCATTTGGCACACGGATTTCAAAATAAACTGTGAACTTTTGCTTAAACGTCTACACCGAATGACGCAACAAACGCAACAAATTAGACTTCTCAAACTTCTTCTGAGGAAACAGAGCTTGGTCAAGCAAGATGGGACGGTATGAGTGAATTGAGTAATCTTGAGCGATCGCCTGCAAACTTGTTTTGGTTAGGTTTGCCTGTTGGATTAACAGTCCTTTCCTTAGGCATGGCGTTTTTGCCTGAGCAGCTACTAGAAGAAAAACTGCGAGAAGCAAAAACGGTTAGACAAATTTCGCTTTTTTGTGCTGGGGTCGGTACCTTCGCGGCAATCTCAATGGGTTACAAGCTGATCCGCCATGAACCGTCCGTAGAGTCGAATCACCTAGTAGATTTTGCTGATACCGGAGAAACGGGTGCTATAGAAACCACCCTTGCCGAATTCAGTACCTCTGAGTCAATACCTGATGGGACTGGAGTGGAGCTAGCGGTTAGCAGTATCACCACAGATGATGTCACCAGAGATGATGTCAGCACAAGTAGTATCACTACAGATGATGTCGCTACAGATGCAGAGATAGATGCAGATGTAGAGGTTTCTGAAGAGGTAGATATTTCTCAAGATCCTGATGTGCAGTCTATTTTGCTGCGACTGGTAAGCCAGGACGAATTGACGCGATTAGAGGCAGCGATCGCCTTACGGCAGTTGAGTCGTACCAAAGATCTGAATGGATTGACTTTAAGTGGGCTATGTCTGAGAGGCGCTAACCTAACCCAAGCAAACCTGAGTCATTGTGATTTGAATAGTGCAGACTTGAGCGGCGCAAACTTGAGTGGTGCAAACCTCAACCATGCGAACCTCAGCCAAGCAAACTTGAATTGCGCAAACTTGAGCAATGCCAACCTGGACACTGCCAATCTCAGCTATGCCAATCTCAGCGCCGCGAACTTAAATCAGGCAAACTTAAACCGAACCAATTTGAGCCAAGCAAATCTCAGCCGAGTTGATTTGAGTCAAGCAATCCTAACAAATAGCCTGTTAATTAATGCGGTGTTTGAGGGGGCAAACCTCAATCAAGTTAACTTAAGTGGCTCAACTCTAGATGGTGCAATTCTCAATCGCGTTGATTTTAGTCAGGGCAATCTTTCTGAAACAAGCCTGAGAGCCACACGCTTGATCGGGGCAAATCTCCGTCGAACCAGGCTACACCGCGCCAAGCTTAACCAGGCTGTTCTAACGGGGGCAATCTTGGACGGCGCAACGTTGGATGGAGCTGATTTGTATGGGGTGGAGCTAAACGGTGCCGATCTAAATGAGGTAAATCTGATTGGTGCCGTTTTAATCGATGCCAACTTTAGCCGAACTAATCTGAGTCAGGCAAACCTCTGGAAAACTGTCGTTGACCCCAACAACCTCAAAGCTGCATTTCTGTGCGGCACCACTTTCCCCGATGGTTCTTTAGAAAATCGAGACTGTCCCGATCAAAAACCTCCTGCATAAATCACTTGAAGCGTGAATGGTAGTGCTGCTCAGTCCCGCTACCATTCACGCAGAAGATCTAATAAACCCCAACCCCCTCAAATCCCACCTAAGCTAGAAAGATGGGTTATCAACGAGGTAGCAATGGAAATTGGTGTGCCCAAGGAAACGAAGGATCTAGAGTTTCGGGTGGGGTTGAGTCCAAACAGTGTGAGAGTTTTGTGTGATAGCGGTCATACGGTTTTTGTCGAAACCGAGGCAGGAATTGGGGCAGGCTTTACCGATGAGGATTATGTTCAGGCAGGAGCAAAGATTGTGTTGCAGCCTGAAGATGTCTGGAACCATGAACTGGTAGTTAAGGTGAAAGAACCACTGGCTCCTGAGTATCCTCTGATTCAGCAGGGGCAACTTTTGTTTACCTATCTGCATTTGGCAGCAGGTCGGCCTCTGACCGAGCGACTGATTGAGTCGGGGGTGACGGCGATCGCCTATGAAACGGTCGAGGTTAATCGGACGCTGCCTCTGCTAACCCCAATGAGCATCATTGCCGGACGACTCTCAGTGCAGTTTGGAGCACGCTTTCTCGAAAAGCAGCAGGGTGGACGAGGTGTTCTTTTGGGCGGCGTACCGGGTGTGCGTCCTGGAAAAGTTGTGATTTTGGGCGGTGGTGTCGTCGGAACTGAAGCCGCGAAGATGGCGATCGGACTGGGCGCTCAGGTGCAGATTCTCGACATCAGCGTAGAACGCCTGGCTTATCTAGAAACGCTCTTTGGCTCCAGGGTTGAGCTACTTTACAGCACTGCTCCTCAAGTTGAAGCCGTCGTTCCTGATGCCGATCTGTTGGTGGGGGCGGTGTTGGTGCCAGGTCGCAAAGCACCTGTGTTAGTAACTCGCGCCATCGTTGAAAAGATGCGTCCCGGTTCAGTCATTGTAGACGTTGCGGTTGACCAGGGTGGCTGCATTGAAACGCTGCACCCCACTTCTCATAGCCATCCCACCTATGTTGAGTCAGGAGTCGTGCATTATGGTGTACCTAATATGCCAGGAGCCGTTCCCTGGACTGCAACTCAGGCACTTAACAACAGCACTTTCCCCTACGTGCTGAAGCTAGCTAACTATGGCATCAAAGCATTGGATGTCGATCCGGCACTGGGCAAAGGGCTAAACGTCCACAATCATCAACTGGTGCATCCGGCGGTGAAGGAAGTTTTTCCCGATCTGTAAAAACAGCACCCCCAGGGATTGAGATCTTCGACTTCTTTAGAGAAGTCGAAGATCTAGACGCTGCATTCAAATACCCAACAGAATCTTCAAGAAGCAAATGCCCTGATTGCGCTTGTTGACGGTATCGGAACAGAGTTAGTAATTAACCCTGAAAAATTTACCGCTGAGCAACAGCAGTACCTCGTGCGACGTTACCTCAACGCTGTCCTAGCAAGGACTAGCTAGATTTACTCGATTTGCTGGTCCTGCGGGTAGAACCCGTTTTGGTTGTGCGCGATCGCGTCGACTTCGATGAGGTTGAACTGGTTTTTGTCGTTTTGCGGCTAGCAGCGGACTTAGTCGTTTTGCTTTTACCGTTGGCTGACTCTTCTACCTCATTGACCTCGTCTGTCTCAAGGTCATCTGTGTCGATATCGTCTACCTCGATCTCAGCCGCTTTGGGTGCCTTACGTCCGC
The DNA here is from genome assembly GCF_014695745.1 of Leptolyngbya sp. FACHB-671. Taxonomy (NCBI): domain Bacteria; kingdom Bacillati; phylum Cyanobacteriota; class Cyanophyceae; order Leptolyngbyales; family Leptolyngbyaceae; genus Leptolyngbya; species Leptolyngbya sp. FACHB-671. The sequence continues at coordinate 227,726 of NZ_JACJOV010000048.1, read as the reverse complement.
GAGTAGACTTTGCCTTGGTCTTGGTGCCAGCCTTTTCAGCCAAGAGCTTTACTGCTACTTCTAGCGTTACAGACTCAACGGTTGCGCCTTCTGGCAGTGAAGCATTCACCTTGCCATGCTTAATGTAAGGACCATAAGGCCCGTCGTAAATGTTAACTGGCTCATTATCGGCGGGATGGACACCCAGTTCACGCAGCGGCTTAGCTGCTGCTTTGCGCTTACCGCGTCCGCTCTTTGGTTCTGCAAGTAGCTCTAATGCCCGCTCTAGCGTGACCGTCAGCACATCATCGTCTTTCTTTAAAGATCGATAGTCTTTGCCTTCCTTACCCTGATCGTGAACCACATACGGACCAAACCGTCCCAGGTTTGCCTGAACTTTAGCACCCGTTTCGGGGTGAGCGCCTAGTAGACGAGGCAAAGCCAGCAGCCCTATCGCCATTTCCAGCGTGACATCTTCCATCTTCACGCCTTTGGGCAAAGAGGCACGTTTGGGTTTGGGGTTCTCCTCCGTGACATCGCCTAACTGCACGTAAGGACCATAGGCACCAATCAGCATGTAAATCGGTTCGCCTATTTCAGGGTGGAATCCGACCTTGTCTGGCCCTTCAGTTTTTTGGCGCAGCAGTACTTCTACCTGATCTGGGTCAAGGTCAGCTGGGGTCAGGTCTTGTGGAATTGAGGCTTTAACGGGTCCACCGCCGTTTTCGACCTCAATGTATGGACCATAGCGCCCAATTCGCACTTTTGCCGCTAGCCCTTCTAGCTCGACTGCCCGTGCTTCGTTCGGGTCAATCTGGCTTTCTCTCTCTTTGACCTGCGTTTCAAGCCCAGCCTCGCCCAGGTAAAACTCTTTCAGGTAGGGCAGCCAGTCCGCCTCGCCTGTGGAAATTTCGTCCAGAGTTTGCTCCATGCGAGCCGTGAAGCTGGTATCGACCAGGTCAGGGAAGTGTTTTTCTAAGAGCGCTGTGACCGCAAAAGCGGTAAAGGTAGGAACCAGGCTGTTGTTAACCATTTGGGCATAGCCCCGATCAATAATCGTGCCAATAATGCTGGCATAGGTGCTGGGACGACCGATGCCTTCGCTTTCCAGCATTTTCACTAGAGAAGCTTCGGTGTAGCGGGCAGGCGGTTGGGTTTCATGTCCGATCGCCTCCAATTCCGTGCAACCCGGGTGATCCCCAACTTGCAGCGTTGGCAAAATCACTTCCTGGTCTTCGATCGCCGCGTTGGGATCATCGGAACCTTCCACATATGCCCGAAAGAAGCCCGGAAAATCAATTCGCTTGCCCGTGGCGCGGAAGCTAGCATCTGCGACTTGAATTTGAGCAGTGATGTGGGTCTGACGCACCTCTGCCATCTGAGTTGCGACAGTGCGCTTCCAGATCAGGTCATAGAGCCGCAGTTCCCGACCATCTAACCCCGTTTCTTGAGGCGTGCGAAAGGTGCTACCTGCCGGACGAATGGCTTCGTGGGCTTCCTGTGCACCTTTGCTTTTGGTGGAATAGCGGCGAGGTTCGGGGCTTAGATAGTTGGTGCCATACATCTGCTCGACGCAACTGCGGGCAGCGGCGATCGCCTGCTGTGACAGATTCACCGAGTCCGTCCGCATATAGGTGATGTAGCCCTGCTCATACAGGTTTTGTGCCGTTCGCATGGTTTCCCGTGCGCTCAGCCGCAGTTTGCGGTTTGCTTCCTGCTGAAGCGTCGAGGTGGTAAAGGGGGCAGAGGGTTTGCGGGTAGAAGACCGCTCTTCCAGGTTAGAAACTGTCCATTCACTTTCCTGGAGCCGTTCCTGAAGTGCTCTTGCCTCTGCCTCATTTAGCAGCAGTACCTCTCGACCGGCAACGATTTGTCCAGTCGATTCGTCAAAGTCGCTGCCTGTTGCCAACCGAGTGCCACCCAGTGTTACCAGACGAGCTTCAAACGGCGTTTCGTCTTTCGTCAGCATCGCCTTCAGATCCCAGTAGGAACCTTTGCGGAAGGCGCGTCGCTGGCGTTCACGGCTGACTAACAGTCTCACGGATACCGACTGAACCCGACCGGCCGACAATCCAAAGGCGATTTTCTTCCATAGCAGCGGCGACAGCGTGTAGCCTACCAGTCGATCCAAAATTCGTCGGGTCTCCTGGGCATGAACTAACTGCTCATCGACATCGCGGCAATTTGTTAAAGCTTCTTGAATTGCGTCTTCGGTGATTTCGTGAAACACCATCCGCTTGACCGGAATTTTCGGCTTCAACACTTGCAGCAGGTGCCAGCTAATGCTCTCGCCCTCACGGTCTTCGTCGGTTGCCAGCACTAGCTCTTGAGCGTTTTTAAGTGCGTCCTTGAGCGCTTTGACAACCTTCTTTTTGTCTTTCGGAATGACATACAGCGGCTCAAAATTAGCGTCAACGTTGACTCCAATTTTTGCCCACTCTTCTCCCTTCACCTGGGGCGGGATTTCGCTGGCGGATTGCGGCAGGTCGCGGACATGCCCCATCGACGCTTCTACCTGATAGCCCGAAGGCAGGTAGTTGCGAATAGTCCGAGCTTTGGTGGGAGATTCGACGATGACGAGAGTTGACATAAGGCTCAATCGCGCTTCAAAAGGAAACCAAGAGTTGACCTGTAGACTGCAACGATGACGAGCAGCAGGTGATGGTCACGAGATTATTCAGATTCTGAACTTCACTCTAGCCTTCACTGTACTGGCGTAACGAGATGCAAATGCAAAAGATTAACTTTCAACCTAACCAGGGTTAAGGGTTTGATGCAACAGTGTGAGTCGATACTCTGATCTCTACTTATAGCGGATATCAGTAGAAATCAAGGGTGAGATTGTGGCGATCGCCCCAGATTAACCAGGTTTGCAAGGTATGATCCACTATGGAAGGACTGCGATCAGACTGCACAAAAGGTCACTAACGGTTGGAATCACGGGTAACTCTTGACCGATTGCTGCTTTGCCCTGTTCCAAATTATTTAATCTCGTTCATCCTTTAACCTGCCGATCTCGTTTAACCCAGTCAAAATTTATGGATTTTGCCAACCTCGTAGCCCAACTCAACGCCGGAACCATCCTGCCAGAGGGGATCATTATTGCCACTCTGCTTCTGGTTTTGGTCGGTGATCTGATTGTGGGACGAACGTCTTCACGCTGGACACCCTATGTGGCGATCGCCGGATTGCTAGCCGCAGTCGTCGCCCTCTACTTCCAGTGGAATAACCCCAACTCCATTTCCTTTTTAGGAGGGTTTAACAGCGATTCTCTTAGCGTTATCTTCCGAGTGATCATTGCCCTCTCGGCGGCACTGACCATCCTCATGTCCGTTCGCTATGTTGAGCAGTCAGGCACCTCCCTGGCAGAATTTCTCGTGATTCTGCTGACTGCGACCTTGGGCGGCATGTTCATGGCAGGGGCAGACGAGCTAGTCATGACCTACGTGTCCTTTGAAACGCTGGGCATCTCCTCCTACCTGCTGACGGGCTACATGAAGCGCGATCCCCGCTCCAACGAAGCAGCATTGAAATACCTGCTGATCGGCGCTTCTAGCTCGGCAATTTTCCTTTACGGGATTTCTTTGCTCTACGGTCTGTCCGGTGGTGAAACTCGCCTCACCGCCATCACCGCCAACATTCTTGCCAACAACGTTGACCAATCCATCGGACTGCTGATTGCCCTGGTCTTTGTGATCGCTGGAATCGCCTTCAAAATCGCTGCCGTCCCCTTCCACCAGTGGACTCCCGACGTGTACGAAGGCTCCCCAACTCCCGTTGTCGCATTCCTTTCCGTTGGCTCCAAATCTGCTGGATTTGCTCTGGCAATTCGCCTGCTAGTCAGCGCTTTCCCTGCCGTTTCCGAGCAGTGGCACTTTGTCCTGGCGGCTTTGGCAATTCTCAGTATGCTCTTGGGAAATGTGGTCGCTCTGGCTCAAACCAGTATGAAGCGACTGCTGGCTTATTCCTCCATTGGTCAAGCAGGCTTCGTCATGATCGGGTTAGTCCTGGGCACCGAGGCAGGTTACGCCAGCATGATCTTTTACCTGCTGATCTACCTGTTCATGAACCTGGGCGGCTTTGCCTGCATCATCCTGTTCACCCTGCGAACGGGCACCGACGAAATCAGCGAGTACAGTGGACTGTACCAAAAAGACCCACTGCTCACCCTCTGCCTCAGCGTTTGCTTGCTCTCCTTGGGGGGAATTCCGCCACTGGCAGGCTTCTTTGGCAAACTCTATCTGTTCTGGGCAGGTTGGCAAGCTGGAGCTTACTGGCTAGTGCTGCTAGGACTAATCACCAGCGTGATCTCGATTTACTACTACATCCGCGTCGTCAAGATGATGGTGGTGAAAGAGCCAGAAGAAATGTCCGAAGCAGTGAAGAACTACCCTGCTGTAAATTGGAATTTGCCAGGGATGCGTCCTCTTCAAGTTGGCGTGGTATTTGCCCTGGTGACCACTTCACTCGCAGGCATTCTCTCGAATCCGCTGTTCACCCTAGCGAATAACGCGGTGCTGTTGACTCCCATGCTTCAGCCAACCATCACCACGATTCAGCCAGCACCCAATCCCGCAACTCCCGGTTATGCTGATTTGGAATCGGAGACTAAGGAGGCGATCGAGGGTTAGGAAAACTATCTAGTTAGTTTAGGAGGGAACGCAACACTGTTGCGTTCCCTCTTCTTTTTTGTCTAGTTTCCAAGCCTCAACTTTTTTAACTGGGAGGAAGCTGGAGCTCAGTAGTGAGAAAAATTTTGTATGTTTAACAGCGTAGGTTGGGTTGAAGCATGAAACCCAACGAACTTAGACTCTACGGTTGCTGGGTTCCGCCCTGCTTCACCCAACCTACAATGAGGCAGTGGTTTACAGTCATTTTGTTTCGCTGCTGTGTCTATCAGCAGCGAAGCTCTCGAACGTGATCTGGGGTAAATCTATGACATCCGCAATCAGGAAGATCGGCTATGACAACATTACTCATCTAAACCGAAAGCATTCCCCTGACGGTGAATCTCCCCTCGATCGCCACCATGAACCATGAACAGTTCTACGAATTTTGTCAGGCTAATCAAGATCTTCGGATTGAGCGAACTGCGACCGGGGAAGTGATTATCATGCCACCTGCCTTTTCTGACACGGGCAACCCCAATTTCAACCTTGCTGTTCAGCTTGGAAGTTGGGCAGAGCAGGATGGTACAGGAGTTGGCTTTGATTCCAGCACTGGCTTTACTCTCCCGAATGGAGCAACGCGATCGCCCGATGCTTCATGGATTAAGTGCGATCGTTGGAATGCACTAACGGAAGAACAAAAAGCTTCATTTGCGCCCATCTGTCCAGATTTTGTCATAGAGCTACGGTCTTCTAGTGACACGCTCAGCGGACTCCAAGCCAAAATGCAGGAGTACATTGACAATGGCACGTTGCTAGGTTTCCTGATTGACCGCAAGAACCGCACCGTTCATCTCTATCGACCCAACCAAAGACCCGAAATCTTAAACGACCCTGCATCGGTTAGCGCTGACCCAGAACTACCTGGATTCGTTTTGCAGATGGCAAAGATTTGGTAGTGTGGCTAGCGTTGTCGTCGCTGTTCTCGCAAAGTTAAACCTGTCACCCAACCTACGGTATTACTTCTTCGTTTAGCTTGTTCAGTTTGTTGACGAGATAAGTTTTAATTGTGTTTAACTGTTGTGTTTTTTCAGTGATTTCTTCAATTTTGCGTTCAATGATTTTGATTTGCTCTTGCTTGGGAATCGTGCCGCCGCTCCACTCATCGAGCAATTGTTTCATTTCGTTCAGCGTAAATCCCAGTCTTTTGCCTTGATTAATCATTAGCAGGCGCTCTATCGTTTCTGAGCTGTATTCCTTGTAGAGTCTTGTTCCTGCACAGCGATCGCTTGCCACAATTAGTCCTATCTTTTCGTAAAACCGAATTGTATCTTTCGATAATCCTGTTTTCTTAGACAGTTCACCAATTAGCATTGCAGCAACTTAAACCTTACAAGATTGACTTGACTATGGAGTATACTCCATAGTTTACGCTGCCTGATATCAGCTAGTACTTTGAAATCGATATCAAGCATGAGTAAAACAGTTTTGATTACAGGTGCTTCAGGTGGAATTGGTGAAGCAACTGCCAAGTATTTTCTTCAAAAGGGCTGGAATGTGGCAGCAACAATGCGAGCACCCACCCCAAAAAGCTGGACAAAATCAGAAAAAATCATCTGTCCCCGTCTTGATCTCACATCTCCTGAAACGATTGAGAGTGCAGTGCGTGAGACAGTAGAGTCTTTTGGGCAAATTGATGTACTGGTGAATAATGCTGGATATGCGCTCATGGGTCCACTCGAAGGGGTTACACCTGAGCAATTAGAGCGACAGTTTCAAACCAACGTGTTTGGGTTAGTGTCTACGATGCAAATCGTCCTGCCAATTCTGAAACGGCAAGGAGGCGGCACTATTGTCAATGTTGCTTCCATCGGAGGTCGCCTTGCTTTTCCACTGACTTCCTCTTACCACGCGACGAAATGGGCTGTGGAAGGGCTTTCTGAAGCTTTACGATATGAACTGCGGCGTTTCAACATTCAGGTCAAGATCATTGAACCAGGTGGAATTAAAACAAATTTCATCAATCAGGGTTCAATTTGGGTAAAACATCCCGACTATGTTGATTTAGTTGAGCGCATGAAGCAGTTCAGCGAAGGAATAAATGACTCGTTGCCTGGTCCGGAAGGGGTTGCTAAAGCGATTTATCGGGCTGCAAGCGATCGCTCACCAAGGTTGCGCTATTCTCCACATGGCGAAGCCTTCCTGTTGATGCACGCTATTCTGCCTGATTGGCTATGGCGTTCTTTAGTCACCCGAATGATGCTCGGAGGCAAGCAATAGATTTTGAAGCAATATAACGTCACTCAAACGTTGCTCAAGGGTCTAAGGCGACGGCAATAGAGTGACGCTGAGAGCATAGGAGCCAGCACCAGAAACTTGGATGAAGTAGTGATCATCGGCGGGTAATTGACCGCTCCAAGTGGCAGTTTGGCTAGTGTTAGTAGCAACGGGTTGCTGGTTTGCTTGCAGTACCTGCATTTCTACATTTTCCCCTTGTAGCCTCACAGTCAAAATTTGCCCCTGCTTGGCTTGCAGCATATAGGGCTGGGTGCTGGCTTCTAGGTCTCCTTGAATGGAGACAGTTTCCCCAATCTTCAAGTCAATCTCTCGGGGAAAAACCTTAGAGATGGCTGAGTCTGGCTTGGATTTGGTCTGATTAACCGCGAGGGGAATCGGGCTGGACAATGAGTTGAGGGTCGGACGCGGCGACGAAATGATTTTTGATGCCTCTGATTGAGACACTTCTATGCCAGAAATCCAAACGCTGGGAGGCTTTTGGGATTGGGCAAAGCGCCAGAATAGTCCTGCTGCTCCTAGAAGGGCGATCGCCCCACAGCCAAGTCCAACCTTGATCCAGGGACGGGCTAGCCGATCTGGTAGCTTCCTAATATTTTTGCTAGGGAATGAATGTTTCCACGAGTCCTGAGTTTCAGGGGTGTTCTGGTCTTCAATCAACAGCGGTGAGAGGTTGCTTTTGGATAAATCGAACATTTTTGGCTTAGAAGAAAGTACGCTTACAGCAGCTCAACCCGAACGTTAGGGAATGTAAACTTCATCATTCTTACCCGTCTTGTCCCAAGTTCAAATGGTGGTCGACCCTTAAGGTGTTAAACCCCACAACACCAAAAGGATGTCAACAGCCAAATGCACTAGATTTAGTGCAGTTCTATAGACGCGCAGAACTGTATCACCCACACTGCAGGTGATACGGCTCTGCACCATTTAGCCGCACGACGTGCGTTTAGAATGGCGCAATCGGATTCATACTATTCAGCGGACAAACTGGGGCATGACCTCAGCGGCAGTAAATAGCCCGTGGATGCCCCGCCGATGCAAGCTGATTCCGGCTTTGAGGTAGCCAAAGGCAGGTCCGCAGACGTTCGCTGCCATACTGGTTTCGTCACCCAGCGTGAACGTGTGGGTAGAGATTTTGCCCTCGAAAGTGCGTCCGGTGATTTTGACGTTGGTACTGAGTGGCTTTTTGGGGTTACGAGTATCGACAACTCCGCCGACGGTGACACGATCGCGACTGCAAATGCCAGCTAGCTCTAGCATGATGTCGTCAGCGTGTTCCATATTTTCCAAGGTGAGCAGCCCGTGGGTCTGGTCGAGCAGTGCTTCAACTTCGGCGTCGGTCATCTGGCGGGCAGATTCGGTGTCATAACCCGGCAGGTGAGCAATATCTTCGCGGATGGTAGCGCGATAAGCTTCCCAGTTGGCAATACCGACCCCAAAAGTGATTTTTACCTGGTGAATTTCGGCGTAGCTTTGGGCGGCGATCGCTGCTGCTGCCGTCAACAGCCCTGGCGTTGCACCACATCCGGTCAGGTAAGTAATTCCGGCTGCTTGCAGGTCGTCACTCAAGTGCAGCAGTTGTTCAACCGCACTGGTGCGTTTAATCGCATCGACCAGCACGCCGCGCCAACCTGACTGAATGAACTGACGCGCTACCTCTGCCATAAAGGTATTTGGCAGATTTGGCAGTGCCAGAAAATAGCCTTCCACCTGACCCGCCTGCTGGATCAAGTCTTGAATGCTGGAATTGCTCAACGTTCCGCTTGGCTCTAGATAGCCCAGCGACCCTTTTTGATAAGCAGCAACGCACTCATCCCAGTTCAACCCTGACCCGGCGTAAGCATAGCCTTTTTGATCGGCAGCAGCAACCCACATCATTTCTTGCTTTGGCACAAGCATTCGGGCGGCGGCTTGCCCTAACCCGCCAAAGCCCAGTACTCCTACCTGCATCGGTGGCTGCGTTGCTGAACGTGCCTGCCTTGCGACTTGTCCACTCATAGCGTCTCACTCAACTTGAACAAGCTCTCATTATCCCGTGTTTCTTGACTGCACTGGCAAGTTAAGCGAAACTGACTACTAGCGATAGCACAGACTCTTGGCTACATTAAGCTTTCTTACGTTTTGACTCAGACTGATTCAAATTCTTCTGCCTAATTTAATAGAATCATCTCGTAGTGCAGTAGTCAGATTTCTACCTGAAGCTACATTGTTAGTCAATATTTAGTGGCTACGCTGTTAGTCAAAGTTCAAAAATTGTTAAGGGTAGTACGGGCGAATGGAAACACTTGAGTTTGTAATTTATCCTGACGGTCGAGTCCAGGAAAAGGTGACTGGGATTGTAGGTTCATCCTGCGCTGAAGTTACTGCTGCAATCGAGGCCCGTCTAGGTATTGTGCTAACTCAAGAGCAAACTTCCGAATATTTTGCCCAACCCGTGCAACAGTCTGCCTCTGTCGAAACGAGAGCCAGCTTTAGCGAGTGGTAAGTTTTCTCCCTAGTTTTGTTTTTTCAAGTTGTCCATTTCACCATTTCAAATTTATTCAAAATTCCCATGTCACACTTTAGCCAAATCAAGACTCAAATTCGTGACCTTTCTTCTCTGCAAGCTGCGTTGACCGATGTTGGGGTTGACTGGCAGGCTGGTCCTAAAGAGGTCAGAGGATATCGGGGGCAAACTCGCAATGCGGCGATCGCCATTGAGCAGGACAACGGCTACGATATCGGCTTTACCTGGAACGGTCAGGAATATGAGCTGATTGCCGACCTTCAGTATTGGCAACAGCCGCTTACCGTTGAAGGCTTTTTGAGCCGCGTGACTCAGCGTTATGCCTACCACACCGTAGTCGAAGAAACTTCACGTCAAGGATTTCAGGTAGCCGAGCAAGAGCAAAACAAGGACGGCTCTATCCGCCTGGTACTTCAGCGCTGGAGCGCTTAATGACTGTCCTAATCCAAACTGAATTTTGTGTAGAACAAGGGGCTTAAGCCCCTTGTCTTGTATCAGCCGCATATCGGCAGATTGTTTGAATTGTAAGGATGCTAGTCTCATGAGCGATTTTTCCTTTACCTCAGCCGATCAGCCTGGCAATTCTGCCCAAACCGGATTTGAGCCTGAACTTGGTGGTCAATTGCGAAACCAGGCTGAGCGTACTGGGTTAGAGCCTGAACTCGGCGGTACGGTGCGCCAAAAGGGTGTCTATGTAGATGAAATTACCTGTATTGGCTGCAAACACTGTGCCCATGTTGCCCGCAATACGTTTTACATCGAAGCTGACTACGGGCGATCGCGCGTCATTCGGCAAGATGGCGACTCAGAAGAGTTGATTCAAGAGGCGATCGATACCTGTCCGGTTGATTGCATTCATTGGATCAATTATGCCGAGCTAAAGCAGCTTGAAGCAGAGCGTAAATTTCAGGTGATTCCAGTCGCAGGTTTTCCGGTCGACAAGGCGATCATCGCCTCTCACCGTCGTCGGCAAAAGCAGCAAGCCAAGCGGCAGCAGGAATAGAGCATATTTCAAAGCTGATTGAAAGGGTTAAATTTTTGTGTGTGGTACGCACAAAAATTTAACCCTCGACACTAGAGCAGACTTAGCGGATCTACATCAAGCGTAAGGCTGACTTGGGCGGGGCAGTGCGATCGCAACTCGATCAGCGCTGGGCGATCCAGACTAGAGCCAGGCGGACACTTTATCAGAATTTGCCAGCGATAACGGCGGGCAATGCGAGGAATGGCGGCAGGTGCAGGGCCTAGCAGTTCGCAGTGAGTGCGATCGCAAAGGGGACGAAGCTGACTCGCCAGTTTCTCTGCGGTCTGACGCACCGCTGTTGCATCGGGGCTGCTTAACCTCAACAGCAGCAGTTGTCCGTAGGGCGGATAGTTGAGCGATCGCCGCTGTTGCAGCTCAGTGGCAACAAACGGCTCATAGTCGTGTCGCCGCACCGCTTCGATTACTGGGTGCTGAGGTGAATAGGTTTGCAGAATGACCTTTCCCGGTTCGCTTCCCCGTCCGGCCCGCCCTGCTACCTGAATAAGCGTTTGAAAAGCCCGTTCACCAGCCCGGTAGTCCGCTAAATGCAACAGCCCATCCGCCGCGATTACGCCCACCAGCGTTACCTGGGGTAAGTCAATCCCCTTGGTTAACATCTGCGTCCCCACTAGCAGATCGGATTCCCCCTGAGCAAACTGGGTCAGCAGGGTTCGGTGCGCGCCTTTGGTGCGGGTGGTGTCGCTATCAAACCGGATACAGCGGAGTTGAGGAAACTGCCGAGACAGTTCTTGCATCACCCGCTGGGTGCCGCTGCCAAAATGCTTCAGGTAAGGAGAGTCACATTCTGGGCAGTGAGAAGGTTGCGATCGCCCATAGCCACAGTAGTGACAGCGCAGCCAAGATGTAGCATCAGCCTGGGTTTGATGATATGCCAGCGAGACATCACAATGCGGACATTCCAATACGTAACCACAGCTCCGACAAGAGACAAAAGTGCTGTGTCCACGTCGATGGATAAACAGCAAACCCTGTCGCCCCTGAGCCTGTAACTGTTGCAGCGCATCCTGGAGCGACTGGCTAAAAATTGAGCGATTTCCCTGTTTTAGTTCTCGTCGCATATCCACCACTTCAATGGGTGGCATAGGTCGTGCCTGGATGCGGTTGGGTAGGGAAAGGTAGAGGGGAAGGGGGTCGAGGGAGGAGGAAATGGGCTTTTCAGGGTTCACTCGACTAGATACCCAGGTTTCCAGTGAGGGCGTAGCTGACCCTAAGATTAACGGGCAATCTTCCAGTTTGGCTCGCCACTGGGCAACGGTGCGGGCGTGGTAGCAGGGGGCAGGCTGGTCTTGCTTGAAGCTGCCGTCGTGTTCTTCGTCAAGCAGAATTAGACCCAAATTAGACAGTGGTGCAAAAACGGCAGAGCGCGTACCAATAACGACTTGGGAAGCGCCGCTGAGCATTTGTCGCCAGGTGTCGTAGCGTTCGCCATCAGATAGAGCGCTGTGGTAAACCCTTACCTTTGCCCCAAAGCGGGCCCGAAACCGATCGGTGAGCTGTGGCGTTAAGCCAATTTCTGGAACCAGCACCAGGGCTGACTTTCCTTGCTGCAAAATGGGGGCGATCGCCTGTAAATACACCTCAGTTTTGCCCGACCCGGTAACGCCATGCAGCAAGACCTGGACATAGCCCTGGAGGGAAGCGATCGCCGCAAGTGCCTCTGCCTGAGCCGTCGTTAATAGCTTGGGTAAGTCGGACTGTAGCGACTGCCCCGTTTCGCTACGCAGTACTTCTCGGGGTTGAATCACTACAAACCCCTTTTGCTCCAGCGCTTTTAGCACCGACGAGCTAGTGTGGCAAAGCTGCAACAGTTCCTGGAGCCACAGGTCGCCGCCGCGCCGCTTCAGTACGTCTACAATCTCCTGTTGCCTGGGACTGAGCGAAACGTCTGGTGGGTTAGCGGTCAGCACAACTGCCTGCTGCCGTTTTGGGCGCACGCCAGTAGGAGGTTCTAAATAGCTCTCTACCCAGCCTAGCTGTAACAGTTGTTGTAGTCCCCGACTTGCCCCACGGATCTGTCGCTGCAAGTATTGCCAGGTATAGTCTCCGTCTTTTTGCGCCTGCAGCTTGCCCAAAACTTGCATTGCTGCGGGATCAAGTACCGCAGTAGGGTCCGCAGTTGAACTAAACAAAGATTTAGCTAAATCTGTTAATCGAATGCGTCGCTGCGATCGCCCCAACAGCCCCGGCGGCAACGCCACCCGCACCACCTGCATCAGGGTGGCACAGTAGTAGTCTGCGACTTGATGCAGCAGAGTCCAGTAGGTTGGTGGAAAGAAGCCTGGGCTGACGACTTCCTCGACCTGACGAATGCTGGATAGGTCTAAATCAGGGGGCGGTTGGGGGATAAGACGAATCGCGATCGCCCCCACCTGCTGTGCGCCAAACGGTACACTCAAAATATCGCCCGGCTGCACCTGCACAGAACCCGTTCGATAGGTAAATAGCCCCTGTACACCGGGGCAATCAACTAAAACTTCAACCCACTCTGGATCTGCATAGGTGCCTCTAGCTTCTGCGGTGGTGCTGCGGGCAAAGTTGGACGGCGCATCGTTATCGGGCATCACCGACGCAAGCAAATTTTGAGGCATGAACACAAGTGAGAAAGAAAAAACAGGACCCAGGCATTCTCAACTAACTGCGGCAGCCTGAATCTCTCTCATTTAGTTTAGAGCAGACCCAAAGGTTTGTGAAAATTGTTGCTAAAGCTCCTCGCGGTTCACCAGTTTTGTTACTTCAAATTCATACACACCGTTGGTTTGCAAACCTTTTTACAAACTCCTGTCTGAATTAACACTCATTTCTGTAGCAATCTTGAGAGGTTGTGAAAGCTTTTGTGGGAGAGCGATCGCTTTCACAAGCCTCTGTTAAAACACAAGCTAAAAGCATTAATAGCAGCCCTTTCATAGATCAAGCAGGATTCTTATAAGAGGTGAGATTAAAAACTGTATGAGAAAAGGAAACAAAAGTATAGAAATTTTCTAACGGTTCTAAGAAACCTAAGCGTTTCTGCCAAAAACCATCGAGAATAATCTATTCACAGAATCAAAAAATTACACTTTTGGGGATGAGTAATAGGTTCACCCCAATCAGGTAGATCAGTCGCGACCGTTTTATCTCCATTGATAGATAGGTTCACATCAAGCCCATGAGAATCTAGTGGTTCAGGGGCATCTATAGAGGTTGCTATAGTTGTTCCCATTTAAGTACATTCAATCTATCGGAACAGTGCTTTGCTGAGTTTAAGGATACCTGAAGGATACCTGCTATGAACGACTGTCTAATTCCAGCTTGATAGCATTAGGATTATCAGCCGATATCTGTATCGCCCATATCGGGTATTTACATTACATAACGGCTTATAGGATCTGTTTATACTGGATAGCGCTGCTGTTGCTGATAAGTTTTAACAGAGTGAGCTTAAAACATTGATGCGATTGTGACGCAGTTTTGTAGCCAGGAAAACAGCTAAGACTGTAGTTTCAGGTAGGTTTAGCAGAAGACATTGTGACACCTGATTCTGATTTAGTGTTTGAGTATGATCTATTCAATCAGTTTTCAAACTAATCCTTTAAGCCATAATTGCTGCTTTGGCACAGTACAGCAGCTAATCCTCTACAAAATACAAAAAGTTTTTCTTGATCGATAGATTAAGCAGAAATTTTCAAGATAGTTAGCTCAGTCACATTTAGTATTTCATCGACATCTGCAAACAGAACGATAAGTAGGATGACCGTCTTAATATGACAGCAATATTTAATCGTAATTCGGGACAGACAATGAGTAGTTCTCTCTCCGATAAAAGCAGCACTTTAGCAACAGAAGATACAAAAATGAAAGGTGCTTTTGCTGAGGACAGCCGAGCATTGGACACCTCTGCTCACACAGAGCTGTTTGAAGGGTTGCAGGGTCAGGGATTAGGCGAGGAATTGGAACCGTTCGATACCCCTGACGATGAGCCGGATGCTTTAGCAGCGGTCTATTCGCCCGGATATCGTAAAACGGTTTCGGATGATGCCGTGGGTGCTTTCTTTAAGGAGATGGCACGCTACCCCTTGCTCAAACCGAATGAAGAGGTAGAGTTGGCGCGGCGTGTTCAGTTTTTTGCAGAAATTGAGGAGTTGCGCGATCGCCTCCGTAGTGAACTGGGCCGCAATCCGACTAAGGTAGACATTGCTAATCACTTGGGGCTAACCGAACGGCAGCTTGAGCATCAGCTTTATCGCAGTCGCACCGCTAAGCGTAAAATGATTCGTTCAAACCTGCGTTTGGTTGTGTCGATCGCCAAACGCTACCTCAACCGGGGCGTACCTTTCCTGGATTTGATTCAAGAGGGGGCTTTAGGGCTAAATCGCGCCACCGAAAAGTTTGATCCCGATAAGGGCTATAAATTTTCCACCTATGCGTACTGGTGGATTCGGCAGGGGATCACGCGCACGATCGCCAATGATGCCCGCACAATCCGTCTGCCGATTCATATTGTCGAGAAGCTGAACAAGCTGAAAAAGGCGCACCGGGATCTGCGGAAAGAGCTAAACCGTAACCCGACTGAGAATGAATTAGCAGAAGCTCTGGAGCTAACCCCTGAGCAACTGCGGAACCTGCAACAGGTGCGACGGCGATCGCTCTCGCTCAACCATCGCGTCGGTAAGGGCGAAGATACCGAACTGATGGAATTGCTCGAAGACAGCAATACCCAATCGCCAGAGGCGCAGATGAGCGAGACAATGATGCGCCAGGAAATTTACAGCGTTTTGGGCGACGTGCTGACAGAACGCGAGAAGGATATTATTTCCCTGCGTTACGGACTGACTACAGGGGAAGCGCATACGCTCGAAGAAGTGGGTGGCTTGTTTAACCTATCGCGGGAACGGGTACGCCAAATTCAAACGAAGGCGATGCGAAAGCTGCGTCGTCCTCAGGTCGCAGCGCGGCTAAAGGGTTGGCTGCGCTAATCTGGGAGGCGGACTATGAAAGATTTCGATAGCAGCAATGCTGCGGGTCGATTGCGTCGGTGGTAGGCGATCGCGCTAGGGTGATAGGGAAAAATTTTGCCGTAATCCCCTATGCTCAATCCTTCTGCCATTTCAACTGTGTCGATTCGTTCAGCTACGGCTGATGATGTCCCGACTCTGTTTGCGCTAATTCAAGCGTTGGCGGGGTACGAAAAGCTTTCGGATGCTGTGGTGGGAAGCACTGAGGCACTGAGAGAACATTTGTTTGGTCGCCCCTGCGTTGAAGCAATCCTGGCAGAGCAGGACGGCAAGCCTGTAGGGTTTGCTCTATTTTTTAGCAGCTATTCCACGTTTTTGGCGAAACCGGGAATTTATCTGGAAGACCTGTTTGTGCTGCCGGAATGCCGAGGACAGGGAATCGGTAAGATGCTGCTATTCCACCTGGCGCAACAGGTACTAGAGCGCGATGGTGGACGGTTAGAATGGTCGGTGCTGGACTGGAATGAGCCTGCGATCGCCTTCTATCGCCGAATTGGAGCCATCATTGGCGAAGACACCCGCATTTGTCGCGTTACCCGCGACCGTCTGTCACACACTGCTGCTTTAAGCAATTCCGACATCGCGGCACAAATTCGTCCAGTCACGTCAGATGATATGTCTGAACTGTTTCAACTGATTCAAGCTAAAGCCGAGTTTGACCGGCAGCTTCACCAGTTCAACAGCGATCCAGATGCCTTGAGTCAGCACCTGTTTGGTTCTCCCCGCTACCTAGAAGCATTGGTCGTAGAGCAAGCGGACCAACTGGTTGGGTTTGCTACTTTCTCGCCTAACTATTCCACTTTCCTGACGCAACCCGGAATTTATCTAGAGGATCTATTCGTCCTACCCGAATATCGGGCTCAGGGAATTGGTAAAACTCTGCTGGCAAAATTGGCCCAGATTGCTCTCGATCGCCACTGTGGACGGTTGGAATGGCTAGTCGCAACCTGGAATGAACGGGCGATCGCCTTCTACCAATACATGGGCGCAAGCATCTTACCGGACTGGAGAATTTGTCGGGTGACGGGTGAGGCGATCGCTAGTCTTGCTGGGAGCGGAGCTAAGAGTTAGGGATGAGGAGGTTAGGGGAACCAGCAGGCGAAGCCTGCACCACAGACTGCTGAGACACCACAGATGCGAAGCGCGTTATGCCTACCTACCCAGACTGATCGGAGGGGGTTTGGGGGACGCGTTCGTCCCCCAACGAGGGTTTGGGGAAAACCCCCAAGGCTCGGATTCTTTCACGAAACCTCGGTCACCTCCAGCATCCCTCATCCACTTCCCAAAAACTGCTAAATAACATTGAAAACTGTTGAAACTCCTTGCTTTGCCCAACTTTCTTCGATAAAACCAAATTAGTGGCACAACCAATCGCCCCAACTACCTACTCTTGGAGCAAAACATCATGACTATCTGGGTGAATGAACAAGTCGATCCGTCGGGCATCATTTCCTCCTGCATTGCTTGCTGCAACCAGGAACACGCAGAAGCGTGTCACGACTCGTATGAGGAAAATCTCACAGACGAGCAAAAAGCCGCAGGTTGGGTTGCTCGCCTCAGAACTGTTACATCCTGGGAAGATGTACCCGTCAACGCCCTCAAACTCGACTAATCGTCTTGGATTCAAGGCGGTTCCTGCCCCTAACCTCCAATTCCTCTCACTCCCCTGCTAGCCTTTAAGCAGATGGCTCAGTGCTTAATCAGTGCTCAACAAGGAGATAGCAGACTTGAAGAACCAGTACACACAGAATTTGTCTGGCTTAATCTTAGGGATTGTGGTCGCGGCAATTCTGTTCATCGGACTCAATTCTTTCGTCATCATTAACCCAGGTCAGGCGGGTGTGATTAGCATTCTGGGTAAAGCGAGGGATGGCGCTTTACTAGAAGGGCTGCACTTTAAGCCACCGCTGGTTTCGGCGGTCGATGTGTATGACGTGACGGTGCAAAAGTTTGAGGTTCCGGCTCAAAGCTCGACGAAGGATCTTCAGGACTTGACGGCTAGCTTTGCCATTAACTTTCGGCTTGACCCCACTCAAGTGGTGCAAGTCAGACGGAGTCAGGGAACGTTGCAAAATTTGGTTTCTAAGATCATTGCGCCGCAAACTCAGGAATCTTTTAAGATTGCGGCTGCCCGCAGAACGGTGGAGGAGGCAATCACTAAGCGGGATGAACTGAAGCAGGATTTTGATAATGCGTTGAGCGATCGCCTGGAAAAATACGCAGTAATCGTATTAGACACCAGTGTGATCGACCTCAGCTTTTCTCGCGAGTTTTCTAATGCGGTAGAGGAAAAGCAGATCGCGGAACAGCGGGCTCAACGGGCGGTTTATGTGGCTCAGGAAGCGTCTCAAGCGGCTCAGGCGGACATTAACCGGGCTCAGGGACGAGCGGAAGCTCAGCGGCTGTTGGCGGAGACGCTGAAGGCTGAGGGGGGTGAATTGGTGCTGTTGAAGGAGGCGATCGAGGCTTGGCGAGAGGGTGGCGCTCAGATGCCGAATGTGTTGGTGACGAATGGTGAGTCGGGAGGGGTACCGTTTTTGTTTAATCTGGGGGATTTTCAGGCGGCAGGTCAACGATAAGTTGTCCTCGCTTCTTACAGGCTGTTTTTGGGTTAAAAGAATCCGAGCCTTGGGGGTCTCCCCCAATGGGGGTTTGGGGGACAAACGCGTCCCCCAAACCCCCTCCGATCAGTCTGGGGTAGGTGGCGTGACGCGCTTCGCATCGGTGGTGTCTCAAGGGTTTGTTTAGTTGCAGGCTTTGCCTGCATTCACTCCCTGGTCCCTAGCCCCTAGTCCCTACAACGTATAAGTGAACTCCTCACTCAAGACTCCTGGCACCCAAATTCCTCCTAGGCTGCGGTTGCCGTAGGTGCCGACTTCGGGGATGAATTCCTGGAAGTCGGTGAGGGCGATCAGGTTTTCGCCGAAGCAGCGGTAGAGGCTTTCGTCAAAGCGTAGGTTTTCGATTGGGGCGACGATTTCGCCGTTTTCTACCCAGAAGCAGGCGTAGCGGGTCATGCCGGTGATCCGTCCGGTGGGGCGATCGCTCCAGTTCAAGTAATGCAAGTTGGACAGGTACAGTCCGGTATCCAACTTGCTGAGAATGTCGGCGGTGGCAAGGTTACCGGGGGAAACTTCGGGCGATCGCAACGATTCTCCTTCGTCGGCACCGTTGGCGGTTTTGCCATATTCTTTAGCGGTGCGAGAGTTGATTAGAGTGTTAGCCAGCTTGCCGTTTTCAACAAGCGGTAGCTCGACGGGCGCGATTTCACCCCAGTTGTTGAATCGGGGAACTAAGCCACGACTAAAGTTTTCCTTGAGGGTGAATTGGGGGGAAAGTTGCTTTTCGCCGCGTTGCAGCAGTCCTAGGGCGCTACCGCCTCGCTGCATGGAGGATTCGCTGACTGCACCCCAGGAGAGCATTCCCATTAGCTCGGCGACGGCGGCGGGGGCAAGGTAGGTGCGATATTGTCCTTTGGGAACGGGTTTTGGCGTTTGGGCTAGTCTTTCGAGCTGGAGTTTGGATTCGGCAAGTTTGGCGGCGTAGGCTTCCTGGCTCCATTCGCTGCCAGCAAAGGTGCCTTTGACGGCTTGCCCGTCTTCGGTAAAGAGGGAATAGTCAAGCGAGAAGGTTTCAGTGGCAAACCAGTGTTTTTGTCCGGCGGAGTCGGCATAGGCACGAATCAACGAACCGCCTGCGTAGATGCCGGTAAAGTCTAAACCCGTGACTTCGGGCAGGATGGAGGAGGCGATCGCCCCCGCCGCTAACAGCTTTCCCTTGTTCACTTCGTGGCTAGTGGCATTTCCTTTTGGCCATACCAGATACGGATCATCCGGGAGTTGCGGTACTTCTTCGCGCAGTTCTTTTAGGGCTGCCTGTGCCTGGAGCAAATCGGTTTCGAGCTTTCCGGTGAAGGGAAATTCGCGGTAGCTGTTGCGATCGCCCTTCATTAGGTTTAAATGCAGCTCACCATCGGCGACGCTGCCTGTCTGCCGCACCTTTGCGCCGTTGAATCGGACAAATTGACTTTGCTCTCCAGTGAGTTGCAGGGTCAACTGTTCGTCTGTCCCTAATTCCGACAAAACGGCTGCAACAATCTGGTCAAAGGTCGTTTCCATTGGGCTGTTGGTTGTACTTTCTGTCAGCGTTTCCAGCATTACTCTCCCCCTCCAAACACTTCCACATTTTCAAACACGCAAACTGGGGAACCGTGACCCACGCGAATCACCTGATTGGGTTCACCTTTGCCGCAGAATGGAGTGCCGTACATTTGCCAGGTGGTGTCGTTGCCAATCCGCTTTAGGCTATGCCAAAACTCTGGCGTAGTTGCCCGATAGTTCGGATTTCGCAGTGTTTTGGTCAGCTTGCCATTTTCGATTAATTTGGCGTATTCACAGCCAAACTGAAACTTGTAGCGCTGATCGTCAATTGACCAGGAACGGTTGGACTCCATGTAAACGCCCCGCTCGATGTCACCTGTCAGGGCTTCAAAGGAATCGCTTCCTGGCTCCAGGTTGAGGTTTGCCATGCGATCGATCGGGGGTCGATTCCAGGAGGAAGCACGGGCGCAGGCAACACCCGGAATGCCCGTTCTTGCCTGACTTTCAAGGCTGCCCAAGCCCCGCTGCAGCACGCCTTCTTGAATCAGATATTCTCGCGTGGCGGGTGCGCCCGTGTCGTCAAAGCTATAGCTGGCAAACTCCCCCGGCACGGTGGGGTTAAAAGTAATGTTCATCAGCTCGGAGCCGTAGGAAAGCTGTCCAAAGTCCTGCGGTTTAACAAAACTGCCGCCTGCATAGTTGCGTTCGTCGCCTAAAATGCGGTCTAGCTCCAAGGGATGCCCAACGCTCTCATGGATTTGCAGCATCATCTGGTCGGGAGCCAGCACTAGCGTCGTGGTTTCGCTGGGGCAATCTTCTGCCGTCAACAGTTCTACTGCCTGTTCGCCAACTTGAGTGGCTCGTTCCCACAGGTTCGGCTCTGGAAATAACTCCCAACCGCCCTGGTAGCAGTGCGCCAGATAGCCATTGTTGCTGCGCTGCTGCACGATCGCCCCCTCTTGAGCAGTTGCGCCAAAGTGGGTTTCTAACATCACCAGCTTTTGGTACACCTCAGAGCCGTTGCTGCTGACAAACCAGGTTTCGGTTTCATTGGCGATCGCCGTTGCCACCGCCTGCACAATCTGGTCAGAAACTTTCAATGTTTGGCACAGTCGTACCAGCAAATCATTGATTTCCCCTGGTGTAAGTGCATCCAGCGGTTTCACAAATGGAGAAATGTACTCGCCCACTACCTTGGGTCGTGCCGCTAAAGTCAGCGGATGAATTGTCCACGGGCTAGCGGCGATCGCCTGCTCATAGGCGAGTTTTGCCGCTGCCCGCAGGCTATCTAGATCTAGTGAGTTTGTCGCACCATAACCAATCTGTCCATTCACCAGGACTTCCACCATTACGCCCTGGTTAACTGACTTGCCGTTGCTGCGAGGCAAACCATCTCGTACTGCTCGTACCCCAACCGATTCTTTAACGGCTCGTAACCCAACCCAATCCGCAGGAACGTCCAGCGACTCAATCGCCCTCAAGAGTTCAGAAATCATTGATACACACAAAGAGGAAGTGACCCGTAACCTCAAGTGTAGCGGGGGTGTCAATAGATTTCTGAAGTCCGGTCGTTCTGGGTTAGCTCTCGCTTTTGGAGGAACCATCCTTCAGGCTTGATCGCTCCTTTGACAGAGGGTTTAAGCCCTAGTTTTTTCAAGTTGCTATACATCAGGGTAGGGAGAGGCTACTAGTTCTATGACTTAAACTTCATCCGTCCGATAGTGTCTCTTAAATTTGTGAATTGATATCTTTAAAACATAGAAACGGCACCGAATGAAATCTCACACTAGTGATTCTTCAACTGTGACTTAAATGTGATAAACATGAGTGTTGCAAATCGGTGCATATAGTTCACTGGCACAGATGTAAATGAAGCGCTTATTGCTCTCTCTACCTTGCTTTAAAAGTTGAAAGATTGCAACTTTTCAACAAATTGAAAGCGGTAGGCATCTAGGGTCAATTTGATTCGGTAAGTTCGTAGTTTGAGAATAGAGTATTTGCAAACTTGCAAAACGGTTTGATTCAAAACCTCTGTAAAAGCAACTGAACAAAAGCTAACAATTAAGTGAAGGAGAGAAAAAATGGGAATTCTTGCATGGATCGTGTTGGGTTTGATTGCAGGTGCGATCGCTAAAGCGCTTTACCCCGGTCGCCAAAGCGGCGGCATCCTCGGCACAATGCTGCTCGGTATCATCGGTGCATTCTTGGGTGGAACGCTCTACACCCTGTTGACCACGGGTCAATTCGCCCTTGCTTCGGTTGGCTTCACACTTCCTGGTCTGCTAATTGCCGTTCTGGGCGCAATGCTAGCAATCTTCTTGTACTACCAGTTCACCGCTCGTCGGGTTTACTAAGGCGAAAGAAGGCAAAAGAGATCAGGGTTGACCTGCCAAAAAGCTAGCTTCAAAGTGTGAATCGGATGTCAAAGAAATCCCCTGCATTAGCAGGGGATTTTTGTACGATCGCGGCTACCTATTTTTCTACCTATTTTGGAGTTTAGCTCTGGATCTAAACAGGCGATCGCCTAAAAGTTTTCTACCTGAACTCGTGTCTTTATATTTCATCAGATTATCCTAATTCAAAGGTCACATACCTTTGAATTAGGATAATAAGTTTCTGACTTGTGAGCTTGCCTCGCTTCCTCTACTTCTGCAAGAACAGTCGGATTGTTTTCCGTTTCGGCTTCTCTCTCGAAAATCTATTCTTTTTAATGGCTCCATAAGTTAATGGCTCCATAAGACGATAGTCTTTCTCTCCGTGTTGAGAAAGACTATCGTCTTTGCTAAAGCATTAAATGTAACTGTCAACTGGCTAGGTCTGTTACTTAATAGCGATTGCCCCCAAAGGCAAGAAGTTACTTCATCTCATCTCTAGAAAACTTAGCCAGCCGATTTAGATAAACTTTAAGTAAATGGTGTCCTTTTAACGGAGAATTTAAGGTTAGGCACCGACTGCCGTAGTTTTTCCGCTGTGTTGATGAAGCGTATGAAGTCTTATCTTGCTGCTGCAATCCAAATGAATAGCTTGCCCGATCTGGAAAAAAATCTGGCGCAGGCAGAAGACCTGATTGATTTGTCCGTGCGTCAAGGGGCAGAGCTTGTTTGTCTGCCCGAAAATTTTTCTTTTTTAGGAGATGAGGAAGCCAAAATTTCTCAAGCAGAGGCGATCGCTCAAGGTAGCGAAAAGTTTCTCAAAACCATGGCGCAGCGCTATCAGGTGATGCTGCTAGGCGGCGGCTTTCCAGTACCAAGTGGAAACGGCAAGGTTCACAACACGGCATTGTTAATCGGTGCGAATGGGGAAGAACTGTCGCGCTACGAAAAGGTGCATCTGTTTGACGTGAACCTTCCCGATGGCAACACTTACCAGGAGTCGCATACCGTACTAGCTGGGCTGAAGCTACCACCCGTTTATCCCTCTAAAGAGCTGGGCAATCTGGGGCTGTCAGTTTGCTACGACGTGCGCTTTCCTGAGCTTTATCGCCACCTAGCTCAAATGGGGGCAGAAGTGCTGTTCGTTCCGGCTGCTTTCACAGCCTACACGGGCAAAGACCATTGGCAAGTACTTTTGCAAGCCCGAGCGATCGAAAACACCTGCTATGTAATTGCGCCAGCCCAAACCGGAAAACACAATTCTAGGCGGCAGTCTCACGGACATGCAGTAATCATTGACCCCTGGGGCGTGATTTTGTCAGATGCAGGCGACAAACCGGGTGCAGCGATCGCCGCAATTGAACCTTCTCGTTTAGAGCAAGTTCGCCGTCAAATGCCTTCACTTCAGCATCGCGTGTTTGTTTAGGCTTAGGTTCTGTTTTAGAACACCGGGGTAGGGGAGTACAGATGGGAGGGCAACCCCACGTCGCGGAGTGCCCTCCCATCTGTATCCTCTTTTTAGAGAAACGTTATTTAGATGTTTCTGATCCTGTGAAGAAACTTGTACAGTAGACAGGATGAGTTCTGTCGAACGCATGGTAGATCTGACTTCTTGGGCAGTTGCATCCCTACAAAATCCTTTACTTCAATTTCACGGTGGCGTCGCTCCTCTACTAGCAGCCACACCAGAAGCCGAAAATGCGCCTCTGGTGCTAGCTGGAGTGTTAATGAGTCTGGTCGTCATTTATTTGGCAGCCAAGATTGGTGGAGAGCTTTGCGCCCGAATTAACCTGCCCGCTGTTTTAGGAGAGTTGGTGGGCGGGGTAGTGGTAGGCATCTCTGCGCTGCACCTGATAGTTTTTCCAAACGGTGCGATCGAGGGAACAAATTCACTGATTGTTGCTCTGCTAGAAGCGACAGCGGGTTTGTCTCCTGATGCAGCCCTGGGCGTTTTTGAGACTGAGAGTGAGGTGATTTCAGTCTTATCAGAGCTAGGGGTAATCATCCTGCTATTTGAAATTGGCTTAGAGTCAGACCTAAAAGAACTGATTCGAGTTGGACCACAGGCAGCTGTGGTAGCGGTCGTGGGTGTCGTAGTTCCCTTTGCGGCAGGCACGGCTGGGCTGATTGTGTTTTTTGGTTTACCTACGATTCCGGCGGTGTTTGCTGGGGCTGCCCTCACCGCAACCAGCATCGGCATAACAGCCAAAGTGCTAGCTGAGCTCCAGCGCCTCAGTTCTGAGGAGGGGCAAATCATCATTGGCGCAGCCGTACTGGATGACGTACTGGGAATTGTGGTACTGGCAGTTGTTGCAAGTCTGGCAAAGACCGGTGAAATCGAAATTAGCAATGTAATTTACCTGATTGTTGGGGCAGGCGTTTTTCTAGTTGGCTCAATTCTGGTGGGTCGTTTGCTCAGCCCCTATTTTGTTGCATTGGTTAACAAACTCAAAACACGAGGGCAACTGCTGCTATCAGCTCTAATTTTTGCCTTCATCCTGTCTTACATCGGCGCGGCAATTCAGCTAGAGGCAATCTTGGGCGCTTTTGCTGCAGGGCTAATTCTGGCAGAAACTGACAAGCAGCAGGAGTTAGAAGAACAGATAATTCCCCTGGCTGACTTTCTCACTCCGATTTTCTTTGTAGTGGTTGGAGCGCGCACAGATCTGAGCGTTCTGAATCCGACAATTCCTGAAAATCGTGAGGGTTTGGTCATTGCTGCCTTTCTGGTCGTGGTTGCCATCCTCGGCAAGCTGGTCACAGGACTAGCGGTATTTGGAAAACCCAACATTAATCGACTGGCGATCGGCGTGGGCATGATTCCCAGAGGAGAGGTAGGCTTGGTGTTTGTCGGAGTTGGTTCGGCAACAGGCACGCTTTCTAAGTCTTTAGAAGCTGCCATCATCGTGATGGTGATTCTGACAACCTTCCTGGCTCCAGCCTTCCTGCGGATTGTGTTTCAGGATTCGGATGAATCGGAAACTGGAATTGAGGCTGAAACTCCTGCTTCCGCTCTAGAAGGCGCAAATGGGAAACCATTTACTGCTCAACAAAGCATTGCAGAAGCAGAGAATATAGAGTCATCGCTGCAAGACCGACAGTAAAAAGCTTTTGTCTGGTTCCCCAGAAGAATTGACTCTACCAAAAGCGCACCCTGTACTACAGAGTGCGCTTTGTCGCATTTTAGGCAACCGATCGCCTCTATTGCAGTCGGTTAAGTTCACTAAGAACGCTACGATAGCCTTCTGCACGACCCTGTTCTAGATAGAGGTCAGCGGCTTGCTGGAAGTCATAGAGCGCTCCCTGGCGATCGCCCTGTCTCAGCTTAAGCTGTCCTCGACTGTAATAAGAATCAGCATCTTGAGGATTTGAGCGAATTGCCTGGGTGTAGTCTTCCACTGCACCCTGCATATCTCCCTGATTTGAGCGGATTTCTGCTCGGTTCTCAAAAGCTTGGGCACTGGTAGGGTTGAGTGAAATCACTCGACTGTAATCCTGAGTTGCGCCCCCATCATCGCCCAATGCTACCCGAGCATTAGCCCGACCGCTGTAAGCTTCGGCATAATCGGGCTGAATCGCCAACGCCTCTGTATAGTCTGCGATCGCCCCTTCAGCATCACCCAGTTCTGACCGCAAGTCGCCGCGCTCCTTGTAAGCAGGAGCATAGTCAGCGTCAACCAATAAAACTCTGTTGAAATCTTCTAGCGCTGCCTGAGATTCTCCCAACGCCGCCCGCATTACACCTCGACTAAAGTAAGCCTGCGTATATTCTGGGTCAAGCTGAGCGGCTCGGTCAAAGTCTGCCAGTGCGCCTTCCGGGTCGTTCGCATTAGAAAGGGCAATGCCGCGATTGTAGTAAGCCGTGGCGGAAGTATCATCAAGGGCAATCGCCCGGTCAAAATCAGCGATCGCCGTCTGTTGATTGCCAATGCGGTAGTAAGCACTGCCGCGATTAAGATAGGCTTCTGCATAGCTGGGGTTAATTGCGATCGCTCGGTCAAAGTCGTCGATCGCTGCTCGTACCTGGTCTTGAGCCAGATGAACTGAGCCGCGTCTCACATAAGCCTCAGCATAGTCGGGACGTAGCTCGATCGCTCGTTCGTAGTCTTGCAGTGCGCCTTGATAGTCTTCTGCATCGGCTTGAATAATGCCTCGGTAGAGGTAAGCCGCAGCATAGCGCCGATCATTTTGAATCGCCTGATCAAAGTCAGCTAGTGCCTGCTGTTCTTCTCCCTGGCTATAAAAAATTCTGCCCCGGTTGAAATAGGCATTTGCATAGGCTGGGTCAAGCTGAACCGCCTGATTATAGTCTGCAAATGCGCCTTCCTGGTCGCCTAAAGCTTCACGGGCAAAACCGCGATAGACATAGGCTGCGGCATATCCAGGGTCAAGCTGAATCGCCTGATTAAATTCTTCAATTGCCTCTTCATAGTCGCCGTCGTTGACATCCTCCACGCCATTCTCAAACAACTCTCCTGCATCTGGCTGCGCTAGCGCTCTAGAGAATGGTGCTAGGGCAGAAATACTGACTAGGATGGCAGTAATACTCAAAACGCGGATACTGCGATGGATGGAGTAGGTCGGGTTCATAGGCTTTACTCTACGATGGGATGTAAGTGAAGTTCGATCGCCCTGATGAGGTATTTAGACTTAAATTACCCTTAGGGTAGGCGATCGCGATCACTTTGAGGCTGATTTCATCCCTAAAACCACGGAGAGCTTGCTCAAAACTTTGAGATGGAGCCTTGTAAACACGTACTTCTCTCCCCCTTCAGTTCATGGCGAATTTTTTGACCTCAGTGATTGTTGCAGGTTGGGTGTGTGCGATCGCCCTGATCTCAGTTCAAAATGCCAGACCTGTCACCATTCAATTTTTGTTTCTGCAATCGGTCGAGATTCCCTTGGGGTTGGTGCTCGCCTCTTGCGTAGCCCTGGGCATGGTTGGAGTGGCGATCGTCCTTCCCCTCTGGCGTTCTCCCGTCCCATCAAGCCGATACTCAAGAGACGATTTGGACGATTTCTAAAGAGGGTTTGGTGAGAGTTGGTACGCTACTCAGACTAGAACCGCTGATTAACAAGACAGTTTCAGGATCTAGCTCCCCCGTCACTTTCACTCCCACTGCGGTCTGAAAACTGCGAATAGCCTGACTCAGCTCACCTGACACCTGACTGAAATAGCCCAATCGAGCAAGCTGCTCAGCCGCTTGTTCAGGAGTTAAAAGGGTTTCAGTTGGCGAAAAAATTGGCACATATTGCTGCCGCCAAACCTGATTGAACTGAGTTCGGTTCAAGTGATAAATTCTGCCTCTAGCAGGGTCAGCGATCGTGGCTGTATCAGTATCCAGAACCAGAAGCGCTACCGCATGAGGGGCTTTACGCATTCCATCAAATAGCCAAACCCCCAAAATTCCGGGTCGGTTAATCTGCTGCATTTGCTCCCAGGTTGGACTTAGCTCCAGTCCATCCATGTTCAGAGCACGAGCTGCCATGATCAACTGTGGCATCGAGGTTCCCAGACGACTAGTTCCCGCTAGACGGGCAACGCTTGATTCAGTGGCATCAATTCCCCATAGACGCAGCACCGTTGCTAGGGCAGCCGGCGCGCAACTGCTAGCAGACGTTTGCTTATACACTCCGTTGGCTTGCAGGTTGTTGCCTAAAGAGGCGTGAATCGGAGCCAATACATAAGCTTCTACTCCGCTAAACCCACCGACACCCAACAAACCAATCAAAATCACTGCCAAGACTTGCGTTTTTGCAGTTTGCCAACTGACAACAAAAGCTGTACCGCAAAACCCCAGCAGCAGTATCCGCATCGCAGTCCAGCTAATTCGCATTCCATGCGCTCGCCATTCCAGGGGCAAAAGCTGCCACTGAGGGAGATTCAGCGCCAGCACCAACAGTCCGACGTAGACACCGAGAAATATAAAAGAGAAGAGAGCTTTTCCTTTGAACAGGTCGTTAGCAGTAACGCCCTGACGAAGCAGCACTTTTCCCAGTCGCATCCCTAGCCAGAAGAGCCAGGTTCCCAACAGTAAAGTCGCAGCGATTTCGAGAAGCATATTCTAGTTGAATTCGCTTCTCAATTCTGGCGTACCCTTTTCCCAGTTGTCTTGATCTTGCCTAGATACACGACGGTGTTGCCATAAAAAATAGAGCGTGGAAGCTTTGTCCAACGCTCTATTTCAAACTCAAATTAAGGAATGCCTTAACTACCAGAGTGCTGGAACAGGTCCAGGAGCAGCGGGTACAGCAACGGGTGTGCTAAAGGGAGCACTCTGCACAGGAGGCAGTGAGAATGACGTGGACGGTGTTGTTTGTGGAGCCTGAACTGGAAGGAGTTGCAGCGATGTGGTGTAAGGGGTAGGCAGGTCAGCCGTGCGAATTAGTGGATCGCTCGTGCTCTGAATGGCTAGTGCCTCGTCATAAACCCGGTTAACCAAATTAGCGTCTCTAGTAATTTCGTTTTCGGGGAAACCATTTTGAATAATGGAACCCTGCCCCAAAATATAGTTGGCTTGCCGAAACAGCGATCGATTTTCGTAGTAGCTGCGATCGTTGCGGAAGAAAGCCCGCTCGAAAGCCTCTGGAAGTGTCTGTACATCGCCTCTGACTTCTTGGGCACTAGCCACGTCAGCGATCGCCGTAAAGGAGGCAACTAGTGCTAACGTACCAAGTAAACTCTTGAACCTCACACCCATACCATTACCTCAAGAATTGTTTTTAATTTTGCTTGCGATTATGTTAGCTCATCTCAATCGACTTATCGCAATTTAAGATAGAGCAAAAGTAGATTGGGAAAGGCGTCCACCGTCGAGATGCACCTTTCACACCCCACTTTTGAATTGCTACAGCAGTAAAATTACCTTAATCAATCCCTTTGTAGACCAATCTTTTACCCAGAAAAGAGTAAGAGCCAAACGCACACCATCTGTGGCAATCTGGAAAGCAGAGGCTTGTTATTTCGATAGTCTTAACCACCACAATTAGCCCAATCGTATATGCAGACTCTGCAAAATTCAGTTGTTCCCGGTGCTTCCAGCACTTCAGCCGCTTTTGATACCACGATTCATCGCCGCAAAACTCGTCCTGTCGCAGTGGGTAGCGTCACCATTGGGGGTAATCATCCTGTCGTCGTGCAGTCGATGATCAACGAGGACACACTGGATGTAGATGGATCTGTTGCAGCGATCCGCCGTCTGCATGAGCTAGGGTGTGAAATTGTGCGGGTAACGGTGCCCAGTTTGGCTCACGCTAAAGCAGTCGGAGAAATTAGACAGAAGCTGATTCAAACTTACCAGCCTGTGCCATTGGTTGCCGATGTTCACCATAACGGCATGAAAATCGCGCTGGAAGTGGCTAAACATGTTGATAAAGTGCGAATCAATCCAGGGCTTTATGTATTTGAAAAGCCATCGGGCGATCGCACTGAATACAGCCAAACCGAATTTGACGAAATTGGCGAAAAAATTCGCGAGACCCTAGAACCCCTAGTCATTTCCCTACGGGATCAGGGAAAGGCAATGCGAATTGGAGTCAACCACGGTTCCTTAGCAGAACGAATGCTGTTTACCTATGGCGACACACCCGAAGGCATGGTGCAGTCCGCTCTGGAATTCATTCGCATCTGTGAATCATTAGACTTCCGTAATCTGGTCATTTCACTCAAAGCATCACGAGTGCCTGTGATGGTCGCAGCCTATCGTCTCATGGTCAAGCGAATGAATGAGGCGAATATGGACTACCCTCTACACCTAGGCGTGACTGAGGCTGGAGACGGCGAATATGGGCGGATCAAATCCACCGCAGGAATTGCAACTTTGCTGGCAGACGGCATTGGCGACACGATTCGCGTTTCTCTAACCGAAGCTCCAGAAAAAGAAATCCCAGTTTGCTACAGCATCTTGCAAGCTTTGGGACTCCGGAAAACAATGGTGGAATATGTCGCCTGCCCTTCTTGCGGACGCACCTTGTTTAACCTGGAAGAAGTGCTACATCAAGTTCGTGAAGCGACCAAGCACTTGACAGGTCTAGACATCGCAGTAATGGGCTGTATCGTCAATGGTCCTGGCGAAATGGCTGACGCTGACTATGGCTATGTCGGTAAGCAACCAGGCTACATCTCACTCTATCGTGGGCGCGAAGAGATCAAGAAGGTTCCGGAGGATCGGGGAGTCGAGGAGTTGATTGGCTTAATCAAGGCAGATGGACGTTGGGTCGAACCTTAACTGAGTCTTTAAATTAGTTCAGATCATCCCCAGATTTTTTGATTGTTGGCACATCGCACCTGCCGTCCAGCCTTGCCTGTGTTAGATTGAGCGTACTCCAATTGCAGTCTCTCCTCAATTTCAGACTATGGTGATCACAAAGCGTGGGCTTGTCCTCGGTGCAACAGCAGTAGCAGTTACTGCTGTGGTCGTTACTGGCGCAGGTGTACACATGTCGGGTGGGCAAGCCTTCCTGCAGGAGAGTCCCAAAGAGCTGATTGATGAAGTCTGGCAATTAATTGATCGCAACTATGTCGATGCTACCTTCAATCAAGTCGATTGGAGGGCTGTTCGCCAGGACTATCTGGGGCGTTCTTATGGCACCCGCGAAGAAGCATACGATGCCATTCGAGACATGCTGGAGCAGCTTGAAGACCCCTACACTCGCTTCATGGACCCGGAAGAGTTCCGGAACATGCAGATTGACACGTCTGGAGAGCTAACAGGAGTTGGAATTCAGCTTGCTCAAGACGAAGAAACAGACGAGCTAATTGTTGTTTCCCCCATCGAAGACACGCCTGCCTTTGAAGCGGGTATCTTGGCGCAAGACGTCATCGTCCAGATCGATGGTCAAAGCACTGAAGGAATGGATGTCAACCAGGCTGTTAATCTCATTCGCGGACCGGCTGGCTCGGAGGTTACACTAACTATTCGTCGAGGTGAAGAGCAGCTTGAGTTTCCGCTGCAGCGGGCGCAGATTGAGCTACATCCAGTTCGCTACAGCTATCAAGAAGGCTCAACCGGCGGAGTTGGCTATATTCGTCTGACGCAGTTTAGCGCTAATGCGGCTGAGGAAATGCAGGCAGCGATTCAAGACCTGGAGTCACAAAATGTGACGGGGTACATTCTAGACTTGCGTTCTAACCCAGGTGGATTGCTCTATTCCAGCATTGATATTGCCCGGATGTGGTTAGATGGCGGGGTAATTGTCTCGACAGTCGATCGCCAGGGTATATCCGATCAAGAGAGTGCAAATGGTCAAGCATTGACCGATAAGCCTCTGGTGGTGCTGGTAGATGGCGGATCAGCTAGCGCCAGCGAGATCTTGTCAGGTGCGCTGCAAGATAACGATCGCGCCGTACTAGTCGGAACCCAAACCTTTGGTAAAGGGTTAGTGCAGTCTGTGCGAGGACTGGGCGATGGTTCAGGAATTGCCGTCACGGTTGCAAAATATTTAACTCCTAGCGGTCGAGACATCAACCACGCCGGAATCGCACCCGATGTGGAGATTGAGCTGACCGAAGAGCAGCAGGAGCAGCTTCTAGACGATCGCACCCAAATTGGCACTACAGCCGATCCTCAATACGCTAGAGCGCTGCAAGTGTTGAACGAACGCATCACTGCCGAAAGGCAAAACCAGAGGGCAGAGACGGTTCCGCAGCCGCAGTAATCTTTCGGTCCTAACCTTTTAAGCTTTAACCAGCAGCACTATCTAAGCGGGCTGGCACTTACCCGCGCGAATTAAGCCGACTCGACGGGCGATCGCCTCTGTCTCTGAAGCAAACGGTCCCCACTTTTCGGCTCCTATTAAATCTTTCTCAGTGGGTGGGTGCGGCAAAATTTCGCACTGTCCACTGCTTTGCTTAACGATGTACCACGCTTCTGAGTTGCTCATGGTGAAAATCTAAGACACGTTTCGTTTGCTGTAACTGGACTGATTCTAATCCAGGTGCCTTGAGTCCATCTTGAAATCTGAATTTCTTAAGCAACTTAATTGGGGTAACCACTTGAGCTAGAATGCCCCAATGGCTTCTAGATTGGTTGGGGAATCAGCCCAACCAGAGTTGAACGTGAAGTTCAACTTGGGGAAAGTTCGGTGAAAATCCGGCACTGTGCCGCAACTGTGAAAAAGGCATTAGCCCAAGTCGGTCTAATTGCTCCTTTTAAGTCAGGATGCCTATCTGAAGCATTTGTTCTGTGTCAAACCCGCGATGCACGGGTTAAGCGAATGCAAAGTTTGGAATGTTTACGTCCATCGGCACCGATGGACTGTCTCGCTACGATATTGGATTCTAGCTACATTACCCCAACGATCAAATCTATTTGGGTACATCTAAGCAATCCAGAGTTTAAGTTTTTGCCTGGGCAATCCGTTTGGCCCAAGTTTGAACGAGACGGACGCAAGTTTAGCAAAATCTACTCGATCGCCTCCTCTCCAGAGCGCTGCCCAACAGTTGAGCTCTGCGTATCTCGGGTGGGCTGGAGTTCTGCTTACATACAAGATCTAGAAATTGGGGCAACAATTCCAGTGCGGGGACCTTACGGGTTAATGACGCTCAATCAACTGCCAAAACGTCCTCGCCTCTACGTTGCTGAAGGGTCAGGAATTGCCCCATTGAAGAGCCAAATTGATTGGTTGCGAGACTGCGGTCACAGTCAACCTGTGTGGTTAGTCTTGGCGAACCCGGAGACAGTAGACTGTTTGCCGTATCACGACTACTGGCGATCGCTCCAACAAGCATGGCGACCGTTCCACTACGTAGAAGCAATTCACCGCAGCCCAGAATCAGCACTGGTTGCCCAAGACCTAGACCTCTCTCAGTTTGAAATTGACATCTGCGGAGTGGGCGATCGCGTTTCCGAAATCTACGAGTTTATTCTCTCTATGGGAGCAAACCCAAACCAGGTACGCTCTGAGAAGTTTATTGCCTTCTAATTGGAGTTGAGGGCTAGAGAGTTAGCCCTCAACCCCTAGCCCTAGCCCCTGATTCTCCTAGTAGCTAATCTGAAGCGTTACAGACGCTTCCACCTGCTGTTCGCCACCGACAACAGGGGTTGGTGCATCAGATAAAGCTACTGCTTCACTTGCCGCTCTGCCATATGGAATCGGAGGCATGGGGGGCACTGCACCATTCACTTGAATATTCACTACTTCATCACGGGTTAGTCCCAGTGCACCAAGCACTACATCCGCCTGTTCTTGAGCTTCCTGGGTTGCCTCTCGCAAAGCCTGATTTTGGGCAGTGGCGATCGCTTCCTCCTCAGCCGTAAAGCTAATGCCATCAATCCGAGTCGCACCCGCATTGACTGAGGCATCTAAAATGTCTCCCGCTTGCTCAGTCGAAATTTCAAAGCTCACAGTATTAGAAGCCGTATAGCCAACTAACTCCTGTGAACCATTCTCAAAGTTGTATTGAGGGCTGAGGTAAATTCCGGTGGTGGTGAGTTTATCGACATTGCGCGATCGCAGCAATTCCACAACTGCATTTGTGCGTTGTGCCGCCTCCTGCTGCACCTCCTCAGCCGTTCTGCCCTGCACCTCAACGCCCAAACGTACCTGACTAATCGTAGTTGGAATGTTTTCAATACCACGTCCCGTTACCGTGACGGTTCTGGTTAGCTGTTCCTGAGCTAAAGCAGGCGAAACCATCGGTAAGCTGAGTAGAGTCGTGGCGATCGCCACAGGCAAAACGTAGCAAACTTTGCGTAGCGATAACAGCGGCATAAATGCAGACTTCATAATCATTCTCCTCACTAAGATGGCGCTAAATCGGAATTGGTTCAGCGCTTAAACGCTCACTCTCCTAATGTGACATCTCAGCAGGGCAGGAGTTAAATTGGTTACATTTTTAGAAACTTGAAAGTTTGGGGTTTAGAAGCTCTAAACCCTAAACACCCTCACTTCTCTACCCAAACCGAAACAGACCCGCCGTTGCAGCAAAATTCTGCCCAGCCATGCTCATTGGTTTGAATCAGTTTGTCAACGTGTTCGGTCAAGTCATAAAAGGTGGTATTGGGCTTGCCAACTTCCATCCATTTGCTGCCGCCTGCAGCGTCACTCATCAACACAGCCATTGCTTTGGGATGCTCCTCGTCGCCTAGACGAGTCCAGCCGATTACATCAGGGTGGTCAAAATAGGTGTACTGCTCACCATAGGCAAAGTGCTTGCGCGCGTAGAGAAATTTGTCGATCAGCCAGCCGTGCTTGTCTAGCCAGATCTCGTAACCCCTATCGGTGTAATGTGCACCATAGTAATCGGCGTAAAATACACACGGGTATCCTTCACACCGCAAAAGAATAATTGCGTAGGCAAGCGGCTTAAACCAACTTTCAACCACTGATTCGAGTGCCTGGAGCGGTTGAGAATCGTGATTTTCTACAAAAGTGACTGCCAGGGCAGGCTGTTGCTGGACTAGCGTGCCATCCAAAATTTGCCGCATGTCATAGCTGCCACCACACTTACTGGCTTGGCTGAAGTTGTAGTGTAGCGGCACGTCAAACAGTGACATTCGCCCACCAGTTTCTTTGAGAAACCAGTGCAGCGCTTCTGCATCGTCTGCCCAATATTCACCCACTGCAAAGAGATTGCGTCCCGTGTGCTGCCGGACGTGGTCGAGCCATTCATTAAAGAACCAGGCGCGAACGTGCTTCACGGCATCAAGGCGAAACCCATCCACTCCGGTCGTGTCAAGGAACCACTCACCCCAATACTTAAGTTCACCTCGTACTTCATCGACTCCCATATCCAAATCACAGGCCATTAGAAAGTCGTAGTTGCCCAGTCGAGGGTCTACCCCAGTTTCAAACTGTTTGTCTTTAAATCGGTAAATTGTGCTGTCACCGGGGCGATCTGCGTTGTGGTTTACCGAGTCAAAGTGCCACCAGTGCCACTTGAGGCTGGAATATTTGTCGCCCCGTCCCGAAAATTTGAAATGTGTCCAAACTTTAATTTGCTGGGAGCCACTCACTTCACAGTTGCGATTGTCAAAGGCAACCGGGATAGCCGTAACTTCTTCAATTTCATCGCCACCATTCTTGTGGTTGAATACGCCGTCAGCGTAAATTTCAATACCTGCGGCTTGGGCTGCTTTGATTGCGGCGAGGTATTCGTCACGGGTGCCATACTTGGTGCCAACTGAACCTTTTTGGTCAAATTCGCCCAGGTCAAACATATCGTAAACGCTATAGCCAACGTCATAGCCACCCCCACTTCCTTTATAAGAAGGAGGCAACCAGAGAGCGGTGAAACCTGCTTTGGCTAGATCTGCTGCATTGTGTTTGAGTTCATTCCACAAGCTTCCATCCGGGAGAATGTACCAATGGAAGAATTGCATCATCGTGCCATTAACGTAGGACATACCAACTCCATAGAATTGTGGATGGATTGAAACCTGACTGTTTTTGGCAGGTGAATCGAGAGGGTATGACTTAGCCCTCAAATTAATCAATATAGGTTGCCTATCTGGGGATATCTGTTTTGATCAGATTGTCTTTCTTTGTTTTAATTTTTGCTTGCGACCTTACAGTTGGCGAAGTCCATAGTTGAGTCCTTGGCAAACCCCTGTAAGAAAATCGAGGTCAAGGGTTTCGAGGCGATCGCTCTCTTTGTGATAGTGCGGATTTCGCAAGTTTGCGGTGTCAGTGACCATTAGTGCTCGGTAGCCCCGATCCCAAAATGGGGCATGGTCGCTGCGACGCGTATCGGGCACCATCATGCCTCGATTTCCCGCAGGGAGCCATTCACACGGTACGCCGACCCGACGAATGCTGCGGCTCAGGCGAATCAAATCAGGAATCGTTTTGAGATTGCCAATCAGCCCAATAAAATCGCCCTGATTTGGATAAAATCGTGCAAGTCCAGCAGGGTAGCGTTGGGAGTTGGGGGTGCGATCGCAATAGCCCAACATTTCTAACGACAGCATCAGACGTAAGGGTTGGTTTTGCTGGTGCAGATGTGCAGCATAGCGATCGCTGCCAGCAAGCCCCATTTCTTCCAGGTCAAACGCAACTAAGCGAATCGGGCAGGGGGTTGGCTTAGCCGCAAACAATCGCGCTAACTCTAGCAAAACCGCTACCCCAGTTGCATTATCATCTGCACCAGGAGAGCCAGGAACCGCGTCAAAATGTGCGCCAATCAGAATCGGAGCCCTTTGTCTAACAGATTGACCCGGCAGATTCAAAATTAAGTTTTGGTGACATTTTTGCTGAAACTCAAACTCGTAAATTTCTACCTCTCCCCACTGAGTTAACTGCTGACGAATGTATTGCTTCACAAAAAAATGCCCCGCACTCGCTAGGTAGGGGTGGCGATCGCGAACCAGTTGATGCAGGTGCGTTTGCAAGCGCTGCTTCAAACTTGAGTCCCAGCTTTCCTGAGTGAGCAAATCAGCAGATTTAGCCAAAATTATCTTCAAACTGAGAGTAATTAGTTGCCTTTGGGAAAAATCGACGGGGATCGTCAATTCTTCCTGGGGAGGATTTGTCTTGTCTCTAAAACCGTATAATCGAATACTGTGCCAATTTAACGCAATCTACCGTAACATTCTTGATTCATGAACTTTCTTGGATTTCTTTGGATTGCTTCTTACATCGGCAGTTTTTTCTCGCCCTATAGCTTTTTTAAAGCTCCGGACGAGTTATTCAGGGTGCTTTCTGACAAAGCCTTTGCTGTGGTAAGTAACTCCATCTCATATCCTTCAGTTAATCAAACCCCTAATCGAACCGTTTCATCTCCTGATGCTGCCCGTCCCTGGTCAGCCTTGCTAAATTTGAAGACAAATTTGAATGGGGGGATAGAATCTTTACGCTCAAACTCGCCTCGTCCAGGCTCGCATTCTTCGTGGTGGAATGTAGGGGGCTACTCTCTGGTTCGTCCTGGCGGAGATAGTCAACCGGCGATCGCAATGGCTGCCCCAAGCCATACCTCAAATTGGGTGATTGCTCAAGGCTCGCGAGGGGCTTCCCGCATTGCCATGCAGGATAGCACCAAGTCAGATCGCGCAGAGAGTGATTCTTCTCGCAAAATTCTGCAAGTGTTAAACAACTTGCCCAACTTGCCCCAGGTCGTGCGCCAAAATCTGTGGGCGGGTGTTCCTTCAGTTACAGTGATGCGGGCTGGCCGCTACAGTTCTGCTAATACTGCTAGTGCAGCGGCTCAATCGGCGAGTCAGTGCGATGCGTCTCAATCTAGTGCAGCATCCAATCAACCCAACAGCGAGACTGTATTTCAGATTCGGGTGAAAGGTCATCTGGTTGCAGAAGTTCCCAGTCAGACCCACGCCAGTCAAATTGCGAATCAGATCAGACAAGCTTTGCAAGACCGTGACTTGTCTCCATCTGCGGTACGTCCTGCGGTCATAGATAGTCAACCTGGAGCTAAGGCAGAAGGGGAAGTACTGTTTGTGGTGAATGATCAACTGGCAGACGACATCAACCACGACAGCAAACAACTGGCAATCTCCTGGGTCAACAACCTCCGCACGGCATTAGGAGGAGAAACGCTCTCAGTGACAGAAACCCGCGATTACCTGATGGGGCTAGTCGAGACGGAGCAAACCTTCGGGGGACTTGCATCCTGGTATGGACCTTATTTCCATGGTCGAATTACTGCAACGGGCGAAGTGTTTAATCAACATGATTTGACGGCTGCCCATCGCACTCTACCCTTTGACACCTTTGTTAAAGTGACAAACTTGAGAAACGGCAAGTCGGTCGTCGTACGAATTAACGACCGTGGCCCTTATATCGAGGGGCGATCGCTTGACTTATCGATGCAGGCTGCTCGCTGCATCCAAAGCGAATCATCAGGTGTGGTTCCCTACGAGGCAGTCATCTTAAAGCCGATTCCATCTGAGCCCCCCGCTGAAGCCTCAAACACTTCAGCATCCAGCGAGCTTGCTCGTTCGTAAGATAGAGTTGCTAGAAGTGTGCTGTCAGTCTAGTGTTCCCTGCTTCTGTTATTCGGCTGTTGTTCTTATTTGACTGTTGTTCGACTGTTATTTGATTTTCTCATCCGTCACCTAATCCCTAAATCACTGACCCATGACCCATTGCTATACCTTTGCATGAGGCAAAAGGACAATGTGTCGATGCTTGTCAATGATCAACCAGCCTTCTTCCCTTAACTGACTTAATAGACGAGTGACTGTGACGCGAGTAGTCCCAATTGTATTTGCAAGCTGCTGATGCGTTAGCCTGACTGTCAGTCGAGTTCCTCCTGCTATAGGCTGACCCACCTCTTGCTTCAACAGTAGCAATAGATGACGTAACCGATCTTCAACGCGACGATAGCCTACCATTGCCAAAATCGCTTCTGTTTGGCGCAGCCGTCGAGTGACGTGACGAAAAATTCCCTGAGCTAGCATGGGCGATTGCTCAACCTCATTCAGCGTCAAGCGCATCAGGTCAACATCACACAGCGCAACTGCATGATAGGGGCGAATTAGAGCGAGTGACAATCCAAATGGCATTGAGGGACAGGCTAAACCGATTAAAGCTTCGTCGCCTGTGTCATAGAGTGTTCCAAGCTGTACCACACCCCGGCAAACAACCCAAATCTCATGAGGCAGCATGGGTATTGCCTGACCGCTACAGTAGGGGTGCAAACTTCTTCCTCGGTAAAGGTCTTCTAGAAGCTGGCGCAGATCGGGCTGAGGAGAAGCCTCTAGAGCAAAAGAATGGAGCATGTGAGTTGCTAGCCTATGTTCTGTACACTACATTAGGCTGCTCAACTAAAGACAAGGTAATTTGAAGATTGCGTTTAGGTTAAGGTTTGCAGTTGGGGACTGAGAGTTCCTAGCCTCTTATCTCCCTAACTGCTGCCGCATCTGCTCTCGCAGATTAATCGCATCCTGGTAATCGGGCCTGACCTCGATCGCCTTATTAACAGAGCTGATTGCTTCGTCAAACCGGCGTTGGCTCCAAAGGGCGGCTCCTCGATTGTTCCAGGCTTCTGCCAGGTTGGGGTCGAGTTCGGTGGCGCGGTCGAAAGCAGCGATCGCTTCCTGAGGACGTTCTAACAGCAGCAGTGCCGTTCCTTTGTTGCTCCAGGCTTGAGCAAAGTCAGGTTTGAGCGCGATCGCCTGGTCATATAGCTTCAAGGACTCGGTGTGCTGTTGCTTTTGATCTAGAGCATATCCTTTGAGCCACAGTGCTTCTGGATACTCAGGCTGAATTTCTAGGGCCCGATTGCAGGCTGTAATGCCGGAGTCAATTTGCTGCATGTAAACCAGGCTATAGCAGCGTCCCCAGTGAGCTTCAGAATTGTCGGGGTTAAGAGCGATCGCCTGATCATATTGATCTAGGGCGGGCTGGTATTGGTTTGCCTGTCGCAGGCGATCGCCCTCCGTCAGCAGAGCCGTAACTTGTGCTTCCGCGTCAGACTCTGAGTTCTCTGGACTTTCAGCCACAGCGCTAGGAACGGAGTTGTTGGAAGCCGTCTGCTCAGCACGAGGAGCTGTAACCGTTCTGCCAACTAAAAAAATTAAGATTACGGCACCCGCTCCTACCAGCACGGGAATGGGTCTTAGGGTCTGAATTTGCGTCAAGATTGACTGAAGTCCGGTTGAAGAAGTGCCTGCCCGCTGAGGTGTAGGAGTCGCCAAGGCAACAGCAGGCAGGGGAGCGGGCGATGGAGCAGGACGGGAAGGGGGAGGGGGCAACAGCGATTCGGTTGGCTGAGCGGAAGGTTTACCCAGTAACTCACTAGCGGCTAGTGTAGGAGCTGTTGCCGTGGGAATATCTGCTTCCTGAGCTGACTGCGTTCCGATAGGAGTTTCGACAACCACTTGCTTGACTGGCAGCACAACCGACTCATCAGCAGGAACGGGCAACTGTTGCACATCTGCTAGAGCTTGCGCTGCTGTCGGGTAACGGGCGCGAAAGTCATAGCGCACCATTTTGTCGATAATGTCTGCCAGTTGTGGGCTGACGTGAGGGGCGCGATCGCGCCACAAAATTTCGCCCGTGTGCGGATCTTCATGCAGCATCCTCGGTGGCACCCCAGTCAGCGCCTGAACTGCCAGTTTCCCTAAAGCATAAACGTCGCTGCAAAAACGAGGATTTCCACCCAACTGCTCATTGGGCATGTAGCCATGCGTGCCAATCGAAATAGTTTGGGTTGGGCCAGTCTCCGGGTTCACCAGCACTGTGCTAGCTTGCTTCACGGCTCCAAAATCGATCAGCACGATCTTGCCATCTGACTTGCGCCGAATCAGGTTAGACGGCTTAATGTCGCGATGAATGACGTTTTGCTGATGCACAAAGGCAAGTGCTGTCAGAGTATCTCGCAGCAAAGCAATCACCTGACTTTCACGCCAGGGTTGCCCATTCATTTCCTCGCTTAGCGGCTCTCCCTCAATCAGTTCTTGAGCCAGATAAAATTCCTGGTCTTGCTCAAAGTGAGCCAGCAGTCGCGGAACCTGGTCATGGTTACCTAGTTTATAGAGAGCCTGAGCTTCGGTGTCAAATAGCCGTCTCGCAATTTGCAGGCTGGTTGGATCTTTGACTTGAGGTTGAAGCTGCTTGACCACGCAGCGAGGATTTCCAGGCAAATGCAGGTCTTCTGCCAAAAAGGTTTGACCAAAGCCACCTGCTGCGAGCTGGCTAATGACTTTGTAGCGTCCCCCCAGAGGTCGGTCGGGATCGATAGGTTGAAACAGCCGTAAAATGTTCACTTGCTGGGTTGGAAATAGCAGGGCGATCGCAGCCTTCGCTCAAATTTAGCCGATGATTCTGGTCAAATCCGGAGAATTTTCTAGTGCAGTTCGGAGACAGGCACTTCCTAAAAGCATCCTCCCTGACTTAAGACGCAGAATATTGAGCTGAGTTTCAGTCTCAGTTATAGCCGTAAGTCATCAAAAAGTTATCAAATTAGGGCGAAAAGAGACGGCGCAAGACCCCACCTCTTTTCGTCCTAATCTTAGATGATTGGCACTATATAGGTTACTTTCAGAAGTGAGTCCAACTTGCAAATAATCGCTGGAAACCTTGCTATGTCTGACGACGCATCTCTTTACGTGCAACTGACGTGGGAAGACCCAGTGACGGGTGAGCTACAGCAGCCAGTTTTAGTTCCGCCGATCGCACTGGGGCGAGAAATGGATCAGATGCCCGAAAATCTGGGCGAAAAAGCCGTTTCGCGGTTAGAGCTACCTCACAAACAGGTTTCTCGCTTTCATGCCCTAATCACCCTTGCCGAGCGCCAGCTTTACATCACCGACCGCAGCGCCAATGGCACCTACCTTAACGGTCGCCTGATTGAAAAGGGCAGCCAGCCTTTGTCTAGCAAAGACACCTTGCGAATCGGTCCCTATAAAATCATTGCAGCCCTGACCCAATTTGATGACAGCAACTCAACGGAACTGAATGTCCGAGAACACACTCATTATGCTCAAGGAAACCCATTGCAGAAGAATACGCTGCTAATGTGGCTGGTGGGGTTGGGTGTTTTGCTGCTGATGGGGTTAGGCGTTTGGTTTGTGGCAACCACTTTACTAGAACAACTGCGCCCCCGCGTTCCAAATGCAGCGGCGGAGCAAAGCCGTCTCTTGACAGACGACTAATAACCCATAATGCTCTCCCCGCCTTCAACTAATTTCTCTCTATGCTGCCATCACCCCTTCCCAAACTCCTGCATCGGAACCGTCGTTGGTTGTGGCTGTTGCTGGGAGCGCTAACGCTGCTGTTGAGTTTGACTTTTCCAGGAATAGCTCAAGTTCCGTTAGCGACTCAGACGGTTAAAGCACCCGTGGTAGTGGATGGAGTTGAGCTATTTCAAATCGGCAGATCGGGAAATCTAACGGCCGTTGAGCGGGCTGAAATTATTAACGAAGCGCTGCGGCAGGAAGTGCGATCGGCTGAGCCTACTGACATTCGGGTAGAGCGTGATGACAAGCTGACGATCATTCGGAGTGAAGCCAGCAACCGCAACCTGATCACGGTCACTGACGGTGATGTCACCACAGGCATCAACCCTTTAAGTCAGGCGACTCTCTGGCGAAGTGACATTGAGGCAGCTTTGCGTCGGGGACAGTTAGAGCGATCGCCCGCTTACTTTCAACAGGCCGCAATATTTAGTGCGGTTGTGTTGGTGGTGGCGATCGCCTTTCATCTGGGGCTGCGGTTTCTAGGGAAATGGCTGTCTCACCGTCTGAGCGACTGGCTAGGCGATCCAGATGCTCTATTTCATCCGAGAGAACGATCTGCTCGACTATTTTTGCAGCTTGCTCTGTTAGGCATTCAAATCGGGCTCTGGTCCGCTGTCGCTTTCTATATCACCGATTTGTTTCCGGAGATGAGGGGGTTACGCTACTCCCTGCTTAACTTCCTCAACACTCCCATCGTGGGTTTAGGAGAAGGCAATTACTCAGCGCTGCAACTGCTGCTGCTGTTAGCGCTCACCATCGGGCTCTGGTTTGCAGTCAGTGCCGTTACTCGGCTATTTCGGTTTTACATCCTCAGCAGAACGGGTGCAGAACTCCGGATTCAGGATGTCATTGCTATCTTGACCCAGTACACGCTAGCTTTTTTAGGGCTCATCGTCCTGCTGCAGATCTGGGGCTTAGATGTTAGTTCTCTCGCCATCATTGCTAGCGTCCTGGGTGTGGGAATTGGCTTTGGTATTCAGAACATCACCAACAACTTCATCAGCGGCTTGATTATTACCCTGGAACGCCCAATTCAGGTCGGAGATTTTGTCAAAGTCGCAGAGCTGATGGGCACCGTCGAACGCATTGGGGCGCGCAGTACCGAAATTCGCACGCTCGATCAGGTGACAATCATCGTGCCCAATTCCCGATTTTTGGAAACCGAAGTGGTCAATTGGAGTCATGGCGATCCGGTTTCGCGAATTCGGATTCCCGTGGGCATCGCCTACGATTCTGATACAAATCGAGTCCAGGCTGCATTGCTAGAAGCTGCCCGCAGTCACCCCGATGTTTTAGTTAGACCCGCTCCTGAGGTTTGGTTTCAGGGGCTTGGAGATAGTGCGCTGAACTTTGAGCTAATGGTCTGGACGGGCGAACCCAAAAAGCAGTTTCGCGTCAAAAGCGATTTGTACTATCGGATTGAGACAAGCTTAAGGCGATACGGCATCACGGTTCCTTTTCCCCAACGGGATTTGCACTTGCGATCGCCCCACCTCGAAGAATTCGTTGCATTGTGGCGACAGCTTCCTGCCGCGAATGCCAAAAATTCTCCCCAACTCTCCAATGGCGACACTGACAAACCCACTTTGTCCCTCATCGGCAGTGCAACAAACACCGCTGAAGCGAGTGAGCGATCGGCCACCATTGCCCCTGCGGAACTGTTGACCGATGAAAAGATTCAGGCGATCGCTACAGCTATACAAGGATCGGCTGGTGTGGAGGTGAGCGATCGCTGGTATCGCCAAAACCTTTATCCGGCTTGCTTTATTGGTTCAGAAGCTGTGGCATGGTTAGTGCAAACCCAAAACTGTACTCGTGAAGAAGCTATCCATCTAGGGCAAATCCTGCTCGACCAGGGAATTATTCAGCACGTCTCAGATGACTATCCGTTTCGGGATGGATACGTCTTTTATCGATTCCAATCGAAACAGGATGAGATGTAGTAAGCCACAGCGCATTGATTATTTCTATAAAATTCAACCCATAGACTTGATTAGAAGACAAATTCTATCTTTTGGTAGACTT
The DNA here is from genome assembly GCF_014695745.1 of Leptolyngbya sp. FACHB-671. Classification (NCBI taxonomy): domain Bacteria; kingdom Bacillati; phylum Cyanobacteriota; class Cyanophyceae; order Leptolyngbyales; family Leptolyngbyaceae; genus Leptolyngbya; species Leptolyngbya sp. FACHB-671. The sequence continues at coordinate 184,172 of NZ_JACJOV010000048.1, read as the reverse complement.
CTATCTTGAGCAGGTTCAAATAATCTAATTTGGATATGGTCAATTAGGGTGCGGTCTATTGAAGCAACTAAAATTAAATTTAGATCGTTTTACCACTCTCTATCAGTAATTTTAATAGGTTGTAAATAAGAGAAATGACTCAGAAGCAAGAAACTTTTTGCTTTTGCACTCTGGCCTATGGCTCAACTTATCGAGCTTTGGCAAGGGAGCTAGCAAAGGATTTAGAGAAGTATTCCTCTGGTACTCCTTTTCTCATTTTTACAGATAAGTCGAAAGCCTTTGCGGACTGCTGTAATGTTATTCCCATTCAGCATCGAAGACACTTTTTTTACCACAGCAATGACAGAAAATGCTTGTTAGAGAAGGCGTTATCCATGTTTGATTACTGTGTCAATATTGACTCAGATGTTCGCATCTTGGCACCTTTTCCTCAGGACCATGAGTGGCTTCCAGGAATTACAGCTAGAAGTTGCTCCAGCATTATTAAACAGGAAAAGCTGCGTGTAGACGTGAAAAGCGATCGCCTCAGAAAAATCAGGCTTCAATGGCTGGAACGATTGAGATATTTGTCTCAAAAGTTAGACATCAATCTAGAGGACAAAAACGTTAAATGGGTCTACGAATTCCTGTTTGTGTTGAAGAAAGATGCAGGAAAAGAAATTGAATTTCTAGAGCAGTTTGAATTGATCGCCCGTTACTTTGAGCTACACGGCACTTATCGTGGATGCGGCACAGCAATGGGGTTAGCTGCAGCCAAAGTGGGTCTGCCAGTCAGGCACGATTCAATGGAAGGGGTTGAATTCTTTGATGACAAAATTGAGAAGGCAAAAATCTCTAACGGAGAAGCCGAACCAAAAGACAAGCAGGAATATTTTGACACCCAATACAAAATTGAACATCCACAACAATCGCTATTAGAAAAAGCGGTACTTAAAACTCTTCGAGTTGTCACTGAAAAAGCCAGATTCTACTATCACGCAGTCCGTTCCAGAATCATTTCTCTCAGTGACTACGACTTTTATTATCGCTAAACTGTAGCAATCTCAAATCAATTGTGAAACGAGTTGCGAGAGGCAAATCCCCACAGGGATTGGTCTTTCCCAATTCGTTCATTTTAATAAATGATCTAGGAAAATGATCTAGGATCGATATGGCTGTTCTGAAACTAATTGCTTAAATCAGTTGAAGATGGGTAGTTGTGAGAAGTACCTCCTTTAGGGCAAATCCTACCCATTTTGAACGGCTATAGGGTATCCTCACAGTTTATAAACTTTGGAATGAAAACTTTAGCGGTTGATATTGGTGGGAGCGGAGTCAAAGCGCTGGTTTTAGACGAGACAGGCGAGCCTCAGAACAAGCGATCGCGGGTAGATACACCTCAGCCTGCTACGCCAGAAAAAATTGTCGGGGCGATCGCCGAGCTTGCATCTGCTCAAGCTTTCGATCGGGTTTCTGTCGGTTTCCCAGGCGTGGTGCGGCAGGGCATCATTGACACTGCCGTAAATCTTGATACTTCCTGGGTCGGCTTTGACCTGGAGAAAACCCTGACTGAAAAACTGGGCAAACCTACCCGTGTCGCGAACGATGCTGATATTCAGGGTTTAGGAGCCGTCTCCGGAAAAGGTGTGGAACTAGTGATCACGCTGGGTACGGGTTTTGGCTCTGCTCTATTTGTCGATGGGAAACTGGTACCCAACTTAGAAATGGGACATCACCCGTTTCGCAAAGATCAAACCTACGAAGAGCAGCTTGGACGGACAGCCTTAGAATCGATTGGCAAAAAGCGCTGGAATCGTCGTCTAGAAAAAGCGATCGCCACTCTAGAGCATCTATTTAATTACGAGCGTCTCTACATCGGGGGCGGCGAAGCCCGACAAGTCACGCTCAACTTACCCGCCAACGTCACCATCGTGGAAAACATCATGGGTTTACTGGGTGGGATTGCTCTTTGGCGTGACTAGAAGAGGGGCTAGGGGCTAGGGCAGTCTCCGACTCACAATTCCTGACCACTGCACTTTTTTGAGCCGATCGCGACGATAGGAAAAGAAATGCTCAGCGTGCTGATAGGTACAGTAGGGGGCGATCGCAATGTGTTCTGGGGGAATGCCCGCCTGCTCAAGCTGAAGCTCGTTGACTCGTCGCACATCTAGCCGTACCCGTCCTGGCTGGGGGTCACTTAACAAAGGAGACTCTGGCAATTCTCTCAGTGCTGCCAAAATCACCTCTGGCTCTGGAGTAGGTTCTGTTTTAACCACATCTTGCACCACGGTTGCCCCAACCTCAGCCGCAACCGTGGTGGACACTTGGTAAACTTCTCCGGCGATCGCAGGCCCCATTGCGACTCTTAAATTGTGCAGTTTGCTGCCCTGTGTCCACAGGCGAGCGATCGCTTCTGGCACAATCGCGCCCGCTGTACCGCGCCAACCTGCATGAACTGCTGCTGTTTGCCCAGTTTCAACATCTGCAATCAGCACAGGCACACAGTCTGCACTACAGACCCATATTGCCTGGCCTGCTTGCTCCGTCAGCAAGCCATCCGCAGGGGGAAAGATAACTTCAATTTCATCGCCTGATTCAGAGGACATTTGCTCCTGCTGAAACTGCTCGACTTCCGAGGGACTTAGCACCCTGTTTCCGTGAACTTGGCGGATGCGATAAGCCGGAACTGCCGGATCAAGCACTTTCACCAATTCAGCGGGCGATCGCGGCGAAAACTGCTGGGTAAAAAAACCGTGCGACCAGGGTTCCAGGAGGCTACAGGTCAGGTATGGCAGCCCTTGCCAAGTTTGCCACTGCCAGGTTGCTACAGAAGTTGTCATGGGTGAAGGGGGCAAAATCTATGCTAGTCTAACCCGCATTGATTCAGGCTGACTTCACCCTTGAGATTCGATCCAGATCAGCTCAAAACCGCCTTATCGCATTGCCGCGATCAGATTCGATCAGGGCAAGAATTGTCCCAAGCCAATGAGCCGTCGTTTACAGTTCACCTATTTGAAACCGTTGATTCAACCAATCGTGTGCTCTGGAATTTGCTAGACCAGGGCGCAACCGAAGGCACCGTGGCGATCGCCCTTCAGCAACAGTCTGGGCGAGGGCAATGGGGGCGACAGTGGCAGTCTTCTCCAGGCGGCTTGTACTTATCCCTGGCGCTTACCCCCAATCTTCCTGTAGAAAATAGCGCTCAACTGACACTCTGTAGCGCTTGGGGCATTGCAGCAGCATTGCGAAACTACGGTATTCCAGTCGGGCTGAAATGGCTGAACGATCTGGTTGTGCAGAAACGCAAGCTGGGTGGCATTCTGACTGAGACGCGAATGCAGCAGGGGCAAATCACACAAGCGATCGTAGGCGTGGGGATCAATTGGCAGAATCCCGTTCCACCCACAGGAATTAACTTGCAGGAAATTCTGAAGCAGCCCGATCCGGCGATTTCTTCATTAGAAATGCTGGCGGCGATCGCCTTGCAAGGCATGATGGCTGGCTATCAACTCTGGCAGCAGCACGGCATCGAAGCAATCTTGCCGCGCTATCAGGCACTCCTAACCAGCATCGGGCACCTTGTTACAATCGATCAGCCTGGGGCAGAGCAGACCGCACAGGTCACGGGTGTTTCTGCAACAGGCGACCTGCAAGTTTGCTTGAACCAGGAAAATCCCGCTACTTCAACCGAAATTAGCCTCAAGCCCGGTACAATCAGTCTGGGGTATGGCAATCTGGGCAATAGTGCATCAGTCTAGTCTGCTGGCAAATCATCGTAATTCCATGCTGATGGAACCGAATGCCCCAAGTAGACGACTAGAATGATGACCACCTGGAGGAAGTCTCACCCGGTTTGTTGCATCATCATAGGTTGAGTGCAATATAAATAAGACTTAAACAGTTAGCCTAAATCGCTCAGGGCAAGTTTTTAACGTAGCGGACGCAGTGATGACTCAACGACGTAATACTCGAATTTCAACCCAATCTTCCGTTCAGCGATCGCTACTAGTTCGAAGAATCGGCTGGCTAGGTGGCTTAGGCATCCTCAGCAGCAGTATGGTCACCTTTGCCCAAACACCTGATGCTTCGGAAGTAATTGTTCCTAGCGCTCAAGACCTGCTGATGCCTGCTGAAAGCAGCCCGCAGCCTGCGCCCCCCGCTCCAGTCGTGGTTGAACCTGAACCTGCTCCGGCTCCCGTTGTGACGCAACCCCCAGCAGCAAGCCCTGCCCCTAGTTCTTCTCCCAGTCAAGCCTCCAGCCAACCTGCACCCGATGCTTCGACGATTGTGGTGCCTGGGCTGTCTAGCGACACACCCATTACAGCAGACAGTTTAAGTCCATCCAACTTAAGTCCATCCAACTCTGCTCCAGCAGTCGAGCAAAACAGCTACATTGACTCGACCGAGTACAGCATCGGCGCAACCCAAGGCTATGAACAGCCTGCGGTAGTCTTCTCTGAGCGCTCAACAGGCTGTCAGGCAACGGTAGCGAGCGGTCAAAATGTACCCGCTAGCATCTGCAATTCTCAAACCGTAGCCGCCTCGCAAAGTGGCGATCGTACTCTGCGGTTAGGTCCAGTCAGCATTGGACCTAGCGGCGTGACCATCGGCGGCACCACCCCTTCAGGCAGAGAATACTTTAGCCGCACCATTCGCCCTTCCGCTCTCCCTGGAAATGGCAACGTCAGCCTGATGTTTCCGCTCTCGATTCCCTCTGTAATCACGTCTGCCTTTGGCTGGCGGCTGCACCCCATTTCTGGTGGTTATCGCTTGCACCAGGGCACCGACATTGGCGCACCTATGGGCACCCCTGTCGTCGCGGCTTACACCGGAAAAGTGGCGATCGCTAACTTCATGGGCGGTTATGGCTTAACGGTCGTCATGTCCCACGGCGACGAAACCATTGAAACGCTCTACGCCCACATGTCTGAACTGTTTGTCGAGCCAGGAGAATGGGTCGAGCAAGGTGAAGTGATTGGTCGCGTCGGCAGTACGGGCAATTCGACTGGGCCCCACCTGCACTTTGAGTTTCGTCAAAAAACTGATCAGGGCTGGCTGGCAATGGATGCAGGTCAGCTTTTGCAGGAAGCTCTAGCCCAGCTAACCAACGGCTTCCGGAACGCTCAAGTTCCCGCTAAGCCCGACAGTGAGGCGATGCTAGCAATCAAAGGACTTCGGGACGTTGGTCTAGCCATGAAACCCGCCAGCACCTTCTACCTCACCTCCACCAGTCAGGCTGCCGCTAACTTCGTCCAATAGCGATGAAGCTTTTGGAGCAGTATCCAATCCCTAGCCCCCGATCCCTAATCCCCATCCCCCTTCATGCCACCCGGTCAAGAGCCTTCCCAACTTCTCAGCAAACGGCTGTTCTACCAGGGACGAAAGTTTAACTTTGAAGTCACTCGTTTGCGCCTGCCCAATCAGGTCGAAGGCGATTGGGAATGTGTTCGCCATCCGGGAGGGGCGCTGGCAGTTCCAGTCACTCCTGATGGAAAGCTGGTGCTGGTGCGGCAATATCGCTTTGCAGCACAGGGTCGTCTGCTAGAGTTTCCGGCGGGAACTGTCGAACCGAACGAAGATCCGGCAGCAACCGTGCAGCGAGAAATTGAGGAAGAAACTGGATATCGGGCTCATCGCTGGCAAAAGTTGGGAGAGTTTTTCTTGGCTCCCGGCTACTCTGATGAAATTATTTACGCGTTTCTAGCCCAGGACTTGGAGAAGCTTGAGCTTCCACCCAGCCAAGACGAAGATGAGGATATGGAAACTATTCTCATGACTCCTCAAGAGCTAGAGCAAGCCATCCAATCAGGTGAAGCGGTAGACGCGAAGACGATCTGTAGCCTGCTGTTGGCAAAGCCTTTTCTGGAAGGTAAAGGGGTTAGGGGTTAAAGTTTGAGGGTTGGGGAGAAGCGGTCGAGGTTTGCCAGGTTTGATGGCAAACCAATGTGTGGACTTGCCAGTCAGGTTCTGTGTGAGGATAATCCAGCCGGTAGTGTCCGCCCCTACTCTCAGTGCGCAAGGCAGCGCTCTTCAGGATCAGATAGGCGGTATCTAAAAGATTGCGCGTTTCGCCCCAGGTTCGCAGCAGCAAGTCAGGGTTAGGAACGTCTAGCTGCAAGAAGTGATCTACTTGCAGGTCTACCAAAGTTTGAGTGAGTGAGAGCACAGCAAATTTTTGTTGCCAGGTTTCGACTTGGGCGATCGCCTCTTCAAGCGATCGCTGTTCTCGGCAAATTCCAGCACTTTGCCAAACTAGCTTAGGAATTTCCTGCCTCAGCATTTCAACCTGAGCGACCTCCGCCGCATCTGGAGTGTAAGCCAGCGAGACTTCCCCACTCTCCTGCTCTCCCGCTCTTCCGCTCTCTAATTCTGAAGCGGGTTGAAGCTCCAGATGGGCAAGCTGCGCGCCAAGAACCAAACATTCCAACAGAGAGTTGCTAGCCAGTCGATTGGCTCCGTGTACGCCCGTGCTAGCTGTTTCTCCCACCGCATACAGTCCTGGAATCGAAGTGCGGCTCATCAAGTCGGTCGTGATACCGCCCATCCAGTAATGGGCAGCAGGAGCAACCGGGATCGGTTCATGGAACACGTCTACGCCCCACTGCTGACACACCTGAATAATGTTGGGAAAGCGATGCCGGATCGTTTCAGTTGGAATGGGACGCAGATCAAGCCAAACATGGGCTGTCGCCAAATCAGTCGCCGTTTTTTGCAGGTGGCTGAAGATTGCCCGACTAACCACGTCTCTGGGAGCAAGCTCTCCGTCAGGATGGTAGTCAAAAGCAAATCGCTGCCCCTGCTCATCAACCAGATGTGCGCCCTCTCCCCGAACGGCTTCACTAATCAAGAATCGGGGTGCGCCCGCTTTAGTCAATGCGGTGGGATGGAATTGGACAAACTCCAGGTCGCGCAGCTGTGCGCCTGCTCGCCACGCCATTGCCACACCATCTCCGGTACTTAAAGCAGGATTAGTCGTTTGAGCAAAAACTTGTCCGCCGCCGCCAGTGGCTAACACAACGGCTCCAGCTTGTAGCCAGATTACTTTTCCCTGGTAGCCAAGGCTAACGCCTTTGCAGCGATCGGCAGCTAACCAGAGATCTACGGCAAACGCTTGCGAGAACACCTGAATATTTTTGCGGCTCAGTACTTGTGCCGTCAGCGTGGTGATGACTGCCCGGCCCGTTGTATCTGCGGCATGAAGTACACGCCGCCGAGAATGAGCAGCTTCCAGAGTGAGCGCCAGGTCTCCGTTGTGGCGATCGAACCCAACACCCATCTCGACTAAAGATTGAATACAGCGGGGGGCTTGCTCAACTAGCAGCTTTACAGCAGCAGGGTCACACAGTCCGGCTCCAGCTTTGAGCGTGTCTTCGATGTGGAGGATAGGAGAGTCTTCGGGAGCGATCGCCGCTGCAATGCCGCCCTGAGCCCAATCACTGGCAGAAAGCGAGAGCGTATCTTTGGTAATCAGTCCGACGCGAAAATGCTCCGGCAAACAAAGTGCTGCATATAGCCCCGCTGCCCCACCGCCTACCACTAAAACATCAAATGGCTGAGAGAGGGCTAAATCAAGCACATCAAAATCTAACGAATGTGGCAATTAAAAATCGCTCCCTGAGAACAGTAGCAAAAGCAATGCAGGATGACCTGAAATAACTTTTGGATTAAACCTACTGTACAGAGAGCGAGTCGAATTCGACAGAGATGAAAGAATTAAATTTAACTCGGTTTTAACCAGTCCTATCGATAAATGCCGTTGTTAAAGCGATCGCCTCCCTCAACAAAAGCATCATCTGGCTGGGTCACGGTAAACTTATCCAGATTTGCCTGCAAAATTTCCTTCTGGCGATCGGTCAAGTTGGGCATGTTCAGGACATCTTCAACTTCATCAAAAGGTGCATTCTTAACAATCATCCGAGCCAAGGTGGGATACAGTCCGGGATATTGGGTGAAAGCACGGACATTTGTGTTGTTTAAGTCCAACTTTCTACCCAGCTCAAGCATCTTGTCATCCACACTGTTTCGGATATCTGCTGCCAAGACTGGGGATGAATTGAAGGTCAGGCTACTCAAATTAGCTGCAATGGCTGGTTGAGGCAACCCTAGCCATCCTAAACAACCGACCAGTAAACCTAAAACCAGCACTACGCCAACCAGTCGTCTCATTAGTAAGATCCCTCCCGCTCCAAATTAATCTAAATCGATTGAACTCAAACCTATGCAATGCAAGCTATACACAGCGCTTACTTAGAGACTACCACTTCCGCTGGTCAATCGATCGCCACCCTTGAGAATCTTCCCGTCCAATTTTTCAATCGATCCCCAAACGATAGCCTTTGATCCCTACACCTTCCCGGTTATCTGCAGAAAAGTATTCAGATCAGCAAAAGAGCCTGCATAGGTCAAGGTCGGCGAGTCGTAACCCTTCATACTGACGGTGTATTGATTAAATAGTTTGGGGTTAGCACCAGAGGCTGCTAAATATTTGTAGGTTGTTTCGCCCAAGGCAACATCCATACCGATTTGCTTAGTTGACGATTCTAGTCGGAAGGCCGCATTGACTGTATCACCCAAAGCAGTGTAATCAGGGCGATCGCCTGTTCCGGTATTTCCAACCATCGCGTAGCCCGTATTTAGGCCTGCCCCAACCCGTAGCGGAAATGGCAAAGGATAGCGCTCATGCAGCTGACTAGTCATCTTGTGTAGAGCGCTGAGGGCATGAGCAATGCGGATCATTTCATCATGGCTAACGCCTTGAGCGCCATGAATCCAGACCGCCATGATCGCGTCGCCAATGTATTTATCAACCCAGCTTCCGTATTCGCGGATGATGTCTCCTGCACAGCGGAACCAGGTGCCAATCACCTCAGACAGCACTTTCTCGTCAAGCTGTCGGGTCATCACCGTAAAGTCACGAATATCAACCACCAGCACCGAGATCAACCGTCGCACATGCAGGGTTGCTGTAGCGGTAAATTCTTCTGAATCTGGCACTCCCCCCATCGAAGCGTCAGTCATGTGCTCGATGGGAGGGCAGTAAAACTCTAGCTCGGTCTGCCCAAAGGTGAGGCGATCGCCATTTTGTAGCGTTACAGGCACACTGACTCGCCGTCCGTTGACAAACGAACCATTGCGGCTACCTAAATCGATCAAGTAAAACTCTCCCGTCTCCATCCGTTGAAGCATGGCATGGTTACGGGAAATCCAGCGATCAGGCAGCACAAAGTTGTTATCATCACCTCGCCCGACAGTCCAGCAATTGCTGCCTGCTAAGGAGAGATAACGATTACCTGACTCGTTACGAAGTATCAGATGGGGAACGGGTTGTGAAGTCACCACAGGCTAAGAACCGCTGATCTTTCCCTATGATGCATCCTGAAGCATCTATCCATAACTCACGAAGGTTCCCAAAATACAAATATTGGAAACCTTAACCTCAATAATTCTCTGTAGACCCAACTTCAGCACGGTGCCATAGCGCAACGCTCCTTAGCAGGAGATTCCATACTAGCGCAACAGTGCCAAGGACCTGTGTCTTCAGTGAACTATGTTGCCGTGTCGACTCAGGATACCTCAAATCATATCTTGACTCAGACGGAGGAAGCAGCTAGCCAAAACAAACCATCAACTAGCAAAGTGCTCAACACGGCTCCACTAAACGTTCTCCAGTGTAGCTGTCGAGAGCGGATGGGTAAACAACCCACCACCAGAAGAATGATGATCAGAAAGGTAGCCCAACAGACTCCCCAGGGAGTTTGAATTTGAGCCACCGCATCCTGCAAAATAGACTGCGCTTGGCTCGGCTCCACCTGCATTAGCTGTCGCCAGTGGGGAATCAGGTTCGCTATGTAGAAATACAGATCCGTCATGACTGTGCCAAATAAGGAACCCAGATAGAACCAGTTACCCACCTTTCCGCGCTGTTTGGCTAGACACAAAAGGGTGAATGGCAGTCCGACCGCTTCAATCGGCAAATGCAGGAGTGGCTCCCATCTAAACCAACCCCAGTAAATCGAACCTGCTAGCCACGTCCAAGCGAACCCCAATAGCAAATCGCCCCAGAGCTTACTAGAGGGATTACTTGAAGGGCGAGATTGAAGCCACTGGCCCAACCCTAGCCAAGCCAAAGTTAGAGTTAAGCTAAGCCAAGGCGACCATCTAACTAACGGGGCTTGAAAAAAAACAGGTACCGATACTAAAAATACAGAAGCTGCAAAAAACCGCCAGGACTGCGAGATGCGACTTGGTGAGATGCGATCGCCCACCCAACTCTCGGAAGGCGCTTCAGTTAAAGAGGGTTCTTTTAGACGAGCCTGGTAGAGGGCTGTCGATGACGGAGTAAAAGAAGACAAAGTATTATGAGTATTAATTTACTTTTTTTAACATATCACAAAATTATCCCCCTGGGGGGCATATTTAACAACAATAGCGCAGTTTTTTAAGTCCGAAAACGCGCCTTCTCAAAACCTTCCAAGCTCCTGATTCTCTAAAAATTCCGGGATAGAGGCAGATTACTGCGTAAGATTTGCGTAGGGATTTGGCATCTTTTAGCCTGTCGCTTGAATAGTGCCGGGGTGAAAAGATTTTGTATAGCTGAGGCTTTAAGGCAGACACATTCAGCAATTCAAGCTTAAATTAGGGCAGCAATTTTGTTGAAACTTGGACTTTATTGAGGAGTGAGCATGGGTTTGGCCGAAATCAATGCAGGTTTAACTCTAATGACCAACTTAACAAGTTGGACTCAGTCTGTGGAATGCACACTTGCCTTACCTCATGATCTAATGCCCGCATCCTTCCTGCCCTCATTGATTGCTCAAACCGAGTCTGTCGCCGCTGGGGAAGTAAATCTGCTGCAAGCCGTTATTTTGGGGCTTGTTCAGGGAATAACCGAGTTCCTGCCCATTAGCAGTACAGCGCATTTGCTCGTGTTTACCCGAGTGTTTGGCTGGGATGTTTTGGGAGAGAAGTATTTTGTAGACGCAATTCAGTTTGGCAGCGTCATTGCAGTACTAATCTACTTCTGGTCAGACATCTACCAGACTTTGACGGGAAGCTGGACGGCTTTTCGCAAAAAGAACTGGGAACAAGAGGAGTGGAAAATTTTTGTTGGCATTGCGATTGGTACGGTGCCCGCATTGGCAGGAGGGTTGCTTTACAAAAAGCTTTTGCCAGAGGCAACTCAATCCGTACTAGAGGGGGCGTTGGTCATTGCTTGCATGTCTATCATAATGTCGCTTTTGATGGGTCTGGCTGAGAAAATTGGCAGTCGCAAGCGGGGGTTCAACCTGCTTGAAATCAAGGACGGAATTTTGGTGGGGTTGGGGCAAATGCTGGCGATTATTCCAGGAACTTCTCGCTCTGGTTCGACGATGACCATGGCTCTGTTTTTGGGACTGGAGCGACAGGCAGCAGCCAAGTTTTCTTTCCTGCTAGGTTTGCCAACTTTGGCGATCGCCACCCTTTACCAGTCGACCGAGATCAGAAATCACCTGGATGTTTTGCCTGCCCTGATTGTGGGAATTATCTCAACTTTCATCTTTTCCTATCTGTCGATCGCCTGGTTGATTCGTTTCTTGCAGCGCCAAAGTACCTGGGTTTTTGTTTGGTATCGGCTGGCATTTGGCTTATCCCTATTGTTAGCGATCGCCAGTGGGCGGCTTGCTAGCAGCTAGCTTAAAAGATTGGTTAGAGCATCAGAGAGTGCAAACGATGTTTAGAATTCGGCTACTTGGACTGGTTACAGCGATCGCATTTCTTTTCGGCGTGAATCTGGTTTTTGTCAGCGTCCAAAACTTTGATAAGCGGGACGACCGGATTAAACTCAGCAATCTTGAGGTAGAACTTGGTGCAAAGCATTCTGCAATGCAAGAGATGGAATCTTGGCTAAAAGAGATGACGCTGGAGCTAAGTTCATCTAGCTTTGAAATTCAGACCTTGCAGTCAAAAATCACCACATTTAATCAGGATTATCCAGACGGAATCCCGGCTTCTTTGCAGGCAGACTATACCAAAGCAGTTGAGCAGCATAACCAAATGGCAAGTGACCATAATGCTGCCGTCGCCAAGTATGATTCGCTTTACGCTGAGTATTCTAAGTTGGTCAATCAATATAATGCGATCGCAGCCCAAACAGAAGAATTGCAGGAAGAACTAGGAAAAACCCGGTATCTCTTGCCTGTTCCCAGAATCATCTCTTCGATAGAGCTACCGGGTCAATCTGAGGAAATTCTTGAAGAGTCTAGTTTGTAGCTAACACCGCCTAAGGGCAGGTCTAGCAACTAAGCTATCGGTTATGGGCAAAGGCTCTGTCAAAATCCGCCCCTACCCGAGGGTTAAATCTTTTCCCAGAACATCATCTAATACGGAATCCGCTTTGGGAAGAAGCACTATTGGGTGTACGGGCGAAGCATTCTGTCAAGGAATTGTGCTTTAGTTGCAAGGATTGTAACCGAATGCTTCGCCCCTACCGATACTGCTACTTTATAGACGATTTGGTATAACTTCTCTCAAACTACAAATGCGCCTGGGAAGCATAAGCTGCAATGGGTTCTTTAATGAACCGAATGTAGAGATGCTTGAAGGTCGATTTGATCACGCGAGGTGCACCAAAGTCAATCGGCATCAGCTGTTCGGGTAGCTTCCAGTCGAGAATTTTTAGCTCTTGGGGCATGAGATGAGGGAAATGGATAGATTCCAACTCAGGGCAAACTCCTAAGCGTTGAGAAGCAGCCACTGTGGGGATCGCAGCGGGGTCAGCATTGAGGATTTCTACCATCGCTCGATCAAGCGCGAACACATCAGCCGAAGCGCCCAAAACACCCAAGAGACGAGGTTCACCACCGCTGGGACCTTGGCCTTCATGACCGATGATGCCATCCATAATGGTCAGGTTAGGGGCGATCGCCCGAGCCGTCTCGGCCAGCATGTTGCCAAAGCGATCGCTGTCCTTCCCAGCTTCCATGTGCCACCAAGCCTTCATCTTGCCAGGAACACAGCCAAACAGATTTTTCACACCCAGAGTTAGCGTCAACTGCACGTGAGATTTCACCTTAGGCAAGTTGATCACCACATCGGCTTCCATCGCTTCCTTGCAAAGCAGCAGATGGTTAAAGTCTGCACTAACCGTTTCGTAGCGCTTGCCTTGCAGCTCCACAATGGGGACACCCAATTTCTCTAGCCAGGGCAAATAGCCATTTGCCTTGGCTACTCCTGCGGCACTGCCAAAGGCGGGGCTGTCCCCTAAAAAGGGCTTTCCACCTACTTCTTGCACCATTTGGGCAACACAGTAGATCACCTCTGGACGAGTCGTGCATTCCTTAGTGGGACGTGCCCCCGTCAGCAGATTCGGCTTGAGTAAGACGCGATCGCCCGCTTTCACAAACGCCGCCATTCCGCCCAGAGGCTCTAGCAACTGCTCTAAATGAGCCCGTAGCTGCTGAACTTCATAACTTTCAGCCCGAATTAGACTTACGCTTGGCTGCATGGTTATCCTTATCGCATCCGATTAATGGTAGTCACCTGGTCAGCATTAGAAAAAACGCCTTCCCCTCTGAGGTCAGGAATAGCAGGCTTCACTTCAACTTTGATCACATTATCAATGTTGATAAACACCGTTTGTTCCTCTAGGTTTACGATCCACCAGTCTTTTTCTAACAGGTGGCGTACCTCTAAATTCAGTCCTGGAGGGTTGGCAGCGTCTTCAATCGGTTCGTAAACCGTAAAAGACTCACTACGACCGTCAATGTAGTGAAACGTCAGTTGCGTATAACCTTCTTGACTGTACATCTGAGCCTCTCAATACGTTTAGGGGATACCATACACTATGGGCGCGGAACGGTGCACAATTTTATGATTCTGGCTTTCTTTAATGTAAGCAGAGTCCTAACACCGTTTCTACATCAGGCTGGGTATTTTGGAGCGGGGTACGCCTTAAAACATCCTGCCTTAGATAAGAGTGGGTCTAACGCGTTGTGGTTGATAGATATAGAGAGGATTAGCAGCTGTGGATGTGATTCCAGCGATCGATTTGCTCAAAGGACGCTGTGTCCGGCTTTATCAGGGAGATTATGAGCAGTCTCAGGTGTTTGACGAAAATCCGGTAGCTGTAGCGCAGCAGTGGGTTGAGCAGGGCGCAACTCGGCTGCACCTGGTTGACCTAGATGGAGCAAAGGCAGGGCATCCGGTTAACTGGCAGGCTATTGAGGCGATCGCCCAATCCGTGAATGTGCCCGTTCAGGTGGGCGGTGGACTGCGCGATCGCCAAAGTGTCGTTAACCTATTCAAGATGGGAGTCCGCTACGCCATTCTAGGAACGGTCGCAGTCGAGCAGCCCGATTTGGTGAATCAACTTTGTCAGGAATTTCCCCAACAAATCATCGTTGGCATCGATGCGCGAAATGGCAAAGTCGCGACTCGCGGCTGGCTAGAGACTTCTGAGGTAGAGGCGATCGCCTTGGCTCAGCAAATGGCTCAATCAGGCGTTGCCGCGATCATCTACACCGACATTCACCGGGACGGCACCCTGCAAGGGCCTAACCAGCAGGCATTGAGAGAGCTAGCAGAAGCCGTTTCGGTTCCCGTTATTGCGTCCGGCGGCATTAGCTCCACAACCGATTTGCTCAGTCTGCTGGCGCTAGAGCCAACGGGTGTAACGGGAGTGATTGTAGGTCGGGCGCTGTACACCGGAGATGTTGTGTTGAAGGAAGCATTGCGGGCGATCGGTCCTGGTCGCTGGCAGGACGTTCCTCCCGATTTGGGTTCAGCGTTTGCTTAAAGCGATAGAAATTGGAGATTGGGATCAATCTGGGGCTATGGTCTGAATCGAGTCAGCCAGCAGCAAATTTTTCTCAAATCTGCTACAAACTTGAGCGTAGAGATATTTCCTCCTCAGACAGGCTGTGTCTTGAGATCGCCCCTTACCGAGTAGCCGCCTCTGTTTGCATAAAGGTCAGGATCGCTTCATTTACTGGAGCCGCACTGCTAGAGGAATTGTGTCCGCAGTTGGGAATAACCTGAAACTGCGAGTTTGGCAGGTGAGCGTGAAGTTTTTCGCCATCCGCAACGGGAAACCAGCGATCGCACTCTCCCCACAGAATTAACGTCGGACAAACCACCTTGGCTAGATCTTGCTGAATGGTGCGAATGATACTCGGTTGTCCGGTTTGCAAATTGCGAATTTCTCGCGCCGATTGCTGTAAATCTGTCGCAAACTGAGTAATTGTGCCGGGGAACTCAACATAGGGATAGGTGAGCCAGTAAATTTCCTCATCTGTAATGGAGTTTGGGTCAGCGACAACTTCCTGCCGCATCAGCCAGGTGATGGAACGGACAACAGGCGCAAAGGAACGAATCAGGCGTGACTGATCAAACCAGCGCACCAGATCTAGAGGAATGTCAGCAAGCGATCGCATTCCCAAACTCGGCAACTGTCGCGGAAAGATCGGCACGTTGATCAGCACCAGCCGTTCGACCAACTCTGGATGAGCCTGTGCTACCGCCAAAGCCGTTAACGCGCCCAGAGATTCTCCCACCAAAATGGCAGGCTGATCGGTCAATGCCTGGATGATCCGGGTTAGTTCGACAATTTGATGCCCGACCGTTTCCGGTGCAGTGGAGGCAGGCGAGAAGCCATGACCTTTTGCATCTGGGCAAATCACTCGAAAGTGCTGCGACAGAGGTTTGACGTTGTGCCGCCAGCTATAGCTCCAACTGCCAATGCCGTGTAGCAAAAACAGGGGCTGTCCGGTTCCGGCTTCCCCGTAGGCGATCGCCACCTTTTCACCTTCAGCATCTTCAATCGTCAGCGTTTGCCGCCCCTGTGGGAAGATTTGCCACCAGTTTGTCATGCGTCCTTCTCCGTCAAGATTCTCCTAAAAGACTAGCGATTTTCCCAGGTGCTTCAAGATCTTAAGGACATGATATAGATCGTTACTGCGCTTCATTAAAGAGAATTCATCTGACAAAGCATATTGAGGTATTTCGCGTTGAGTCAACTTCAGAAAAATGAAGTGGCTACCGTTGGTTACTAGACCAAAAACGGGGCGTTCAGGGTAAGGATTACCCGTCATGTAGGCGAGTGCTTGGGCGATCGCCTGCTTGAGTGAAAAGCCAGCTTCTTTTGATTCAACAGTGAGAATCCAGAAGCGCTCTTGCAGCACCAGCACATCAATCCTTCCACGAAACAATTGCCCGTCATCCTCAGCAGTGATTTGAACCGATGCTTCCGTAGAAAAGCGAAACGGTGGCTGATAAAAGCCTGCCATTGACAGTAAGGGCGACAAAACAACCATTTTCACAGCAACTTCCGCTAGGGGAGATTCATTTAGATATAGGAAGTTGCGCTTAATCTGATCCAAAGCTTGCTGTTCCGATTCGGTTAGCTCTGGTAGTTCCTGATACCATTCCGGGAAGAAGGATTCGTCCTGCGCTTCCCTCAAATCAAACTTGGCTTTGATATCGTACAAACTTAAATTGCTAATCGGTAGGCTTTGAACCATAGGATACGCTCCTGACCTAGAGGTTGGGTTGAGCTAGCGAAACCCGACAATCTTAGAGTTTTAGACCTGTTGGGTTTCATGCTTCAGCCCAACCTGCGTTTCTCTATCCTATTCTGCGTAAGCTTCCATAGGTAGGCAGGCACAAATTAGGTTGCGATCGCCATAGGCATTATCGATTCGTCCGGTTGAAGCCCAGAATTTGTTTTCTTGCGTCCAGGAAGTTGGGTAAGCAGCGCGCTTACGAGAGTAAGGACGTTCCCATTCATCGCTGATGAGAATTTCGGCAGTATGGGGTGCATTTTTGAGCAGGTTGTTTTGGCGATCGGCTTTCCCCTGCTCAATTTCGCGAATCTCCTCGCGAATTGCGATCATGGCATCACAGAAGCGGTCTAGCTCTTGCTTGGACTCACTCTCGGTGGGCTCCACCATCACCGTGCCGGCAACCGGCCAGGATACCGTTGGTGGATGGAAACCGTAGTCAATCAACCGTTTGGCGATATCATCAACTTCGATCCCAGCGGTTTTCTTAAACTGGCGCAAATCCAAAATGCACTCGTGGGCAACCAGTCCATTTTTGCCTTTGTAGAGAATGGGGTAATCATTCTCCAATCGTTTAGCGATGTAGTTAGCATTCAGAATCGCGACTTGTGTGGCTCTAGTCAGTCCAGTCGATCCCATTAGGGCGATGTACATCCAGGAAATTGGCAGAATGCTGCTGCTGCCCCAGGGAGCCGAAGCAACTGCACCGATTCGAGCAGGTTGAGCTTTGGATTTTGAACTTTGAACGTCACCTTCTGAGTAGACTTCTTCAATGTCAACGACAGAGTGACCTGGCAGGAGGGGTTTCAAGTGGGGTTTTACGCCAATTGGTCCGATACCCGGTCCGCCGCCGCCATGAGGAATGCAGAAAGTTTTGTGCAAATTGAGGTGACAGACATCTGCGCCAAAATCTGCCGGACGGCAAAGCCCAACCTGGGCGTTCATGTTTGCGCCATCCATATAGACTTGACCGCCGTGCTGGTGGACGATCGCACAAATCTCTTGAATCGCCTCCTCAAACACACCGTGAGTCGAAGGATAGGTCACCATCAGCGCTGCCAGATGATCGCGATGCTTCTCGGCTTTTGCTTTTAGGTCAGCTACATCAATGTTGCCGTCTGCATCACAAACAACCGGGACAACCTTCATCCCAGCCATGACTGCACTGGCGGGGTTAGTACCATGCGCCGATTCTGGGATCAGGCAAATGTTACGGTGCCCTTCGCCACGCTGCTCGTGATATTGCCGAATGACCAGCAGTCCAGCATATTCGCCCTGCGATCCGGCATTAGGCTGAAGCGAGATCCCGGCAAATCCGGTGATTTCTGACAGCATTTGCTCTAGCTGCTGAAACAGGGTTTGATAGCCCTGAGTTTGTGCCAGCGGCGCAAAGGGATGAATCTGAGCAAACTCAGGCCAGCTAATTGGAATCATTTCAGCCGTCGCGTTTAGCTTCATCGTGCAAGAGCCAAGCGGAATCATTGCCGTTGTCAACGACAAATCCTTTGCCTGAAGCCGATGAATGTAGCGCAGCAGTTCCGTCTCAGAGCGGTAGCGGTGGAAAACGGGATGGGTCAGGTAAGCACTCGTTCGCTGATGGACGACTGGAATTTGAAAATTGCTCCGGGGAGAAAGAGTCGATGGGGTAAAGTGGGGCGTTTCTCCTTTTAGGAAAACCTTAAAGAGGTGCAGCAGGTCCGGCTCAGACGTAGTTTCGTCCAAGGAAATACCAATGGCGCGATCGCCCAATCGACGCAAGTTGATGCGGTGGGCGATCGCCCGTTCCAAAATTTCCTCAGCCCGGTCGCCTACCTCTACTCGCAGCGTGTCAAAAAATGGCGTACCCACCTCATAGCCCAATTGCTGCAAACCCTCTGCCAGAGTTGCAGTGCGCTGATGAATGCGACGGGCAATCTGGTGCAGTCCTTCCGGCCCGTGATAGACCGCATACATGCTCGCCATCACCGCCAGCAGCACCTGTGCCGTACAGATATTGCTGGTCGCCTTGTCCCGACGAATATGCTGTTCGCGGGTTTGCAGCGCCAGTCGCAGTGCAGGTCGTCCCGATACATCTTTAGAAACGCCCACCAGTCGTCCTGGAATCTGCCGTTTGTACGCTTCCTTCGTGGCAAAGTAGGCTGCATGGGGACCGCCATAGCCCAGAGGAACGCCAAACCGCTGGGTATTGCCCACGGCAATGTCTGCACCGAGTTCCCCTGGTGGCTTCAGCAAGGTGAGGCTGAGCAAATCTGCTGCCATTGTTACCAGTGCGCCTGCCTCATGCGTCCGTTGGATAAATTCCTGGTAATCGTAAATCGTGCCGTCTGTCGCCGGATATTGCAGCAGTGCACCAAAAATAGGCTGATCAAACTCAAAGGTTTGGTGATCGCCCACGATCACCTCAATCCCCTGCGGCTTGGCGCGAGTTTGGATCACGTCAATGGTTTGAGGATGACAGGCTGCGGAAACCCAGAAGGCTTTGGCACTGCCTTTGTGTAAGCCGTAGCTCATTGTCATCGCTTCGGCAGCAGCGGTTGCTTCATCAAGCAAAGAAGCGTTGGCGATCTCCAGTCCGGTCAGGTCGATCACCATTGTCTGAAAGTTGAGCATTGCCTCCAGTCGTCCCTGAGCAATTTCTGGCTGATAGGGCGTGTATTGGGTGTACCAACCCGGATTTTCGAGAATGTTGCGCTGAATCACCGGGGGCGTAATGCAGTTCGAGTAGCCCATGCCAATGAAAGAGTAGAAAATCTGATTTTGAGTGGCGATCGCCCTCAACTCTTGCAACACCTCATATTCACTCGACCCACCTGATAGCTCCAGCGGCTTTTGCAGACGAATTGCAGGCGGAATCGTTTGATCGATCAGTGCCTCCAGTGTCGAAAAGCCCAAAGCTTCCAGCATTTCCTCTACGTCCGCTGGACTGAGTCCAATATGCCTGCGCTCAAACTCCCCTTGCGCTTCACCAAATGCCTGTTTGGTTGACCCGTTAGCGGAGCCATTCCCATTTTGGAAGACGGCAGACGAGTCAACCTGAGCGTATGACGCATCAGAATCGGACTGGCTCAAATCGGATGAGGGATGCAGATCAAGAGAATCTGAAGACATGGAGGCAGTGCAGGGGGAACGACAACAAAGACAGATCAGAACGGATCTGAATTGATCAGATTTCTGACTATTCTGCAATACTTTGCAATAAATAGCAGAATAATTGCCTTAGCTGCCTGGGTCTGGTCAGGCTAAACAGACTATTCCCCTTCGACCTGCGCCTGATATTCGCTGGCAGACAAAGCGCTGTCTAGCTCACTGGCATCTTCAAATTTCACCTTGAGCAGCCAGCCCTCACCGTAAGGATCTTTTGCCACTTGCTCAGGCGCTTCGACCATTGGGTCATTTCGTTCGATTACAGTGCCTGAGATCGGAACGTTCAAATCTTCTACCGCTTTCACAGATTCGACAGTGCCAAAGGTTTCTCCTTTGGTCAGGGCTGAGCCAACGTCGGGCAACTCCAGGAAAACGATGTCGCCAAGCTGATCAACCGCAAAAGCAGTAATGCCAATGGTGGCAATGTCGCCATTTAGCCGAGCGTACTCATGGGAGTCGAGATACTTTAGGTCTTCGGGATATTCGAGCGCCATAGCAGGTTGCCAATAAAGATTTGAGGGGAATACCTCAAACAAAATTATTCCGTAAAAGCCGAAAAAGCTACAGTAGCCGGACAAAAATGCTCATAGATTTCAGATTTGCTGAAACTGTAGTGACTCAAGCAAGTGTCCTAAGCAAAAACTTCAGCAGAGGTGAGAGCAATGGGTGCGATCGCCCCTCAAAGCGTAGGAATTGCTGCCGACTTATAAAACGGACGTTTCACAACGATCGCCCGATATGCTTTCTGGCGAATCTCAATGTCTAACTCTTGCCCCGTCTTAGCTAAGTGAGTGGGAACGTAGGCAAGGGCGATCGCCTTCCCCAAAGTTGGAGACACGGTACCGCTGGTAACAACCCCAACCTTTTCCTGGTTAAACAGCACTGGATAATCGTGACGGGCGATGTTTCGCCCTTCCATCTGTAGCCCGACTAGCTTTCGCGCTACGCCAAATTGCTTCTGCTCCTCAAGCACCTTGCGACCGATGAAGTCCCCTTTGCGGTCAAGGTGAACCAGCCATCCCAAACCCGCTTCGAGCGGTGTGGTGGTTTCGTCAATGTCCTGCCCGTAGAGTGCCATTGCCGCTTCGAGCCGCAGGGTGTCGCGTGCGCCCAAGCCGCAGGGGGTAATGCCAGATTTGAGGAGCGATCGCCACAGATCAATCCCCGTCTGCGGATCGACCATCACCTCAAAGCCATCCTCGCCCGTATAGCCCGTCCGTGCCAAAAAACCGGGCTGTCCCAAAACACTGCCTTCCCGATGTCCAAACCGTTTGACCTGAGATAAATCTTCCTGCACACAGGTCTGAAGTAAGCTAACTGCCTTTGGTCCTTGCACCGCTAACAAAACTTTTGTAGGCGACAAGTCTTGAAAGTTGAGGTCTGAACTCAGATTTGCCAGCAGCCAATCACGGTCTTTCACTGTTGTAGC
Organism: Leptolyngbya sp. FACHB-671; assembly: GCF_014695745.1. Classification (NCBI taxonomy): domain Bacteria; kingdom Bacillati; phylum Cyanobacteriota; class Cyanophyceae; order Leptolyngbyales; family Leptolyngbyaceae; genus Leptolyngbya; species Leptolyngbya sp. FACHB-671. The sequence continues at coordinate 163,085 of NZ_JACJOV010000048.1, read as the reverse complement.
TGCGTTGGCGATCAGCATCACCCGCTGATCGCCCTTCGCGTCTACTCCCTGGTAGTAAACGATCAGATCGTCAATAATCCCTGCCTGAGCATTCAGCAAAACCGTGTACTGTGCTTCACCGGGCTGCAAACGACTCAAATCAGAAGGAACAAGTAGCTGAAGCGCGTCGATCACATCTGCGCCGTTTAGTGCAAACTTCCCCATGTGGGAGATGTCAAACATCCCCGCTGCCTCACGCACAGCCCGATGTTCGGGCAAGATGCCGCTGTACTGCACAGGCATTTCCCATCCAGAGAAAGGGACAATGCGGGCTTGAGCTTCGCGATACAGCTCGTAAAGCGGAGTGCGAAACAGAGAGGCAATGGGCTGCATCCCTTCAGAGTGATTGGTCACAATTCCAGTTCCTAAAATCTATGCCTAATCTGAATTAGACCGTAGGGGCACAGCATTCGGCAAACTTTATTCGCCACCCATCCTCTTTTTTCGCCCGAATGCCACGCCCGGTTCGGATTAAGGGAATGGTTGTGCCGAACTGGACGCGTTAAGGGAATGGTTGTGCCGAACCGGGCGTGGCATTCGAGTGGGGTCCGGTTCAGAACCAAGAGATAGGGGTCGAATGCCGCGCCCCTACGGGTTTATACGATCGCCACGCCAGAGAGCAGACTGTCATAAGACCTCAGCATCAAACGACTTGCTATATACTTATCTTTACATTTGTTAACTGACGAGCACTCCTGCGGAGCATTTAATCATGAACCCTGAACCTTTTACTAATCCTCCTGTGTTTACGCTGATTATGGTGAGCAATTTCTTTGCGATCGCCTTTGGGTTCATTTTCAAAGACATCCTGGAATATCAGGTCGCTCAGTGGGATACAAACCGTCAGTCTCAATCCAAAATCAACTATGCAACGCCCCATGCGATCGCCGCTTATTTCGGCTTGACGGTCTGCCTGGTGGTTTTCATGGCGGCTAGCTTTTCAGTATTTAGCCTGGTTTGGTGGTTTGCCGCTGGATTGGCAACGATCGTTGTGGTGCCAACTGCACTACTCATCTGGTTTCAGCTTGGCTCAATGCTGAGTTTGCTGGTCAGAGGTGGTTCTGAAGCAATGGATATTGATTCCTATGGCGCTGGCGCGGTGTTTGATACGCAGGCAGCAAAACCGAAACAGTAAGGAGCATGAATTTAATGAAGTGCGGTATTCCGGTTAGGGGCTTGGCACTGCCAAGCCCCTACAGCAGAGGAACTATGCAAGTTAGTTGACTATAGGCTAGGTTGAGGGCACGAAATCCAGGAGCAAAGGACTGTGTTGGGTTTCGTGCCCTCAACTTATGTTGGATGTTCCTTTGACCCAACTCACGTTTGAGGCGCTGCACGTTTCAGCAGCACTGCGGGAAGACAAAGCAGCACTGCGGGAAGACAAAGCAGCACTGCGGGAAGACGCAGGAGCATTGCAGGAAGATGCAGGAGCACTGCGCAAAGACGCAGGAGCATGGCGCAAAGACGCAGCAGCATTGCGGGAAGACAAAGTAGCATGGCGCAAAGACACAGGAGCATTACGCAACGCTGTAGGGTTCGTTGGGCAGAGCTGTAACGCACGTCTGTCAAAGCTTTGATGCGTTACGCTGACGCTAACGCATCCTACGAGTTTTAGGTGGAGCTTGATCGTCCCGTTCTCGCTAGAAACAGGCTTGAACAGCAGGGATCAACAAATCGGGTATTCTCTCGAATGTAGAGACATGATAAAGAGCTTTATCGGCTAACGATTTCACTAGAAAGGGCTGAATCCTTCATTTCATAAGGCTTTTACTAGGGTTTGGATAGAGCAGAGGGCGATCGCCCAGGGTTGGTATGATTCATGTCTTAAAGTGCTCAGTGCATCAAACATCCATTCCTGCCTTAGTTTTCGTAAATAATGAGTGAAGCGTTAGGTTCTGCCCTGTTGAAATCCGTCTCTCGACGAACATTACTCAAGCTTTTCGGAATCGGTACCGTAGGAGGACTGGTCGGCTACTCTCGCCTCGCCAAACCCCAGCCTTCCGTCTTTCAGCAAGACACGCTTGACTTACCCCGCTATCTCAACCAGCCCAAAAGTGTTGCTGTAGTGGGGGGTGGTTTGGCGGGTTTGGCTTGTGCCTATGAACTTAGCCAGCGTGGATTTGCCGTCACGCTCTTAGAGCGATCGGCTCAACTGGGCGGCAAAGTTGCCAGTTGGGAAATCCAGGTGGGCGACCAAACGCTCATGATGGAGCATGGGTTCCACGGCTTTTTCCCGCAGTATTACAACTTGAAGGGGTTAGTTCAGGAGATCGGTGCAACGGATAACTTCAAGTCGCTGGAATATTACTCGGTGGTTTATCGCGATCGCCAGTATCGCCCCGAAGTTTTCCGCCCCAGCCACTCTGCCTTCCCCTGGAATATTGTTGATCTGGCGGTGTCTTCTTCCAATCGCCTGAGTTGGGGGTTAAACCTAACCAAGTATGAACACTGGCAGGTGTTTCGTGAAATTACTGGATTCAATGCTCAAAAGAGTTTCCAGCGGCTCGACCATCTGTCCGTGGCGGAATGGACGAAAGAAGGCTTTCCTCAAGGGCTGTACGACCTTTACTTTCTGCCCTTCGCCAAGTCCAGCCTGAATGCACCCGATGTCATGAGTGCGGGAGAGCTAATGCAGTTCTTTCACTTTTACTTCTTTGGCAATCCAGAAGGGCTGGCATTTAACGGCACTCGGCAAGACATGGGCAGAAGCCTGGTAGATCCGATCGCCCAGTCGATTCAGCAAAGTGGCGGCACCATTCTCACGGATGTCACCGTCAGCGGTGTGCGCTGGGATCAGGGGCAGGTAAAAGCCCTCAGCTATCAGCAAGGAAATAGCAGCAGTCGGGTGCCGTTCTGGGTAAAGCGCAATCCGCTGCTTAGCACAGATCAGTTGGAATACTTTGGCGCGGGCGATGCGGTCTATGCGGTCGCTGCCAACAGCAACGAAGCCGTTTCCCTCAGCTGCACTCACCAGGGCTGCACCGTGCACGAAGAGGAGGACGGTGCGTTTCACTGTCCCTGTCATGGCGCAATGTATAACTCACAGGGACGAGTTCAGCGTGGTCCCGCCCAGCGCGATTTGCCCCGCTTTCAGGTGATCCAGCGGCAAGAAGAACAGGTGCAGTTGGTGGCGATCGCCGCTGAAGCAATGCCGAGCGAAACTGTAGAAGCAGACTTTTATGTATTTGCGGCAGACGTACCGGGCGTTCAACATCTGTTTTCTCTCTCTGAAGGTGAAGCCCATCCTCAGGTGGCACAGCAGGTCAAACAGTTAGCGGTGGCTGACCCATTTGCAGTGGCTCGGTTCTGGTTTGACCGTGACTTTCCCTGGCAGCACAGCAACTTTGCTTCCCTGTCGGGCTATAGCCTCACCGACAGCATCACCCTCTATCACCGCATCCAGGAAGATTACATCGATTGGGCAGAACGTACGGGGGGTAGCGTTGTCGAGCTTCACGCTTATTGCTACAAAGAAGCCAAGTTCCCAACGCAACAGGCTTTGCTGACCACCTTTGAGCAAGAACTGTACGAAATCGTGCCGGAACTGCAACAGGCAACGGTTTTGCATCGGGAACTGGTGAATCAGAAAAACTTCGCCGGATTCCCGCCCAACAGCTACGCCGATCGCCCCGAAACCAGCACCTCTGCCGCTAACCTGCTATTTGCGGGAGACTGGGTCAAGATGCCCTTCCCCTGCGGCTTAATGGAACGGGCAATCAGCAGCGGCCTACTGGCAGCAAACGAGATCCTTTACCGGGAAGGGCTTCAGCGGCGATCGCTGCTCTCGGTAAATCCCCAAGGAATGTTGCAGATATGATCACGGACGTTTCTTCTACCCATCGAGATGTGCGGCGGCTGGGCATCAACCCCAATCATTGGTATGTCGTCGCCCGCAGCAGCGAAGTGCAGACGCAGCCCGTGGGGATCACACTCTGGCATCAGGATATCGTGCTGTATCGCGATCGCACAGGTCAGATTCATGCCTTAGAAGACCGCTGCCCCCATCGTCACGTCAAGCTGAGCGAAGGCAAGGTGATTGGTGATTGGCTGGAGTGCGCCTATCACGGCTGGCAGTTCAACTCAGCAGGACAGTGCGCCGCTGTCCCTTACCTGGCAGACAACCAGAAGCTACCTACCTGCCAAATTCGCCGCTATCCTGTGCGGGATCAAGATGGTTTCATCTGGCTCTATCCCAGCACCCAAGGATTGCAGGAATCTATCAGTGGAGAAATGCAGCCTACTGTGCAGCCAATGGGCTTGCCCGAATGGGATCACCTCAACTACATTGCCACCGTTTCGATCATTGAGTGCAACGCTCACTTCTCTTTTCTGATCGAAAACCTGATGGATATGTATCACGGGCATCTGCACGACGACTATCAGGCTTGGGCTGAGGCAAAGCTGGAGGGGTTAGAGGAAGGGGGCGATCGCGTTGATGCTCACTATCAGGCACAGAGTTACTACAAAATCGACAAAATCTGGTCAGTCTCGCAACTCATTTTTCCGGCACTGCGGCGGCTCCACCCCGAACCGCTCGACGTCAGCTACGTTTACCCCCATTGGGCATCGGCGCTAGGCAACGATTTCAAAATCTACTGCCTGTTTTGCCCCATCCACGAAACCCGCACCAAGGCTTACCTGATTCACTTCACCTCGCTCAACGCCTTCCATCGTCTGCACAAACTCCCCGAACGCTTTCGCCGCTTTGTCAAAAACAAGATGTTTGGCTCGGCTCAAAAACTGCTAGACGGACTAGTGCGTCAGGATGTGCTGATGATCGAGCAAGAACAAGTTGCCTACCTCAATCACCCCGAACGCCGCAGCTACGAACTCAACCCAACTCTCGCCAGTGTGCAACGCTTGATCAAACACCAGGCAGAACGAGGGACAATGTAGTTAGGATCTACATCATTAGCCGTTCAGCCCCTGGTTCACAGGTAGATCGCAGACTACAGACACGGAGTTGCTACCATGTCCATCGACATCGAATCATCCCGACGGCGCGAGCTGGAATATTACGGAGTTACCATCCCTCCGACCCAAGATGAACTTCCTTACGACGATGGCATTCCAATGGAAACACCTCGCCATGCCGCTCAAATGCGCCTGCTGATCGAATCCCTGGAGTTACATTGGGCTGACCGCCAAGATTTCTTCGTCGGCGGCAATATGTTTGTCTACTTCAGCCTTCAACAAGCACGAAATCAAGATTTCCGTGGGCCAGATTTCTTTGTCGTTTTGGGCGTTCCCAGAAAAGAGCGCAAAAGCTGGGTCGTTTGGGAAGAAGAAAAATCACCCAATTTAGTTATAGAACTGATCTCAGAAAGCACTGCCATCCGCGACAAAGTCGAGAAGAAGCAAATTTATCAGGATCAACTGCGCGTCCCAGAATATATCTGGTTTGACCCTTTCACCACCGAATTGGCTGGCTTCACGGCTCACAACGGCTTCTACGAATCGATGGAGCCAGATGATTGGGGGCGATTAACTAGCGAACAGCTTAAACTCACCCTCACCCTGTGGGAGGGAACCTATCAGAGCATCACCACCCGTTGGTTACGCTGGGCAACCCCAGAGGGGACTCTCTTGCCAACCGCTCAGGAAGTTGCAGAGCAAGAACGGCAGCGAGCGAACCGTTTAGCAGAACGTCTGAGAGAAATGGGGCTTGATCCCGATCAGGTGGAATAGATGCAAACTGGTTGAGCGAGCGCTCAACCCTGAAAGTTTCGTGAAAGTTTTACAGCCTGTTTTTTGACGAACACCGAAGAGTTGGTGGGGATGATAAACGTCTGATCCAGTTGAAGGAGTTCGTGTGGAAACAGTCATCTGCGATCCTGTTGACGATCGCCATCTTCGGCAGACAACCTGGTACTTCTCTACTCAGAGAGGGGCGATCGCTGCTCAACAAACTCTAAGCTTGATCCAGAGACTTCAGTTATCGACGGTTGCTTTAGATTGACCATGCTGGATTTGCTGCTAATTGCCACTCTAGGATTTTTGGGAAGCTTTGGACACTGTGCAGGTATGTGTGGCCCAATCACTGTCGCCTTTTCCCTGTCACAACAACAGGAAAAACCATCCTGGCAGCAGCAGATTTGCTTTCATGGATTGCTCAATCTAGGTCGGTTGCTCAGCTATGCCCTCGTGGGAGCAGGCATTGGTGCGTTGAGTTCCGTACTTATTGCAAGTGGGCAGTTTGCTGGAGTTGATAGTGCTTTGCGTCAAGGTATGGCTATTCTGACGGGCATCTTGCTAATCTGGTTTGGACTATCGCAAATCAACCCGGAGTCTGTCCCACGTCTGCCACTTTTACATCCGCTTACTCAAAAGAATTGGCACAACCGCCTCAGCAGCGGCATGGTGAAACTATCACTTTCGTCTCACTGGTGGACTCCGGCACTGTTGGGTATCGTTTGGGGGCTGATTCCCTGCGGTTTCCTCTACGCGGCACAGATTAAGGCAGCAGAGACAGGCGATCCCTGGATTGGCAGTGTCACCATGCTGGCGTTTGGGCTAGGAACGTTGCCGCTGATGCTGGGTGTAGGACTGGTCGGGTCGCTGGTGAGTGGCGATCGCCGCAGTCAACTTTTTCGCATGGGCGGTTGGCTCACGCTCACCATTGGCATTCTCACCTTGCTGCGAACAGGGGACATGATCGATTACACCGGGCACGCATCCCTGGTTTGCCTGATGCTAGCGTTGATTGCCCGTCCTATTAGTCGGCTTTGGGGGCAACCGCTCCGCTATCGTCGTGCGCTGGGTGTAGGAGCATTCATTTTGGCGCTGGCTCACATTGGTCACACACTCACGATGGGCTGGAATGTTCAAGCCATTCCCTTTTTGCTACCCACTCATCAAATCGGCAGTTGGGCAGGCATTGTATCGTTAGCATTGCTTGCGCCACTAGCCCTCACCAGTTTCGATCGCATGGTGAAACGATTAGGAAAACACTGGCGATCGCTCCATCTGCTCAGCGTTCCAGCATTTATTCTGGCTGCTATTCATACGATTCTACTGGGCTCTCACTATCTGGGTGGATTTGAGCAATCCCTGGTGAATCAGATTGCAGCAGTGGTGTTAGGAGGGATTGCCCTCTTAGTGGTGTTAGTGCGATCGCGCCATTTCTGGTCATTCCTCGCATTAGAAAAATTTTATGTTTTCCCCAGTAAAAATCAGTAGATTAACTCCTGTTTTACTCACAGCCCCACTTTTGTTATGGGCAGAAACGTCCACCCTTGCCCACAAAGTTGAAGTCTCTGGTAACGTCGCTGGACTCTGGCACATTGAACCAAACCACAGTCCCAAATCGGGAGAGCCTGCCCAAGTTTGGGTTGCTCTCACTCAGGAAGGAGGGGCGATCGTGCCCCTAGAGCAATGTAACTGTAAGCTAACGGTCTATTCCGCTCCCTACACTGAAGGGGAAGCTCCGGTGCTAGAGCCGACCCTTGAAGCAATCTCTGCTGAACAATATCAGGGCATTCCTGGCGCTGAAGTCGTCTTTCCAGAAGCAGGTGAATATGAGCTACGGTTCAACGGTGCGCCCCAAGCCGGAGCAGACTTCCAGCCCTTTGAAATAAGCTATGTGGCGATCGTGGGTAGAGGAACTGCGCCAATAACTAGTCCTTCGACTCAAACGACCACTTCAACGGAAGAAACTCAAACGGTAGATAATCAATCCCGTGAAGATAATGTCTCTGGTGACAGTCAGGCTATTCCTGCTAACCAAACTCACGCATCACGGTTGCCTATCATCATTCTGGTAGTAGCCTTGCTGTTAGGAGGACTTGGGCTAATCGTTCGGCAGACTAAGCTGTTTCGATAAGCGACCCAAAAAAACGGACTGCAGGAGATCTAATTTTTAGGAGAAACTTCATGGGAGAAATTATCACCTTTCAGCGTCCAGATCGACAAACCTGCTCTGGCTACTATGCTGAGCCTGCCGATCAAAGTAATGCTCCTGGAGTTGTCGTCATTCAAGAATGGTGGGGATTGAACGACCAAATCAAAGGCGTAGCCAATCAGCTCGTCGAGCAAGGATATCGAGTTTTGGTGCCTGATCTCTATCGGGGAAAGGTCACTCTCGAAGAGGCAGAAGCAGCCCATCTCATGAACGAACTTGATTTTGGCGATGCGGCAACTCAGGACATTCGCGGTGCCATACAGTATCTCCAGCAAAACAGTCCCAAAGTAGCAGTTCTGGGGTTTTGTATGGGGGGTGCCTTAACCGTATTAGCGGCGGTTCACGTCCCCGAAGCTGATGTTGCTATCTCCTGGTATGGGGTTCCACCCGCTGAAGCTGCTGATACCCGCACGATTAGCATTCCTTTTCAAGGACATTTTGCTCAGCAGGATAGCTTCTTCCCACCCGAACAGGTTGATGACCTGGAGGCACGATTAAAGGAAGGCAACGTCAATCACGAGCTCTATCGCTATCAGGCGCAGCACGCCTTTGGTAACGAGAATAACGATAGCTACGATCCAGAGGCTACAAAGCTGGCATGGGAGCGATCGCTCAACTTCTTATCACAGCACGCCAAGTAACCACGCACCTTTGAGAATCTAAACTCTCAATATCTCTATCCTCTAACCAAACTCACTTCAACACCCACTCAAAAGCGGGTAAATATCATTAGAAATTACGCAATTAAATGCAAAGAGGTGCGTCACGACGTACCCTACAAGATGAGCGATCGCGCTGGATACCGATAGGCAACCTCCAAGCTGCGCCTTCATGGAGGACTTGGCAGTCTAACGTTGCCCATCACCCGCCGCAGACAGTCTCGGTTGCTCAACAGACAACCTCTCAGCGGTCGGGTGCATGGGCGTTGTTGTACAGCATTTCAGCAATGTTCTTCCGGCAAATCCAACTCATCACGCATTAATTGATCAGTAGTCACGCCAAAAGCATCTGCCACTCTAAGAATCATTTCAGCGTTAGGAACCTTCCTCCCCTTCTCCATTTGCGATACAAATGTGTTGTGAACACTTAGCAGGTCACCTAGTTCTGTCAATGTCAAGCCTCGCCGCATCCTTAGTTGATATAGCTTCTCCCCAAATCGCCTCATAAATTTAGTTGACTCAGCAGTAAGGATAACGCTATGCTTTCATAGCAATGGCTATGAATTTACTCTTGTAAAGTTGGTAACGTAAGCACTATGCCTCTTTCTGTAATGAAAAACAAGGCTTTAGTTGGTGTAAGAGAGCCTGTAAGTCTTTACGGTCACTTAACATGTGCGGAGTACTTTGCAGGAATTGGTTTAGTCAGATTAGGACTAGAGCAAGTAGGTTGGAACGTTGTCTTTGCTAACGACTGGGCGCATAGCAAGTTTGAAATGTACTCAGCCCATTTTCAAGACGCAACTAAGCATTATAAGGTTCAAGATATCTTTTCCATTTGTCCTGCCGATATTCCTGACACGATACTTGCAACAGCATCATTTCCTTGTATTGATTTATCTTTGGCAGGTAATTTAGAGGGTATTGATGGACAGCATTCTAGTGCTTTTTGGGGATTTACCCAAATCCTTGATAGTCAAGTAAATAAGCCTAAGATTGTGATGCTGGAAAATGTAGCCGGGTGGCTAACGTCAAATAGCGGACAAGACTTCAGAATCACAATTCAAGAATTGAATCGGCTAGGTTATGCTTGTGATGTTTTTGCTATTGATGCGGCTCATTTTGTACCTCAAAGCAGACCGAGAGTATTCGTTGTCGGAATGCAAGCATCTAACGCCAATCAGGATATATTCGTTTTCTCTAAGCGTTCTTCCTCACTTAAAACGCAGGCACTCGGAAAGGCAGTTATAACCAATCTCGATCTATGCTGGAACTTTTTGGATGTTCCATCACTGCCAGAAAAGATAAAAGCTGACTTGAGCTTTGTCATAGAAAACATTTCAGATGACGATGATCGCTGGTGGTCTGACAATGAGGTAAAACGTCATTTAAATATGATGTCATCCATCAATCTCGAATACTTACAAGGACTACAGGAGTTATCAACATATTCATACTGCCCTATGTATAGGCGAGTTCGTGAAGGTAAGCAAAGGGCAGAACTTAGAAAAGATGGTCTTGCTGGTTGTCTCAGAACTGCTAGAGGTGGTAGCAGTCGGCAAATGCTTGTTCGAGTTGGACAAGGAACTATAAAAATGCGCCTCATGACACCCCGGGAGTATGCGAGGCTGCAAGGTGTTCCAGACAATTATCCACTCCCACTACAAATCAATCAAGCTTTGACAGGGTTTGGCGATGCTGTTTGTGTACCTGTTATTGTCTGGATTGCTGAAAATATCTTGAATCCTTTAGCTAAGTCGTTTAAAGAAAATAGCGTAGTTCTCCACCCGTGATTTCTAGTAGTCGAATGCCTTGGTTCCTAACAAAACCGTAAGTCACTGAACGTCGAAATCTTTGCCTGTCTGCGGCTTCATAGTTTTGAATGAGTTCGGGCAGCCACCTATCAAATATAGGGATTATTTTGGTACGCTCAACTAACCAAACTTCAACATTCATATAGGTTTCACTTCTAGCGACGAAAATGTGATCTACATCCCTGTCATCAGTTAGTTTATTTAGTCCACGATTTCTGTGGTACTGGTACTCAAAGCTACTTCCAATCGTGGCAGATTTTACTTCGTAGTTCACCAGATCTGCCCCATCGCCTCTTCTTGCTCTATCGTTCACTAAAATTGCCGCGAATACTTCCCAATCTTTTGAACCTATGCTTCCTTGCAAGGAAAAGCCATACTGCTCATAAATCTCGGCTTTATTGCGGCTGTAATCAAGGATAAATGTTCTGTAAAAAGAGTAAGCTTCTTGGACTTGAAGCGTTGGCACGCGAACCACCTTCACAAGTACTGCACGTCGAGGATGAGTATACGAAAGAATGTGTCCTTACGCACAGAGCAGGCTGTATAAAGCGGAGTTGAGCCGCGAACGCCGCTTAGTCGCGTCGTCGGACTAACGGTGTTCGTCGGCTCCAACTCCGCTGTTGGTATAGGGTTCCCAGGCACTAACAGTTGGGACCAGGCAGCTCAACAACTTATTAGACAGAAAGTTTCTGCCTAAGATCCAACTGTGGGATCTTAGGCAGAATGATTCAGCATAACACCGGAAATTCAGTGCTTAGCTCGAATTTTTCTACATAATGCGTCGCTTAGGCTGGATAGCCGAATCTTTCTGCATATTCTCAGATTTCTTACGGGATGGGGAATGTGCTATGGGATATGCAGTACATTCTCTCTACTCACCTCTTATGCAGCTACAGCGACGTGCTGTAACTCTATGTTGATTCGTCAAGCAAACTGTTGAGCAAACCAATCGACCCATCGATTGAACGAATTGACTCGTTAAGTAAACCAATTGACCTATCAATTGAACGAATTGACTGGTCGAGTAAATGAATTGACTAGTCGATTGAACGAATTGACTAGTCGAATCTACGAATCGACCCATCAATTGAACGAATTGATGAGTCGAGATGAAGTAAACTCTCGAAATTCATTGCCTACTCTTGTTTAAGATTTTTTAAGAACAATCGCTTGTTCATTAGTCCTTGGCTGCGATCGGGCACCTTCACATCATCCAGTCAATTCCAAAGGAACCGAACAATGACGACCCAAAACACAAACAATCGCTTAGCTCCGAGTGTCCTGAATGCGGATCAAGACATCTTTGAAGGATTGCAAACCATCACTGAATATGCCCCTTATCGCAAAGAAGCCTCAATTTCTCAGATCGAGCAAGCACAAGTTGAGATGTTGAAATCACAGAAGCTCGAAGCCCAACTCAAAGCTCAATATCGCGCTGCTTTGGATGCTGCCCGTCAATCTGAGTGGATGTTTCACAACACGATTCTTGAAGCTAAAAATGCTGTGGTTGCCCAATTTGGAGCCGATAGCAGCGAAGCCCAAATCGTCGGACTTAAGAAAAAGTCTGCCTACAAGCGCCCCGTGCGGCAGAAGAAATCAGCCTAGTTCTTACGTAATTTTGATGTCTAGATTTCCGACGATCGAATCGCTTGGGAATCCAGCTATATTCAGCCAGGTTCAGTTCAGTAGCAGGGTACGTTGCTTTCAAAAGTAGAAGAAGAGTTATGGGAGTATCAAGATGCAGAAGTCATCGATAGCTTGTAGACCTCTTGCTGACTGGCTGGGCCAGACCGTTCGTTTTCAGGGATGTTTAAACCATTGGGAAACGGCTAACAAAACTGGAGATACTGCTTTTCTGCTGCGAAACGTCAAGGTTGTTCCCTACAAAGGTTGTCAGGAGCAGATAAGAGTACTGGATCATGTTTGGCTTTATTTGGATAAAGATATCCATGCAGCAGACAAACTTGAACGGTTTGGCGGGTACGAGGCCGTTGGGCGAGTTGTCAGCTATACAAGGAGTAATGGTACAAAAGACTTTGCGATTGACATAAAGCCATATGTACCGGTCGAGACACACTTTGAACTGTTGCAGACATGTAGAGAACCTAAACTCGATGACACCAAAACCAGGACAAAACTTCTGGAAATAACGCTAAACTTACTCGAAATTGAAGAATTGGAATTTAATATTCATCTGTCTTACAAAGATGTTTATCAGCTTTTTCAGAATGAATATGAACGTTGTCGCAGCCTGGTTGAAATTAACGAACGCTATCTGGCTAAGCAACAGCACCGCTCCAAACCAAACACTAAGATCGTCAAGTTCACTTCGGCTGCATCGAAATCAACCAAAACAGCGAGTAAAGGCTTCGCAACCTCATAGCCCGGACTATGTAACCTAGACCGTGTCTTGCTTGACTTAAATTGAGAGCGTTTTCGATAAGTAGAAAGCCCCAATTATTTGTAGGATGTGTTAGTGATCGCGTAACGCATCAAAGCCTTGCGATGCGGTGCGTTACGGCTTACGCCTAACAGCACCCTACAGCACCATTTATTTATGTCCACCTACTTACCATCTTAGAAGGTGAACATCCTCATTTATTTTGAGATTCCCACTATTACAACCTACTAATAATTTCATAAATTCTGGAACCCAGCATTTTGTAGATGTATCTTCAAGCTGTTTGTTTTGGTTCCCCAGAAGTTTATGAATTCAATGATGCTGAAAAAGCTGTGGCTTTGCGGCTTTTGTCTATCCTTGTTAGCCGCTAGCTGTACAAACACTGACTCCAGCAGTAGAGCGGTTAACCAGGACGGTAGAACAGGTATATCGGGAGAAGTTACCACACCCAGCGAGAACAGCGAGAACGAACTTTATAACCAGATTGAGCAAATATCCAATACTGCTCAAGGACGGGTTGGAGTTACAGCCACGGTGCTAGAAACTGGAGAGACGGTTACGCTCAACGGCGACCAGCAATTCCCGATGCAAAGCGTTTACAAGTTTCCCATTGGGATGGCTGTACTGGCTCAAGTCGATCAAGGCAAGCTAGACCTGGAGCAGAGAGTTCAGGTTCAACCTGACGATTTTGTCTCGGACTTTCAGCACAGCCCCATTCGAGACGCAAATCCGCAAGGGGTAGAGCTAAGTGTGGCGGAATTGCTGAAGTACATGGTGTCTGAAAGTGATGGTACAGCTTGCGACGTGCTGTTACGTCTGGTTGGCGGGCCGGAAGTTGTAACTGAATATTTGCGTGGTTTGGGCATCAATGACATTGTTGTAGCCGATACAGAAAAGGAGCTAGGGCAAGACAGCGCATTGCAGTATCGCAACTATGCAACACCTGATGCAGCAGTCGCTTTGTTGCACGCACTGCACGAAGGTCAAGGACTTTCAGACTCTAGTCAAGCATTGCTGTTGCAACTGATGACAGAGACCCCAACAGGCTTACAGCGGATTAAAGGACTGTTGCCTGAAGGAACGGTTGTAGCTCACAAGACAGGTTCATCCGGTACCGTAGACGGTATAACCGCAGCAACCAATGATGTCGGACTGGTGACGCTGCCCAATGGTAGACATTTGGCAGTAGCAGCTTTTGTCTCAGATTCTAGAGCTGATGATGCAACTCGCGAAGAAGTTATCGCCAAGGTGACCCGCGCAGCTTGGGATGAATGGAGTCAGTAAGTTTCCCTCGTTTCCTGGTGATTAGCGAGAGTGCGACTGACCCCAATCCCTAGTCCCTGATCCCCTTATCCAGCATTGGGAAGTGCTTCAAATTCACCATTGGGGGAGACTTCAAAGTCTTCAGCTAGCCAGCCTCCTTCTCCATCGTTGACCATCTCGATCGATAGCTCAACCGGGAAGAATTCGTTGGGGACGGAGGTTCGCATGGTGCCTTGCAGGTGATAAGTGATGCGATCGCCTTCTGGTGACTCGTCTACTCCTGCCAAGCTCAGCGTATTCACCCAAGGAGAAGACATATCAAAGGGCAGCAAGGCAGATTTGTTTGCTTGCCCCTGCTCACTCAACCAGCGATCTACAGAAGCCTCAAGGTTGCCGCTAACACCGAGGTCGCGGGTAAATAAGCAGGCAACGATGTGAGCCAGCGTATTTTCAGGCGAATTTGGTTCGCTCAGATTCAACAGTCGCATCCAGTCACGCAGGTTGACCGAAGACTCGACCGGATCTGCCTCATACATGACAAAAGATAAGAGATCTGGTGCAGGGGCAGGGCTACTGCCAAAATCAGCCTGATTTACAAACGCTTCGAGCGGTGACGAAGCCAAAAGACCGCTAAGCGAAGGGTCAGAGGTGACAACCAGCACAGACGCATCTGCAAAACTTTTGAAAGCTAAATAAGCTAGACAGCCAGCAATTACAAATAAAACTTGACGCATAATTTCTTTTCCTCGACACCCCTATCGTGCTTAACACCCTTAGTTCTTAATTTAGAGCTTTCTCGGTTCAGTATTAAGTGCTTTTGTGACACAATTTAGAAAATTTTGAAAGTCTACAGCATTGCTTAAGAGACGATGATTCAATCGGTTAGGTGCCTGACTCCTAGCCGAGAGACAGGCAAGCAATAAAGCGTCAAAAATAGGAAACTATAGAAAACTAGTAGTTATTAGCGCTTTTTACGATTTTTAGGTTGGAATCCTAACGATGACTTTTGGGGCTGAGCGCTGCTTGCCTTGGAAGTAGGGTTCGTTTCTGAGTTGAGGACAACGTACCTGCGGTTTTGTTCGCGCAGCTTGGCATCCTCATCGTCATAAAAGAAAGACAGCAGCACAAACCGCCGACCGCTAGTTACGGGCGTTGCTTCATGCAGTAAGGAACAAGAAAAAATAATCGCTTCCCCTACGCCAGGTTGGTAAAGCTGATTTCCATATTCTGGAAAGCTCAAACAGCCTCCCTCATAGTCGCCTGTGTTGAGGTTAAGCGACATGGCAAATCGACGGTGGGCAGTTCCTTTCGTAGTGTTGTCGCGGTGGCGATTAAAAAATCCTTGGTTGGTCGATTCGTAGCAGGCGACCAGATACCGTTCAAATCGACTGATGCTAAATTGGAAGGCTTTTTCAATTTCGGGTTTGATTCGCCGCAGAATCAGATGATTGACCTGTTCTAGTAGAGGTGGGTCTTCTACTAGAAAATCGCGTCGCTGTTTGAACTCATAATCCATTACCTCGACCGTTTTACCATCAACCTGACGCATGAAGCCAGAGTCTCTGCTGCCTTTGGTTTCATAAAGATGAATTAGATGCTGGCAAAAGTCACGGTCAAACACATTAGGAATGAGCAAAACCGGAGCCTGTCTGCTGGCAAACCGAGGTGCCTCCACAGGTAGTGCCTGAACAAAGTCAAGCACTTGTGCGACGTGATGAGTCGGGTCTTGAATGGGAAAAGTCTGGAGAACGCGAAGATTTTCGTCTAAGACAAAGGTAGTCGGAGCGTAGTGGAGGCGATCGCCCCCTTCCTCATTGCTCACTCCGCAGACTCCATATTGCAGACTCACTTTCTGCTCAAAATCCCAAAGCAGCTTAAAGTAGGTAGGATTTTGGACCAGATGAGCCAGGGAAGCATCGTCCGGATCAATGAAAACTCCAAAAAATGGAGTCTCAGACTGTTCAAACTGCTGCTGTAATTTACAAAATTTTTCTAATACAGCTGCTGATACTTTTAGCTTTGAGCTACCTAGAAAGCAAAGAATGACACGATGTCCACCAACCGTATCAAAGATGTAGTTTGGATTTGAGGTTGAAGGAAGGACAAACCAGGGAGCCGGATCACCCGTTGTAAGTAGTGACATATTTGAAACCAGCGGTGAATGAATGCTGCTTTGCATATCATTAGATGCAAATGCCTCATTCATATGGTTAACCACTCAAACAACAGCGTCAATGGAATTAGGCTGACTCAGTACGAATTGTTGCGATCGCATCCCTCAGCCAATCTAAATAGGTCTGTTCTCGTCGGGTCACTAAATCTAATACCAACTGATGCATTTTGGGGTCGCGAGACGCAGCTGGATCATCCACAGATGGAATTTGAATAGCTTCACACTCAGCTAGCTTTTCGCGCCGTGCTGCATATTCTTGCTCCAATAGCTCCACAATCGCCTGATCGGGTAGCTGAGCCGCAAAGTAAAGTTGAGCAAGCAGCGGTTCTCGCAAAATTGGTAGAGGCTGATGGGTCTGAAGCCATTGGGTTAGCTCCTCCTTCCCAAACTGGGTAATGCGATAGACTTTGCGATTGGGGCGATCGTGCTGGATCTCAACTGTGCAGCTAATCCAGCCGTGCGCCTCTAGCTTATCTAGAGTGCGATAAATCTGCGCCTGGTCAGCCGGCCACAAATGGGCAATGCAATCATCAAAGCACTCAGTTTTGAGGTCATAGCCCGTCCGCTCTTGCTGTTGGAGCAAACCGAGAATGACATGGGCAAGAGACATAAGCAATTCACTAAACGAAAGGGGAAGATGAGTAACACCCTCGAAGCCGATATATTTTCATATTAGTATATGACTAGTCATATAGATAATCTGGGTGTTCTGCAAGAAGTTAGCCTCCACTACAGCATGACAGACAGCTTTGTTCTATGAAACCAAGTCAGCCATATCAACCATTCCTCCTGCGGACTTTGCATGGACTCACTGGGCTTTTTCTCATTTGTGCAGTTCTCACCGCTTTTTGGACTTACAACACCTATGACGGGCGTTGGGGAAAAATTCCACTTCCTGACTATCGGGAAATTGAAGGAATACATGGAACTTTTGGACTGTGGACTTTATTGATTTTTCCTGCCTTTGTGGTTTATGCATTTCATCGAGGACAAAGGCGACTGGTTCAACCTGATTCTTTTCCTCAACTGTCTAAAGTGGGTAAACCCATTTGGTGGTATACACTCAATCGGTTCACTAACACCTTTACACTAATTGCACTCACCTTTGCTCTGTTTAGCGGCAAGATGATGAGTGAGAAATGGTTGCCACGAGGAGAACTCAACCACGCCTGGTATTACGCACACTTAATTTCTTGGGTGATTGTGGTGGTGGCGATCGCTCTTCACCTTCTGATAAATGCAAAAGTGGGTGGGGTGCCTCTATTGCTGTCCATGCTGAACTGGCGATTTCGTGAGCAGGATAGTCCTAAACTGTGGTCTACCCATCTCTCTAGCTGGTGGTCAAACCTGCGACAAAGTTCAGGGACAGCCTGGTTTCAGGCAGTTCAAGCGATGCCCGTTCTAGAATTAGCAATTTTGGTTAGCATTACGGCTGCTTGGATAATTCCGCTTTTTAAGTAAGTCGCTACAAGGCGTATTCCCTGCCACATGTTTTACGCCAAAGAGGGCAATATTCTTCAAGAATCATATTGCGGATGTCTGTAAGCTAGAGTTCATCATTGCTCTAGCGGTTTGCAGCTTATGGAAGCATCTGTCACATTCGATCGAGCAGGATTGGTGGCTGGCATCAAGCAAACCATTCCGATCGCCATTGGCATCTTTGCCTATGGTTTAGTGTTTGGCGCTTTATCGCGTCAGGCAGGCATGAGTTTAGCTGAAGCGCTATTTATGAGTAGCTTTGTTTTTGCTGGAGCGTCTCAATTTATTGCCGTTGAGCTTTGGCAAACTCCATTGCCTGCTATCACTATCATTTTCACCACTTTGGTGATTAACCTGCGACACATCCTGATGGGCGCGGCGCTAAGTCCCTGGTTCTTGCGCCTTCGTCCCTGGCAAGCCTATGGAGCGCTGTTTTTCTTATCTGATGAGAGCTGGGCATTGACGATGGGTGAGTTTTCTAAGGGAAATCTCAACGGTGCATTTCTGATCGGCAGCGGAATTGTTGCTTTCATTGCGTGGACAGGTTCAACGCTGTTAGGACAAACCGTCGGTGCAGCCCTGGATGATCCTGCCCAATGGGGTTTGGATTTTGCGTTCACGGCTGTATTTATTGCACTGTTGGTGACACTGTGGCGGGGCAAGTCTGACTTTTTGCCGTGGTTGGTTGCTGCGATCGCCGCGATCGCCACTTCTCATTGGCTTCCGGGCAACTGGTACATCCTCATTGGCGGAATCATCGGCAGTTTCGTAGGAGCTTTACGTCATGCAGATTAGTCCTGAAGCGTTTTGGGTGATTTTGGGAATGGCAGTCGTCACCTATGCCACCAGAGCAGGCGGACTGTGGATTGTGCAGCGTTTTACCCTATCCGAAAAAGTAAAAATCTGGTCAGAATACATTCCTGGAACGGTACTGGTTTCTATCGTTGCGCCCAATATTGTCGGAGGTGGACTGCCAGAAGTGGTGGCAGCGATCGCCACCATTCTCGTTGCCTGGAAAACCCGCGTTTCGCTCTTGGCAATGGCAACTGGAGTGATCTGTGTATGGGGAATGCGATCGCTACTGAGTTAAAGACTCGCAGAGCGAGGTGTTGAAGTAGAGCTTGTCCCCTCCCTCTTGAAAAATCTCCAATCTCTGATCTGACCAAACGCTAATCTCCTACTCCAGCGGTGCTAGGTGCATCAGCAGGCGATCGAGGAATAGCTGACTTTGTGCGCGTAGCAGATAAATACTTGCGCGGGGCTAGACATGGTGATGGGTGAGGAATAACTACCTTTGTTTTACACTACTGCCTCCGTATTGTCCGTAAGTACAAGTTTTTTGGGCGAGCGCAACCTAAACACTCTCAAAGTAGCAATTGGGGAATGAAGACGAATCAAAAGTCGCTCACTCCCTTGATGAAGCAAAACGTAACACTTAACACAGATTCTGCGTACAAATTTTGTATACAATTTTGGTAGACAAAAACGTATGCAAGTTGAGGTAGTCTCAACTCCTAAAAATCTTGAGCTGAATTTAACTTTTTTCCCAAATTTAGCTTGAAGCCCTAATTCAACGACTGTTTAATTCTTGCCTGTAAATGCAGGAGTTAAAGGTCTACTGTATTCATGGACTTGTACAACCAATGGTCTTATCTCAATGCATCCTTGAATCAAAGCCGATTCTGATGAAATGCCCTCACTGTGGGTCAGAGCAATCTCAAAAAAATGGACATCGACGGGGTAAACAAAACTATCGATGCAAGAATTGTAGTCGCCAATTTATCGAGACTTATGTGCAGCGGGGCTACTCTGACGACACCAAGCAAATTTGTATTCGCATGTATCACTCTGGGCTAACGCTGCGTGAAATTGAGGGGCTAACGGGAATTAGTCACAGCACAATCTATAACTGGGCAAAACAGGAAGAACTTTTACCCAATGTGCCAAAGAAAAATCTCACTTCTGACGATTCAGACTCAGGATAGTGAAGGCACTCTCAATTTCAGCTTGTCTACGAGAGACGCTTGCTGATCGAGAGAGGCTTGGGCATTCAGGGCCGCTTCAATGCCATCCAAATGTCGTTTAGCCGCAGCAACGGCAGCTTCCTCATCACCGGACTCAATTAAATCGAGAATTTCACCGTGTTCATCCTTCATGCAGACTGGCATCTTTTTCACTTCATAGAAGTAAGCCAGTGCGGTCTGAGGAATTAACTCTTTGAGAAAACGACTCAGAAACTGATTACTGCATAGGTCAGCCAGTTGCGTGTGAAACTGCATCGACAAGCGAGCTAGCAAAGGATAATCTTCTGCATCACAAGCTTTTCGCTCGGCTGTAATGAGTTTTCGTAGAGATGCGATCTGCTCTGGCGTGATGGTTTTAACGACTTCACGAATAATGGCTGCTTCTACTAATCGCCACGCTTCATAAATTTGCTGTGCTTCTTTCAACGTGAGATGGGCTACGAATGCCCCTCGATTAGGTTCTAGCTTGACCAGGCGATCGCCCGCCAATCTTTGTAACACCTGTCGAATAATGGTGCGGCTCACGCCATAATGTTCTGCCAACATCGCTTCTCCTAATTTGGTTTTGGGAAGCAACTGTCGTTCACAGATAGTGTTGTAAAGTTCGGTGTAAATAAACTCTTCGGTTGGCTTCTCAATTGCTTTTGACTGGGATGTTTGAGCCGCTTTGGAGGTACGAACCATAGTCAGAAATCTTTGGCTATGAAAGCATTTGTGAGAATACTGGGTGATTGCAGGACAATTTACCAGTAGAGTTTAATCGGTCAGGGAAGAGCAATATTTCTCATGCAATGTTTTCTGGATAATGCCCCGAGATTTATGTATACAGGTATTGTATACAAGCTTAGTGCGTTTGTGTAGCGATCGCCCTTTCCCTAGAGAGTGTTGCTGGTTTGATGTATGAATTTCGTAGGGTCATGGCATTGCCATGACCCTACAGAGGGGCTTGAAATCCGTAAATCATACCCGCATCCATCAACGCTCCTAAATTAATGGGATTAAATGATGTTGCCTGTTAATTCCATACATCGAGGCGGTTCAACACGCAATCTTACAATTTTACAAATCCTTACATTTATTTTGCGAACTAGCACAATTCATTTTGTGTAATGTTGGGATGAATATATTTCAGGTCAGGTGTAAGAATTTTTCCTCTACTTCTCTAGATAACAATCTACTGCTCGACTTATCTAAAATCATCTCTTTGATCAACAAGTATGCGATCGCTCCCACCCTGCTACCCCTAATACCCTAGAGGTATCTAAACAAAACTGTTTTCAGTAATACAAATTTGCTTGAGATGAAACGATTAACTAAACTCAATTGTTTTTTCTTAGCAGCAGCTAAACCGCTGTTGCTATTGGTGAATTTTTTGAAAAAAGATAGGAACTGTTTGCTTTCCTCGCACTTAAAGTGTTGCCCTGAGGTTCTCACAATTAAAGCATGAACGGGTTAATCCTCCAGCAGGTTAATGCGGCAGCTTCTTGTGTCTATCTTATTGTTTTGTAGGAGAAGGCTATGACGATCGACGCACGAAAGACCCTGGTTAATGGAGCCACCGCAGTACAGGCAACTGATATTCAACACGCTTTAGCCAATGCGGCCGCAGGGGTGTCACTTCGACAGGTGACCAAAAAATACGGTCCTGTAACGGCAGTTGAAAACGTCACGCTAGACATTCCAGCAGGCTCTTACTGTTGTTTGCTAGGTCCAAGCGGCTGTGGCAAAACAACGGTATTGCGGATGATTGCTGGGCATGAGGAGATCACCAGTGGAGATGTTTTAATTGGCGATCGCCGAGTCAACAACATTCCTGCCGCCAAGCGCAATACATCCATGATGTTTCAAAGCTATGCGCTGTTTCCCCATATGACGGTTTGGCAAAACATTGAGTTTGGCTTGGAAATGCAAAACATTTCAGCACAGGAGCGCAAAGCCCGTGTCGGCGAAATGCTGGAGTTGGTGGGGCTAAGTCATTTGGGCGATCGCAAATCTAGCCAACTGAGCGGCGGGCAACAACAGCGAATTGCTTTGGCGCGATCGCTAGTCACTCGTCCACAAGTGTTGATGCTAGACGAACCCCTGAGCGCATTAGATGAGAACCTGCGAGTCCAAATGCGAACCGAACTGCGCCGGATTCAAAAGCAATTTGGCATGACCTTTGTGCAAGTCACACACCATACTGAAGAAGCATTCTCCCTCTCAGATAGGGTCGTGGTCATGAGTCAGGGACGGTTAGATCAAGTGGCAACTCCAGCAGAAATGTTTAGATTGCCTGCCTCTCAGTTTGTCGCAAAATTTATGGGCGACAACAACATCTTTCAGGGCAAAGTCCTTCACTGCGCTCCCGATCCAGGTACCGGTATGGATGTGATTGAGCTAGGCGTAGAAGGCATTGGCTCACTTTATTCTCGTGGATATGCGGTTCCAGTGGGTTCAATGGCAGCTTGCTCGATTCGTCCTGATTTGATGCAAATCGAACCTTACCCTAATGCAGCCAGTGAAAAACCCACTCCTCGTGCAAATCACATTACTGCTCGAATTGTCTCCATTGAGATGACAGGCTACGTTACACGGGTTGTTCTGATGGAAGAAAAGACAGGCAAAGAACTGCTCTACAAATCTCCTACCACAGCTTGGGAAACAGGTTCCTACGCTGAAGGACAACTGGTGACATTGCGTTGGTCAGAAGGAAATTGTGTATTTCTTCCCCACTAATTTGTTATGAACTCGTCATTTGCTTGTCATATCGGTCAATCCCCAACCACCCATTATCAAGCACCCACTCCATGTCTAAGATTAATCGACGCACCTTCATTCAAGGAGGATTAGCGACGGGAGCCGCATTAGCAGCTGCACGCTGTTCGTCTCCCCAAGCTCAAGCTCCCAGCGGCACACCTAACAACCCAGCGCAAGGCCCGACCATCAATACTAATAAGATCAAAGATGTCACCTTACGTTTGATTGGTACAGGAGCCGCACAAATCAATGATATCCGGGTCAAAGCCGAAGAAGACTTAGGATTTAAGATTCAAATGCGGGCGCTGAGTACGGCAGAAAATGTACAAATTGCCGTGACTCAACCAAAACAGTACGACATTTATGATGGTGAGTATTTTAGTTTGCCGCTGGTGGTGCCGTCTGGAAACCTTCAGCCGATTGAGGTGAGCCGCATTCAAGAATTTGATGCAATTACCCCAATTTTTACCACCGGAGAACTGTATTCTGGTGCGAGAGTGAATACCTCTCAAGGCACAGCTCCCCGTAAGGTGATGTATGTCACCGGACAAGATTCTACAGAATTTGCTCCAGAGCCTACCAACTGGGCAACGATGATTCCCTTTCAGTACAACGCTGACACGCTGGGCTACCGTCCTGATCTGGTAGGTCGAAAAATTGAGTCCTGGGCAGAGCTGTTTAACCCAGAATTTAGAGGGAAAACATCACTGTTGGATATTCCCTCCATTGGCATTATGGATGCGGCAATGGTGCTTGAGGCACAGGGGTTGATGACCTTTGAAGATAAAGGCAACATGACTCCAGAAGAATTGAATCAAGTCACCAAACTCTTGATTGAGCAAAAGCGAGCAGGGCAATTCCGTGCTTTCTGGAAGAGTTTTGATGAGTCGGTTAACTTCATGACCTCCGGTGAAGTCGTGCTGCAATCGATGTGGTCGCCTGCGGTCACGGCTGTGAAAGCGAGAGGATTTGAATGCATCTATGCTCCTTTGAAGGAGGGCTATCGCGGTTGGGGGGGTGGTTTAGGATTATCCAAAAATCTCTCTGGCATTGCCTTAGATGCAGCTTACGACTACCTCAACTGGATGCTAGATGGCTGGGTAGGCGGATTCTTGAGTCGACAGGGGTATTACAGTGCCGCGCCTGAGAAAGCTCGCAACTTTATGCAACCTGAAGAATGGGATTTTTGGTATGAAGGAAAACCAGCGGCGATCGACATGATTGATCCCTTCGGTAAAAAGATTGAATCAGCGGGTGCCGTGCGTGATGGCGGTTCCTTCACCGAACGAATGGGCAACGTCGTCTGCTGGAACTCATTTATGCAGCAACAGGAATATCTCGTCTACAAGTGGACAGAATTCATCGTTGCCTAATCCTCATCGCCTACTCCTCATCCCTCATCCCTTCATCCTTACCATGACTCAATCAAAAGCCTTACGCCCCTACCTCCTGGCGGCACCCCAAACCCTGGTCTTTTTGTTTGGATTGGTGCTACCCATTGCCGTTATTTTGATCGTGAGTTTCTGGAACTTTAACGGCATTGCCACTACTCCCGGTTTCACACTGAGGCATTACATCGGAATTTTTACCTCTCCAGCGTATTTATCGACCTACGTTAACACTCTCAAGTTTGCGTTTCTGGTGTGGCTGGTCTGCGTTTTAATTAGTTATCCGGTTGCCTATTGCCTGGCATTTCGGATCAAGAGTACAAAGTGGCAAACGATCTTGTTTCTGATTTGTACAGTTCCGTTTCTCACTTCCAACATCATTCGCATGATCTCCTGGATTCCTTTTCTAGGAAGAGAAGGCTTGATCAACAAAGCACTCATGGGTTTACAGATTGTCGATCGCCCTGTTGAGATGTTCCTTTTCTCTGATTTTGCGGTGATTTTGGCGATGGTGCATCTCTATTGTTTGTTTATGATCGCTCCCATTTTCAACAGCATGATGAAGATCGATCGCGCTCTGATTTCAGCCGCAGAAGATTTAGGTGCCTCTGCTTTTAATATCCAAAAGCGAATTATTTTACCTTTATCAGCTCCCGGAATTGCGATCGGTACCATCTTTGTGGTGACGCTAGTAATGGGAGAGTTTGCCACGATGCGACTCATGAGTGGCGGCAAATCTTCCTCAGTCGGTTACTTGATCAAAAATCAAATCGATAGCTTGCAGTATCCTGCTGCTGCCGCCAATGCGATCGTGCTATTAACGCTGACCCTGCTCATCGTGTTTGCGATTTTGCGAGTTGTAGATATTCGGAAGCAGCTCTAAGTAGCCACTTTACCCCTCATCCTTCATACCTCATCCCTCTTATGGCACAAGCAACTCAATCCCTCTCTTCAAGCTCAGAAAAGAAGAAGCGATCGCTCTCTGATTACTTACTTCTAGGCTTCTTTGGACTGTTTGTTTTGTTTCTCTACGGGCCAATGTTTGCAGTATTTCTGCTATCGTTTCAGGGTCCAGAGGGACAGCTTTTCTTCCCTATGCGTGGATTTAGTTTTCACTGGATTATGGCGGTGTTTGGTCCACAGCGAGTGGGTGATTTTGTCACCGCTTTTCAGCGATCGCTTCTGCTGGGGTTATCCATCATGGTAATCACAGTTGTGTTTAGCGTCATGGCAGGACTAGCCTTTCGCTACCGATTTAGAGGATCAAATCTGATTTTTTATCTCACCATATCGAGTCTGATCGTTCCCAGCATTTTGGTTTCCCTCGGTTTAGGAATTGTATTCAACTTATTGAATCTGCCGATTCAATGGTATTCCTCGGCGCTGGTCGGACATCTGACCTGGACATTGCCTTTCGCCTTCCTGATCATGTTGGGTATCTTTGGACGCTTTAACCCTGCCTATGAAGAAGCTGCACGAGACTTGGGAGCAAGCGATCGCACAACCTTTTGGCGAGTTGTTTTTCCGTTGATTGCCTCCAGTGTGATTGGCGTTGGATTACTTGGCTTTACCCTTTCCTACGACGAATTTACCCGCACCTCTCTCATCTCTGGAGAAACTAACACGCTGCCTCTAGAGATCTTTGGAATGACCACAAACGTTACATCCCCAGCCCTGTACGCGCTAGGAACTCTAACAACAATTTTCTCCTTTGTCTTGATTGGGGTCGCTCTGTTTGCCATGCAGAAGCTTGAACAGAAGCAAAAGCAAGCAAAGTAGCCTTTATGATAGAGATGACAAGGGAAGGCTAGCTCAAGCTATAGATGCACCTAGTAGTTTTTGTGTTGAGTCAGCTAGCACTTGATACAGATCAAGCAAAAGGATAGATAGGGTTTCGTCCGTTTGCTTAACGACAGCAGTATGGCTGACTACTTTGAGCAACGGGGATGTGGTAGAAGTCCATTCGAGCGGCTGTAGTGCCTCAATAGAAATTTCAATCACATCGGGTGGAGCGGAGACTGGAATGCCACACAGTTCTTGATCTATCCCTCGAACTAACATCAGAAATGGCAAAGACTGGGCATCAGGGGTTTCGAGCTGAAGCTGCTGAGATAAATTCACTGCTCTAATCGTGTGGCGACCGCATTGAATCAACCCGATTTTTTCGAGTGATTTGCTTGTATCAAGGGGGTAGTTGATTACCCGCAGCACTTGATCAATGGGCAGCGCTAGATCATAGTTGGCGATCGCAAAAACAATCAGCTTCTCTAATTTTGAATCGTCATGCATAGTTCTGCTCAGTAATGAACTCAGTCCGCGGCCACTTCTATCTCTTTTGGTTCAAACAGGTCTGCCACCATTCCTAGCAGCTTGTGCTCGATGTAGGGTTTTGTGATGTAAGCCGTTGCACCCAGTTCCATTGCCAACAGACGATGCTTTTCGCCACTGCGCGAGGTTAAAACAATCACGGGAATTTTTGCCATCGCCGGAAACTGCTGTCGCTGTTTAAGAAATTCAAAGCCATTCATTCGAGGCATTTCCAGATCGCAAAACATTAACCGAACATTATTGGGTTGTTGCAGTTGCTCGATCGCTTCTTGTCCATCTTTGGCTTGTAACACTTGATAGCCTGCTTTTTGTAGCGTTAGGGTGAGTGTTTGTCGCACTGTGATCGAGTCTTCTGCAATCAAAATTGTTTTATCATCCTCCCACTCCTTAGAGTTAGAGGTGGGAATGAGAGTAGCCGTTGTTTGTAGTGGAGGTTGCTCCATGATTTGAGAACTCATGGGAGCAACGCTTGAAGAACGAGGGGCTAGCGGTTGATTGAGGACTTGCCGTAATAATGCCCCTCCATCCACGACTAAAGTGAGCCGTCCATCGGCTAAAACACTTGCCCCTTGGACATAATTGGGCGAGCCCAGTCTGGTTCCCAACGGACGAATCACCAGTTCTTGCTCTCCAATCAGGTGATCGACTTCCAAGCCGATCAGTTCTCCCTGATGGCGAATCAAGAGGACGTGTTTGTCTGAGGGTGAAGTGACAGATGCGGGTTGAGGTGATAAAGACGTAATGGATGAACGGTAGTTTAGCAGTTTTGCAATGGAATGAATCCGGATTAGTTGTGAAGTGCCTGCTTTCTGCCAGTGCAAGATTTTGCGACCTTGCCGCTCTTGAATCTGTTCAGATGTGGGAATTAGAATCTGCTCGATCGCGTCGGTGGTGAGTGCGTAAGTTCCAGTACCCGCCTGACAAATCAACAGTTTGGCGATCGCCAAACTCAGCGGAATCTGAAGTGTAAAAGTAGTTCCCTGATTGATCGCCGATTGTACGCTGACTGCCCCCTGCAATCCCAGAATTTGCTCTCGCACAACATCTAGACCCACTCCTCGTCCTGAAGTGGTGTTGACCTGGGTAACCGTGGAAAAGCCTGGTTCAAACAGGAAATCGATTAGCTGAGACTGAGTAAGAGTACTTGCCTGGTTGGATGAAACCAATTGACGCTCAACCAGTCGCTGCCGAATTCGCTCATAGTCCAATCCTTTGCCATCATCTCGCACCGCAATAATCAAATATTTGCCCTGGTGATAGGCGCTAATTCCAATTTGCCCGACATCTGGCTTGCCCTGTTGGCGGCGAATTACAACTGGCTCAATGGCATGATCAAACGCATTGCGAATTAGGTGCAGCAACGGCTCGTAGAGTTTCTCGGCGATCGCCTTGTCAACCAATACTTCCGTTCCGTGCAGTTCCAGGTGAGCTTGCTTGTCGCTTGAGGTTTTTAACTTTTGCAAAACACGTGGAATACGGTTGAATACCTCACTCAAGGGCAGCATTCTAGCTTGCATCAATGCATCACGAGTTCCGGCTAACAGTCGCTGCTGTTTCTCGAAAATTTGATTAGACTCTTGAGAGAATAGGTCAATCGCTTCAGCCGCTTCAGCAATTTGCATCGTGTCATCTAGCAAAGATTGAACCAGCAAATGAGAATCACTATAGCGAGACAGTTCTAAAGTATCGAAGCGATCGCCAAACGTTGAAGGCAAAGCCTGAAGGGGAGACATTGTGCGCTTGGCTGCTACCAGTTTTCGCTCAACAGATAACGATTGCGAAGGCTGGCGATCGACCTGATCTTGAAGCTGGCTCAGCACTTGCTGGTGCTGGTTTAGCCGCTTTAATAGTAGTTTTACTTCCGCTTGCAGGCGTTCATTTTGGAGCGACTGACGATTTTGTTGAGTCAGCAATTCCCCAATTGAATAATTTAGCTGGTCAAGATGTTCTACATTGACCCGCACCTGATTAGATCGAAAATGTTTTTTGGAAGCGATCGAATCAGCTACTTTAGACGTAGTTTGAGATCTAGTTTGAGGTTCTGATTGCAGGGAAGGCGAATCTTCTTCTTGCAGGGGCCATAACTGAAATGGTTCCCTAGTAGTGGTTAAAGAGCCGGGAGCGAGTGATTGGGAAAGTGTAGAAGGTGAATCGGCGATCGCCCCCTCTGGCTGGACGATGAGTTCATCCAGGACAAAGGGTGCCCAGACGGTTTCCATCAATAAAGCGGCAGATTGTTCATGCTGCGTTTCTGCTGGGGCAACCTTTTGATCTTCCGCTTTTAGATTTACCTTTTTTGAGGGTATTTCTTTGGGGCTTACCTCTTTTGGATCTGCTTCCTCTAATGGTTGCTCAGCAGAACTTTGCATTAGAGTCGCAGTTGCAGGAACCTCTGCTGAGTCTCCGATTTGCTCAGAAAACTGGTTGTCGGGGTGCAGTCCAGCTTGAATCAGGAAGGAATCTCGAATCCATTGAAATACCTTACACAATCCTCGATGTTTTTGATGGTGAGTTTTTAGGGAAGGAGTAGAGTGCTCAATATCATTGGTGGCTGTAGTTTCCGTTGTATTGGCGATCGCTTCAACAGTGAATTGCTCGGAAGCATAAATAATCTCATGGGTTGTATCGCGATCGCCACTCGTGTCTTCCAATTGAGAATCTGACGAAGCAATTGAAACAACAGGCTCCTCTAACGTGTCCGTTGTATCCGTGATGGAATCAGGCGAAGTCTGGGTCGCTGTAGAATGGTTGGTTTCTATTTCATGGTAGTTAATAGGGGCAATATCAATGTCATTTGTAATGTCTCCTGTTGTAATGTCTTCTATAAAGTTATTTGTAATGTCATCTGTAATAGTTTCTGTAGCGGCTTCAATCGTTGCCTCAGTATCCGCTTCAAGCTCGGTTTCAGTATCCGGAAGAATGACTGCCGAGTCTTCTGGGAAGCCGATTGGGTAGATTGAGGCTTCTAGGGGAAGTTCTAGGTCAACTGAGGTAAATTTATCCTTTAAACTTGCTTCTAATTCAAAAGAGCGGATAGTAGGATCTTCCAAGTCTTCCAAATTTCCCAAAACTACATCTGTTAAGGCTGCATCAGATGTAGTTTCTAAATTGAGTTCATCGCTCTGCTCCTGCTGCTGAATTTCCTGCTCGAAGGCAGCGTCAAATTCGCTTAACCAGTCCGGTTGCGACGTCTCCGTCACGTTAGCTGGAACGGGCTCTACAAGCTGTTGCAGGGCAAGGGAGGGGCGTCCTCCTTGAGTGCGATCGCCTGCTAGCACGGCCGCGCATCCTGCCTGAAAATCAGCTAAAGCTAATTGCGCGATGGTGACAGCCTGATCAGGATGTTGGTCTAGGGCTGCAAGTGTGATTGCGGCGATCGCCCCAAATCCGTGCAAGCTCAAGGACTCGGCCAAACCAAAAAACACTTCGGCATGAATTTGGAGAGTCGCCGCAACTTTATGAGGAGGAGCCTGGGCAACTGTTTGAGCCAGGTCATTTAACCGTTGGGTAACGCCCACTTCAAACATGGACTGTGTGATATCAAACCCTAGCTCCTCTGAGGTAGGCAGGTAATCCTCTTGGTTAAAACAGTCTCCTAACCGGGCCTCAAGCTGGGCAAAAATGGCAGCCGAGCGGTCAAGAATTTCGGCAGTATTGATCGAGCTACCTGTAATTTCAGCCCTTAGCGGTCGTGCCAGACAGTCGTATCCTTCAAACAACAAAGCCGCTACATCTGGATCGATGATGACTTCAGGTCTGCAAAGCACCTTAAAGATATCTTCTAAAGAGTGGGCAATGTTGGCGATCGTTTCTAGCCCCACACTTGCTGCTGCCCCTTTGAGCGTGTGGGTCGTTCGCATCAAGGCATTAATTTGATTGATGCTGCAACCGTCTTGCAAATCCAGCAAACCTTGTTCCAGAGCTTGCAATAGTTCTGGTGCCTCTTGCAAAAAGTAGGGATAGGTTTCCTCGCGAATGTCCGGATCTAAGGGCATGGTTGGTGGGTGTGAATGCTACGGAGTAAACATGAGGTAGGGGCAAACATTCGTTCGCCCCTAACAGAAAGATGAGTGAAGCTTACTTGACTTTGAACTGATTGGCTTGAACTTGCAGGTCTTGGGACATCGCTAACAGTTCCTTGAATGATTGCGAGATTTCGACAGAATCTTTTGAGGTTTTCTGAGCAATCTCTGCGACCTCAGCAACGGTCAGCTTCATCGATTTAAACTGCTGCGTTTGTTCTTGTGTCGCGCCAGTGATGCTAGCCACAAGCTGACTGATTTGGTCGGTGGCTGCAACGATCGCATTCAGGTTTTGACGGGCCTCGCTAACCACGGTGGTTCCTGATGCAACTTGTTGAATGCCAGTTTCCATTGCAGTAGACACCTCGGCGGTGTTTGCCTGAATTTCCTGCACCAGTTGCTCGATCTCGGTTGCCGCATTCGCAGACTGACGAGCCAGCGATCGCACCTCATCGGCAACCACTACAAAGCCGCGTCCATATTCCCCGGCTCTCGTCGCTTCAATCGAAGCGTTTAGCGCTAACAGTTGAGTTTGAGTGGTGAAATTGCTAATCAGACTCACCACTTTAGAAATCTTCTGTGAAGACTCGCTCAGTCGCTTCAGTCGCTTATTCGTTTCTGCCACCGTTTCACGGATGTTTTGCATCTCATCTACGGTGCGATCCATTGCGGCATCACCTGCGAGAACAATTTGATTCGCCTGCTGTACAGCGACCTCTACCTGTTGGGCGCTTGCCTCCACTGCTTCTGTGGAACTGGCCACAAGCTGTACCCGCTCTAAAGTTTGACTCAGCGTTTGAAACTGGTGTTTTGCCTGGTTAGTCAGACTGGCGATCGAGGACTCACTGATCTGAGAAGTTTGGGCAACTTGTTGAGAGGCAATCTGCATTTGAGTCACAATCTGTCGCAGACTGCCCAGCGTGTTGTTGTAAGCATCGGCGATCGTGCCCACTTCATCCTCGGTCATGGGAGCCCGAACCGTCAGATCGCCATCCAACGCCGGACGAACTGCCGACAACAGTTGCATTACTTCTTGCTGAAGCTGCTCCTTTGCCATCTTTTCTCGCTGGGCGGCAGTGGCAAGCTGTTCTGTCTTTTGCTGCAATTGTTCCAGGTACTCCCCTTGCTGAATGGCGACGTTGAGCTGAGCCGCAATTCGTTTTGCAAAGTCGATTTCAGAGTCTTGCCATTCTCGTGGGCCGCTGCACTGGTGAATGCAGAATAGACCCCATAGTTCTTCTCCTTTGAGCAAAGGCACCACTAAATTTGCCCTGACCTGAAATTGAGAAAGGACTTCAATGTAACAGTCTGCTAGTCCTGCCTCGTAAATATCTGAGACTTTGCTTACCCAACCCTGCTTATACTTCCGGCCAAAGTTTTCGGTAAAACAATGATCGGTAACTTTAACAGAGAGTGCAGCGGTGTAAGCAGAACGAACGTCTTCTGCAACGGTTTTGCCATCCCGGCCGCCTGGGTCAAATTTGAAAATAGCGACTCGATCAGCGTTTAAGAAATTGCGGATTTCTCTAGCGGTTGTTTTAAAGGCTTGCTGAGTGTCGAGTGATTGCCGAATACGATCCACAATTTTGGTGACTAGCTGCTCTTGTTCGGCAACCTTTGCTAATTGCTCAGACTTTTGCTGTACTTGCTCCAGGTATTCCCCTTGCTGAATCGCCACGTTTAGCTGAGCTGCGATTCGCTTGGCAAATTCAATTTCAGAGTCTTGCCACTCTCGTGGGCCGCTGCACTGGTGAATGGAGAACAATCCCCATAGTTCCTCTCCTTTGAGTAAGGGCACGACTAGATTTGCTCTGACCTGAAATTGGGAAAGGACTTCAATGTAACAGTCTGCTAGACCTGCTTGATAGATATCTGGAATGGTGCTCACCCAGCCCTGTTTATACTTTCGACCAAAGTTTTCGCTAAAACAATGATCGGTGACTTTAACAGAAAGTGCAGCCGTGTAGGCAGAATTAACATCTTCTGCAACAGTCCTGCCATCTCGACCATCTGGGTCAAACTTGAAGATGGCAACCCGATCAGCCTTTAAGAAATTGCGGATTTCTCGGGTAGTTGTTTTAAAGGCTTGCTGCATGTCAAGCGATCGCCGGATGCGGTTAACAACTTCTGTAATCAACCGCTCCTGCTCTGCAACCTTGCTTAATTGCTCTGATCGCTGCTGTAATTGCTCCAAATATTCTCCTTGTTGGAGTGCCAGCCCAATCTGTACACCTACTTGAGATAAAAGATTTACGTCCAGTTCATTCCAATGCCGAGAGTGGCTGTTTTGATAGGCTCCGATCAGCCCCCACAGTTTTTTACCCTGGAAGATGGGAGCGATCGCATAAGCTTTTACCTCAAATTGCTCCAGCACCTCAATGTGGCATTCTGCATGTCCTGCTTGATAAATGTCATCTACCGCAAAGGTTTCATTGTTGCGATATCGTCCCCCCTGGGTTTCCTGAAGGTAACTATCCTCCCAAATGGTATTCATTTCTGGAGTCACCAATCTTACCCAGCCTTCAGCAACCGATTCCGCCACAAACTCACCGCCCCAATCTGGGTAAAAGCGATAAACAGCAATGCGATCGCTCTTTAACTGTTTGCGAAGCTCTCTCACCACAAAGTCTAAAAGACTGTCAGGCGAGTATTTTTCTTGAACTAGAGCCAGTCCAATTCTGGAAATGAGTTTGTTGTGGGCTACTCCTTGCTCTACCGATTCTGTAAGCTGTTGAGATTGGATTTGGAGCTGGTCTGTTTTTTCTTGCAGTCGCGCTAGATATTTCAACTGCGTCAACATCATGCTCAGCCGCTCACCTAAGACTAACAACAGTGCAGCTTCCTGCTCCTGCCATTGCCGAGGTGCAGTGTTTTGATAGATGGCGAGCAGTCCCCAAAGTTCGTTGCCTTCATAGATAGGAGCAATAAGATAGGCTTTAGCCTGATATTTTTCCAGCGTGTCTAGGTAGCAAGCGGAGAAACCAGCCTTGGAGATATCGTTGACTTGCTTCACATCCATCCGTTTTACATAGCTGCCGCCCTGAGTATCTTTGAGGATTTTGATATTGTCATTGGGCTGGGGGGGAGAACCCATCCGCTTTGTAGTGCAGCGATCGTGGTTGATGATATCGGCTGATCTGAGACTAGGATCTATTTCCTGTTCTTGAATCACCGAAATCCAGCCGGCCGCAACTGACTCAGCCACAAACTCACCGCTCCAGTCAGAATGAAATCGGTAAACGACTGCTCGATCGGCTCGGTAAAACAGTCTTAACTCCTGGCACAAGTTTGCAAGTGCTGTGTTGGTATCTGAGGAGGGCTGCGTTCTCTCTAGAATTTGGGCGAAAGCATCCTCTACCTTAACTTGTCGCCGTTGCTGTGCGTGTAGCGCTAAAGGCTGAAGGTGTAATTGAAGTTCAGTCCTGACTTGATGCAACACCAGCTTTTCGGTTTCACTCCAGGGGCGCAGAATCGCACATCGTTGGGCGACCAGCAGACCCCATACGCCGCCCCGTAGCAAAACAGGAAGGCTGAGGCTGCTCGCGACCTGAAACCGATCTAACAGTTGGCGCTGATGAGGCGTGAGATATTTTGCGCCGTTTTCGATCGCAATCATCTGCTGCTGCTGATAAAGGGTTGAGTGAGCTGCTCCAAAGGCGATCGCTGGCAACGCTTCATTAATAGTGGGAGTAAATCCTGAGACAATGGCTTCCGCCAAAACAGCACCATTGTTCTCATTGTGAAACTGGTAAACCAAAACCCGATCTAGCTGGAAGTATCGTTGAACTTCTGTCACCACGGTCATTAACAGAAGATCAATGGTTTCTGTTTGGCTCATCTGATTGGACAGGTTGAGCAGCCATTGAAGTACATCTTCTTCAGTCGTGTTAGTCATGGTGCCATTCACAACAGAGTTAGAAGTAGAACCAGATGCTGAGTTGGGGGGTAGCCCATTTGAAGGGTGAGCATCTAGAAATTGTTGAAATTGATCAAGTTTTTGCACGACTGGTTCTCCTTGCTGACTGGTGCGGATGATCTAAGATTGAGCTGCTAGCTTTTAACGAATAACTCATTGAGTTATTCAAAGTGATGCTGAGCGATCGCCAAAACATCTAAAACAGGAGTGCCACTATTTGGCAAAACCCCTAACACAAATGGCATTAACCCCGGCGAAAGCAAGCCTAATGTGGGTGCCTGGAGGTTTTCTAAGGAATGGAACTCAACCTCTTCAACCTGCATCACTAGCAGTCCTAATGCCTGTTCATCACTTTCAGTTACAACTACAAAGGGTGTTGCCGTCCCTTGTTTTCGCCAGGATAGGGGAGAAAGCCCCACCAAATGACTCATGTCAATTAGCCAAAGCATTTCTCCTCGCCAGTTACAAATGCCTAAGACACAATCAGGCATTTCAGGAATGGGCAAAATATCCTCTCCATTTACCCTGATTACTTCTGTTGTGTGTTTCAGCGGTAATAAGGCGCTATCTTGTAAACTCAAATGTACGCGGAGTAACCGCTCCCGGTTGTCCGGTGGCGGCAATTCGGGCGATAGAAAATCAAGACTCGCCGCTGCCAGCATTGAACTCACTGGCAGCTTTGGATCAAGTGAAGTTGCCATAAAATTTTGTTCTACGTCACACTGTCATTAACCGCTTTACGGTATGGATTAATTCTTCTTGCTCAACAGGTTTAGGCATATAGGCATCTGCCCCCAGCAGCAAGCCCCAAAGTTTATCGACTTCAGTTCCTTTGGTTGAACAAATTACAACTGGAATTCCTTGCGTGTTGGCATTAGTTTTTAACTCACGACAGAATTCAAACCCGCTTTGTCCTGGCAAAATTACATCAATTAACACCAGGTCAGGCTTATACAACTGAAGCTTAAGCCGAGCATCTTCACTAGACGCAACGCTGATTACCTCTAACCCTGCTTGTTTAAGAAATCGAGTAAGCACCTCGGTTTCTGTGCGACTATCTTCAACTAAAAGAACTGTACTCATGTGCCGTGTTTACAAAATAGAACTTATAAGTGGTATCTGCTTTTACCCTTTAATTGGCTTGCTTCTCCGGATACTTTCCTGATTCCGTCCATTGGGCTGTAAAACTCTTCTTGCCATTGACCCAGCAGAGTCTTTTCAGGGAAGTTAGAGTTGCTTTACAGGGCTTCCCAATTTTTTTTGCCAATCAATCAGGTTTCTGTTTAACGTTTGAGGCTGAGGAGAAGGATGATCAGCCTGAACCGTTGGTAGATGCTCCAGCAAAGTTGTGAGTACTTTTTCTGATTCAATTGGCTTAGCAATAAAGCCAGTTGCATCCACCAGTTTGGCGCGTACTCGATCAACGATTCCATCTCGGCTAGTCACCATGATGATTGGGGTATTTTTAAGTGCTGAGACACGGCGAATCTGGGCACATACCTCATATCCATTGGTGACCGGCATGAGTAAGTCTAGAAAAATGAGATCAGGTTTCTGCTCAATCAGCGTTGGCAATGCCTGTAATGGGTCTTGAATGTTGATGAATCGGTAGCCTGCTTTGAGCAAAATCTGTCCCATTGTGATTCGGTCAAAGCGGCTGTCATCAATGTAAACCACTAGAGGTTTTGCTGGCTCTTGCTGATTAGCTGTCGATGTAGAGGGAGCAGCACTAGAGTTAGGTAAGGCTGAAGTGTTAAAGTCCTCAACTTCAATTAGCCCCATAATGCCTCGGTTAACGTAGGGCATGATGGAACGGGTTAAAGATACCAAGGGCTGTTTTAGTCGAATTGCCAAATCTCGTAGAGTGCGATCGCCATCCACTAACGCAGTCACATTCTGATATGCCGCAGGTGAAGTATGTTTGCGTAATTCCTCTTTACTCCAAATAACAGGAGCTAGATTTGGAGAATATTGATCAAAACCCGCCTGCTGCCACAGTTTCCAGTCGTGTGAAGCCTTGAGCCAAACCTGCTGAGCTGAAATGGGAATTTGCAGCAAATCTTGAAATTTAGGAGGAACCCGACGATAACTTAACTGGATCGGCAAGCGCTCAACCTGTTGCTGATCTTGCTGAAAAATATCAAACAAAATCTCAGTGACACAGCCCTCAATCGCACTCTCTAACTGCTTCTGTGGAATTTTTCCCTGCTTCAACAAATTTTGGATGGAGAAATAACTCCATTGCGGTTGGTCTAGCTTGCGCTCATAGGTAGCCTGCTTGAATTGGGGACAAGCTTGAGCCATTTGGCGATACCAGCATCGAACTGAATGCATCTCACTGGCGGCTCCAACCAACTTTCCTGTATAAAAGAACAAACTCCACAGTGAGTTTGAGGCTTCTTTAATATCTAAATCTAGTCGTCCTGTAAACTGTTGCAGTTCACAGGATTGAATATGTTTAATCAATTCGCTGAGGTTTTCTATCTCACAAGTCTTTACAGGAGGTTCTAATGAGCTAATAGATGTTGGAGTAAGCATGGGAATGAGATATCTGATCCGATTGGTGTGCTGCGCGTCTTTAGGCAGATTTTGAAGAGGTTTAACTTAAAAATTGGTAGTCGAAGCAAATCCCTTCACTTCTATTGAGTTGAAGTGTCAGAGGCTGGTTTAAGAAATGATCCTGATCTCTCAATCTAAGAATGTAAGCTTTTGCTTTTAGCGCAATTCCTCAAGATCCCACTTGAGGGCTAAAAGCAGCATTTTGAGTTCAGGCAAGACTGTGTCTACCCTAGCCTGTGTCAAAAGAGAGTAAGGGAGGAGAGTCGTTTGGAGCGTCAAATTAGATGTTGTCAGGCTAACACTGGGTTCCCTTCTTACACGCAAATAAACTTCTACTGGTACTGGTAAAAACTATGCCAACTAGGACACCGCTTGAGACTAAAAAACGGTGCAATTAAAACTGCGGTAGATAAATCTGTAGGTAGAACGAACTGAAATGAACCTGGTAGATGAAAATCAGTTCGGAAGGACAGCTCTGAACAATCTATAGAAACAGTCCATGCAACAACCTACTCTAATATGCAACACAACCTTGACTTTCTGCAACACAACTCTGACTTTCTGCAACACAGCTTTAATTTTCTGCACCCCTTAGAGCTTGTGCGTCGTTTGCTAGTACGTATTTTTACTGTAGCTAGCACTTCAGAGCCTCAACGAGTTATTGACCTTAGGTATTTTCACCGTAATAATCCATGATTGTCTTGCAGATGCAGTCCTGTCAAGCGCATAACTTGAAGTTCACAGAAGCTTGTTGGTCAGTCTATATAGTCGTAAATCCAGCTTTTAGGACAGCTTTTAGGACAGCTTGAAAAATCAGGCAAATCTCTTCACATTAGCCACTAATCTGTGAAAATATCTTCCTGTAAGTTTCCTAAATCGTGATCCCACTCGATATCGGGCATTTGGTCAAACGCTTGACGAAGCGACGTTTCCCAAAGCTTGCGAATTTTGGCTAAGTACGGATCTCCAATTCGGAGCCGCAGCTGATGCTTAACATTAAAGCTGTTAGCAGCATAGCTAATGAGATTAATCGGTGGCCCAACCGAGATATTGGATTTCATGGTTGAGTCGATTGATAAAAGCGCACATTTTGTGGCGGCTTCTAGGGGCGTTTCAAAAGTTAAGGTGCGATCGAGAATCGGTTTGCCATACTTGGTTTCACCAATTTGCAGAAAAGGTGTTTCTCGGGTCGCCTGAACAAAATTGCCCTGGCTATAGATTAAATAGAGTGCTGGCTCTTCCCCTGGAAGTTGTCCTCCCAGGAGGCAGCTACAGTGATAGTCAATTTTGTCGCGCTCTAGCCATGAGCGGTCTTGCTCTTGCACTTGACGAATTTTAGCGCCTACGTAACGAGCCGTGTCAAATAGGGTAGGCAAACTGTGAAGGGTGTCCCCTTCCCCTAGTTTAAGGTCACGCCGCAGGGCATGGAGAACAGCCTGAGTCATCGACAGATTGCCAGACGTGCAGAGCAAAATTACTCGCTGGTCAGGCAAGGAAAAGTCAAATAGCTTTTGGTAGGTAGAGATGTAGTCTACGCCCGCATTAGTGCGAGAGTCAGCAGCAATCACGAGTCCATGTTGAGTAATAATGCCCAGGCAATAGGTCATAGCCGTAGTTTGTTGTCCTCTGTAGTTGCTCGCTATGCTGATGCTCTATTCTGCTGGCTCTAGCGGGGGTAGAAACTTTTGAATCAAGCCAACAGTGACAGCAGGAATTTCGAGCTGGGGAGTTAGCCCAACATCAGTAAGCTGATGAAATTGAACCACAGTAGGATTCATTTCAGCTAGACGGCGACCAATTTCTGGACCCGTAAATTGAGATTTTTCACCCCAGAGGATTACGCTTGGCACGGTGATCTGGGTCATGTATTCCGATAGGTCAAAGCACAGGTCGCCCCGCACAAACGAAAGGGCTGCATATTCAGCATTGGGCTGGGTCGCCGACTCCAGGTATGCCTCAACAATTTCGTCAGAAATTCGCTCTGGACGGGCAAATTGACGCTGTTCCAAAAAGCTGCGAATGCCAAAGCCGGTAGCGACTCCAGCAGTGTAAAACAGGCGATCAACTACAGGAATATTCACTAATTGAGTGAAGAAGCTGCGAGTGTAGTTTTCACCAAAGTCAGATAGCCCTGCGGCGGTAGTGAGGATGAGGGATTTGAACAATTCAGGACGGGCGATCGCCGCTCGGATCGCAAAAGCAGCCGTCAAAGACGACGCAATCACCGTTGTCGGTCCACTGCACGTCTTTTCCATGAATTCAATCAGCGTGTTTACATAGTCCTCAACTTTATAGTCGCGGGCGGGATGGTCAGACTGCCCCCAGCCGATCAGGTCAGGTGCCAGGATGCGATATTGGGCGGCAAAGGCAGGATAAACCTTAGACCACTCATAGGAAGAAGAGCCGCCACCAAAGCCGTGAAAGAAGACGAGTGTAGGGACATCGGCATGGGGCACTTCTTGAGTCACCCAAGGCTGACCCTCAGCCGTGTAGTAGACCATCTTTCCCAGTGAGGTCATGACAGAGTGTTGATAAAATCCCGGTGGAATAAACATACGTACACCTCATTCACACGGATCAACCGATCAGGCTAGCGTGAGTTAGATAAAAGCACATCTACCATTTTGCAGCTTACCTTACCCCTTTCAAATTTGTGAGAATACAGGTTAAGAGGTGCTTCTTCTGGCTCTCTACTTCAGTCAATCTTAGAAATACTATGAGAGT
This sequence comes from Leptolyngbya sp. FACHB-671, assembly GCF_014695745.1. NCBI lineage: Bacteria > Bacillati > Cyanobacteriota > Cyanophyceae > Leptolyngbyales > Leptolyngbyaceae > Leptolyngbya > Leptolyngbya sp. FACHB-671. The sequence continues at coordinate 123,660 of NZ_JACJOV010000048.1, read as the reverse complement.
CCTCGAAGCTCAACGTCTGCGAAAAACTTATCGATCTCAGGGCAAGGTGCTAGAAGCAGTTCAGGATGTTTCCCTGGAATTGTCGGTGGGTGAGGTTCTGGCATTTTTAGGGCCAAATGGAGCCGGAAAAACAACCACGATCAAGATGATTGCTGGGCTGATTTTGCCTGATCAGGGGTGGGTCAGCATTGCTGGACGCAATCCTCATCGCGACTCACGTGCCTTGCGATCGCTTGGTGCTGTTTTGGAGGGCAACCGCAACCTCTACTGGCGACTCACGCCCCAGGAAAATTTGGAATATTTTGGCGTGCTGCGCGGTCTAACTCGTCGTACTGCTCGGCAGCGTGGGCAAGAATTATTGGAACGATTTGGGCTAGCCGACAAAAGAAGTACGACCGTGCAAACGCTCTCACGCGGGATGCAGCAAAAACTGGCGATCGCCGTTTCCCTAATTCACGATCCGCAACTGTTGTTGTTGGATGAGCCCACTTTAGGACTGGATGTAGAAGCTACCCAAACCGTAAAACAGTTGATTCGTGAAATTGCTGCTGAGGGGCGAGCCATCTTACTCACTACACATCAACTCGACATTGCAGAAGAACTTTCAGATCGGGTCGCAATTATCCAACAGGGCAAAATTGCAATTGAAGAACCTACTTCAGAACTGATTCGCCAGTTCTCAGGAACCGCTTACACGATTGAGCTAGAGCATCCTTTAGACTCAGAAAAAGTGAGTAAAGTGAAAGAGTTAGGTGGCACCTTTCAAGGACAGTTGATTTATGTGCGTGAGTCAGACGAGCTATATCAAATCCTTGATGTGCTGAAGCCTCTACCACTGGTCAGAGTCTACCGAGATCAAGCGAACTTAACAGATATTTTTCTAAAACTGGTGCGGGAGAAAACCCTTGGTTGAGCTATTTTTGGCAGAACTCAGGCGCAGTTGGATTCAACTGATTCGCTATTCTACAGAGGCAATTGGCGGCATCATTATCACAACCTCCATTTTTTATGGACTCTTTCTCAGTGCCCAATATATTGCAGGACCAGGGCTTCAGTTTGGCGATCGCCTGGACGCCGTTGTAATTGGCTATGTCCTGTGGACACTAGTATTGTTTATCATGAGTGACATTGCTGGAGGTTTGCAAAATGAGGCGCAAACCGGAACTTTGGAGCAGCTTTTTCTCTCACCTTTTAATGCATCAAAGGTTTTTTTGGTGAGAGCGATCGCCAGTCTCACCATTCAAATCACACTTAATATCAGCATTTTACTCATCATCATTGCGATCACGGGCAGTCAGCTTTCCTTTCCGCCCAGTCTGCTATTGCCCTTTATCACCGTGCTGCTAGGAGCCTACGGGCTAGCGTTTGCAATGGGGTCCCTAGCCCTGTTGTTGAAACGAGTCCAACAATTACTCGGTATTTTTCAATTTGCTTTGCTATTTTTACTATCCGTTCCTACTGAGACCTGGGTTGGGTCAGGCAGAATATTTGCGCTGCTGCTGCCGATGACACCCGGAGCAGGACTACTGCGAGATCTGATGGCGCGGGAATTGGGGCTGAACTGGGGACAGTGGGCGATCGCCCTCGCCAATGGAGTCGTCTATTTTTCTTTGGGACTGTTCCTCTTTCGTCAAGCCGAACGCGAGACCAAACGCAGAGGCAGATTGGGTGGATATTGAGACTTTGGCTGAGGCTTTTGTTCACAGCACCAAAAAAATTGCTTCGTCTGCAATCCAAATGGATGAAGTCTACTTGTATTGACCCCAACTCAGCGATCGCTCTCACCACGTCAGGGTTTGTAGGATATACAGTTGGTGGAGTACTGCTGGCGATTTGAACCTACTCATGCAGCGCTTTAACATAAGCCGATTATTGAAAGAACTTTTTCCATAACATAAGCGGCTTATCCCGATTCAAAGACATAGTGAGTGTGAGGGTTTCCCTATCCATAGCCATACTCATGCTCACGATTAGGTACATGATTTAGTTGTTGCTTAGCGCGATCGCTTTAGGTAATGTGGCTGTTGGGCTGGTGTTGGTGCTGGCGTTCAGTACAGGTTTAGCGATCGTGCTGACTGGATTGGAGTGATTGCTCGTTTACACTAAGCGACTGTTAAAACAAGTTCTCAGTCAACGGCGATTGCTGAAAATATTACCCGTCGTAAGTGCGTTAAGCATTGTGCTAACTAGCGTTGGCATTTCCACACAAGCATTTATGCAAGTGATAGATTTTGAGTTTTGAGTTGTAAGTGAGTTCTCCAATTGTATCGAAGTAATCCTATGCTGAAGTTTTTGAGTTTGACAGGTGTTTTGACGGTTACTTTCTTATGGTTGGCGATCGCCTCTCTTACCTAGATTGCTGCTGGCGACACTCTTATTTTTCCATTGATCTCTCCGCTGTTGAGCGAATCTAACTTGAACGATACTTTCTTTTGCTACATATGAACCGAAGATGGCAGAGTAGTGAATTTAACCCGAATCTGTGCTACCCATCCCAACAGTCGCAGCAGTAGTCAAAACCAGAGGGCTATTCCAGATGTTACCGTGAGTTCTAGCAGCCAGGATGTCATTAACTTAGAGAACAGCTTGGACGTGAACGGATGCTACGTTTTTGATGAGAATCTCCGTCCCTGTTTACCTATTCAATAAGTATTTAATAAGTAACCGTTTCTACGGCCTAACTGTGTTTGGGGTAACCTTTCATCTTAATGGAATCGCAGACCTATCCTGGGCTTCAGGTAGAGGATATTTATCCCCGCCACGTTGAAACTGAATCTATACAAGATAGGAGAAAGCGTGTGCTATCTAGCAACAGTAAGCCTTTCAGAACGATGTTTCAAGATTTTGGGGGCGAACCCCGTCAGCACAGCTACTATCCAATTGAACTGGCAACACCCCAAGGAGTTGTTCATTGCCAATATTACCGAATAGAAGCAACTAAACAAGCTGCGATTTGGGTTGGTGGAATTGGTGGAAATTGGGATACCCCCGCGCAAGGGCTTTATCCTCGGCTTTGTCAAGACTTAATGAGTGATGGCATTGCTGCACTACGCCTTCAGTTTCGCAACTCCACGCACCTGAAAGAGTCCGTTCTAGACGTGTTAGCGGGCATCAATTATCTAGAGAATGAAGGAATTGAGGCGATCGCCCTGATTGGTCATTCTTTTGGCGGTGCGGTTGTAATTCAAGCAGCAGCTCAAGCAGAGGTGGTTCGCACGGTGGTGACTCTAGCAACACAATCCTACGGCACAGATTCTGTTTCAGCATTGGCAAGCCACTGCTCACTATTGCTGCTGCATGGTACACACGATTCTGTGTTGTCGTCACTCTGCTCACGCTACGTCTACAATAGGGCACTTGAGCCCAAGCGGCTGGTGCTTTACCCCAACGCAGGTCATGGATTAGATGAGGTTGCTGGAGAAGTGCACCAAACCATTCGGGCTTGGCTAAGCGAACAGATGGATCAAGATAGAATTTTTTGATCGTGGCTAAAGCGTTACGGTATAAGCATCGCGAATGCCTGGGACTTTGACGATTTCTGCCAAAATGCCTTCGGGCAGTGGGTCATCGATGCTTAGCACCATGACTGCATCACCTCTGACAATCTTGCGTCCAACCTGCATACTGGCAATGTTGACATTGAAGCTGCCTAGCAGAGAACCGATTTTGCCAATGATTCCTGGCATGTCACGGTGCAGCGTAAACAGCATGTAGCGGTTAGGCGGAACGTTGATCGGAAATTCGTCAATGCTGGTGATCCGAATTTCGCTATCGCCCAACAGCGCTCCCGTCACTGAATGTTCGCCGAGAGAGCCTTTAGCCATCAGGTGCAGCGATCCCGTATAGTCTTTGACCGCAGCATCACGGGTTTCGATCACCCGAATTCCCCGTTCTTTTGCCTCAATGCTGGCGTTGACGTAATTGACTCGCTCTTGCAGGGCGTGAGAGAGCAGTCCTTTCAGCGCAGCGACTACAACAGGTTGACTTTCGCTATTGGCTAACTCGCCTTGCAGCCTGACGTTGAATGACTCGACCCGTCCTCCTGTCAGTTGGCTAACCAGGTTGCCTAAGGTTTCTGCCAGTTGCAAGTAAGGACGCAGTTTTTCCAACAAGTCAGGTCGTAGACCAGGAATGTTAACCGCAGAACGAGCGGGCAATCCTAACAGCACATCACGGATTTGCTCGGCGACATCAATAGCGACGTTAACCTGAGCTTCTTCTGTGGATGCACCCAAGTGCGGAGTCAGGATGACCTCTTTACCCAGCGATCGCAAAGGAGAATCACCCAGCGGCTCTGTCTCGTATACATCCAGCGCAGCCCCAGCAATTTTGCCCTGCTCGATCGCCTCTGCTAATGCCTGCTCGTCAATAATGCCACCTCTGGCACAGTTGATGATTCGAGCGGTGGGCTTCATTTTTGCCAGAGATTCACTATTAATCAAGTGATAGGTCTCTGGCGTTTTGGGCAAGTGCAGTGTGATGTAGTCCGATTCTTGGAACAGCAAGTCTAGCTCAACTAACTGGCAGCCAATTTGGTCGGCGCGTTCGGTAGAGAGAAACGGATCGAAGGCCAGCAGGCGCATTCCCATTGAACGGGCGATCGCCGCCACATGAGAGCCAATTTTGCCTAGCCCTACGATCCCCAATGTTTTCTTATAAACTTCTACCCCTGTGAAGCTTTTGCGATCCCACTTGCCGCTTTTAACGGACTGGTTAGCATCAGGAATATGCCGCGACATCGACAGCATCATTGCCACCGCATGTTCGGCTGCGGCAACCGTGTTTCCTTCGGGCGAGTTGACGACAACAATACCGCGACGGGTCGCCGCAGGCACGTCAACATTGTCAACCCCAACGCCCGCACGTCCGATAATTTTGAGCTGAGTCCCAGCCTCAATCACCTCTTGCGTCACACGGGTGCCAGAGCGGATCATGAGTGCGTCATAGTCTGGAATGATCTGAACCAGCTCTTCTACTGGTAGACCTGTTTTGACATCGACCTGGGCAACTTGAGAGAGAATATCGATTCCAACTTGGTCAATTGGATCTGAGACGAGAACCTTTGGCATGATCGGCAGGCGAGTTCAACAAGAGTGTCTGAGCAATGAGCTGGAAAATTGGTATGGGGAAGTCAACACCGTTGCTTGCACCCTAGCCATCAATTCAGATTTTCCACAGAAGGTCATTCTACTGCAAAGGTGGGACGGCCCTCTCAAGCAACTAAAAAATTTTGGCTTTCCCAAAAATTTTAGGAAGGTAACTTGTTATAACGTTTCTCTCAAAAGAGGCTATAGGTGGAGGGGCATCCCGCTCTGTGGGATGCCCCTCCACCTATAGCCCTAATTTTAGGAATTGGTGTTAGTTGTGATGAAGATCTCACCAAGAAGGGCGTTGAAGTCACTTCTATTTCTCTAAATAGGCACGATAACGAATAATATCCTGATCAGAGAATTCGTCATGGCACGCTCCCTTAGCTACAAAGCTGTCTCCGTTATTCAGGCGATCGCTATCACCGCAGCGATCGCAGTGATCTCAGGGCAGATTCAGCTTGACTTTGCAGGCGTTAACGAAGTTTTGTCCAATTCATCCTTTCGTATCCAGATTCCCCTTCTAAATAAAGGTTAGAACTTAGCCAAAATCAAACCCAATGTTGACTGGGTTTGGAAAGATGAGGCTTGAAGGTGCGATGGATTTCTGTAAGGAGTTGGCAACCCCAGGACTTTTCTAGAGGGAGGTGACAAATTTTACTCTCTAGAAAAGATAAAAAAGTTCAACTGAGGGAGATATTATTCAGCTTCCACCGGGCACTCTAGGCAAAAAAGTTACAGGGGCAGCTCAGTTAGCGTCAGAAGAAAGGATGAGCTTGAGGGACTGCATTCCTCCAATTCATTTCTTTCCTTCTTGTTTACATTGCTGCATGAACCGTAGCTGAAATAGAGGGCACAGACTTGAACCTACCCACGCAGCCAGACGAAGAAGCAACCCGTCCACGAGCAAATTTTAAGCAATGGCTGAAGGGCGATCGCCGAGTTTGGCCAACTGCTACAAGTGTTGCAGGATGCGTCGTTTTACTGCGAATGTTTGGGCTATTGCAGTCAGCAGAGCTTTCAGCCCTTGATCAGCTTTCGTGTTTGCGTCCTGCAGAAGCGATTGACAATCGAATCGTAATTGTCGGCATTGATGAGCAAGATTTGCGGCAAATTCAGGAATGGCCCCTGCCCGACCAAAGAATGGCAGAACTGCTGCAAAAGCTAGCTTCCTATCAGCCTCGTGCAATTGGGCTGGACATCTACCGAGACTTTTCGGTTGGGGCAGGTCAGTCTGAGCTAGAGCAGGTCTTTGAGACAACCTCTAACCTGGTCGGAATTGAAAAAATTGAGGACGAAAACAGTTTTGCAGTTGCTCCACCTGCCGCGCTAAGCAACAGAAATCAAATCGGTTTTAACAACGTTGTCGTAGATGACGATGGCAGAATCCGTCGCTCTTTGCTGTATTGGACGGTAGATGGGCAAACTCACACCAGTTTTGCGTTAAAGCTCGCCCTAGTCTATTTGCAGTCAGAAAACGTTGAGCCAAAACCAGCCAATGTCAATCCTAAGTATCTCCAGTTAGGGCAGGCAGTCTTCCATCAGTTTCAGCCCAGTGATGGTGGCTATATACGAATGAGAAATAGCGGCGGGTATCAGGTGTTGGTCAACTTTTACAATGCTCCGTCTGGGTTCGAGATGATCTCCCTGAGCGATGTGATGACCGGAAATGTGCCGCCCGATTTGCTGCGCGATCGCATTGTTTTAATTGGCTCTACGGCAGTCAGCCTCAAGGATTTTTTCTATACCTCCAACAGTAGCGGCTTGGGGAAAGAAATCCGTCAGATGTCAGGGGTTGAGCTTCATGCCAATTTTATTCATCAAATTTTAGGGGCAGCGCTAGAGGGGCGATCGCTCCTTAGAGTTTGGCCCGATCCACTGGAACTTGGCTGGATCTTGGTCTGGTCTTGGGTCGGGGCTAGCGTAGTCTGGGAGCTTCGATCTCCGCGCAAGTCTGCACTTAGCGTTCTGGTTGTCAGCGCCAGCCTAACCGGAATTTGCTACCTTGCCTTACTTCAAGGATGGTGGATTCCGCTGGTTCCTGCTGCGATGGCTTTGGTCGGTTCTGCGGTTGCCGTTACGGGTTACATTGCTCACCTCCAGGAAGAGTTGAAAAAGTCAAAAGAATTTCTGCAATCTGTCATTAACACCATTCCCGACCCGATATTTGTGAAGGACAATCACCATCGCTGGATCGTACTCAACGAGGCTTACTGTCGCTTAATTGGGCAGCCGCTGCAAGCACTTTTAGAACGATCAGACAGCGATTTTTTCTCAGAGAAACAAGCGATCGCGTTTCGGCAGCAAGATGAACTGACTTTTGCAACGGGAACCGCTCAAGAAAGTGAAGAAGAATTCACCGATGCTCACGGAATCACCCACCTGATTGCAACCAAGCGATCGCTCCACCGAGATGCAGCGGGCAACCAGTTTCTGGTCGGCATCATTCGCGATATCACTCAGCGCAAAAAAGTAGAAGAAGAATTGAGACGCACCGCTGCCGAATTGGTGCGCTCTAACGCTGAGCTAATGCAAGCTGAAACCCACCTGCGGCAAATGGCCTATCACGATCCGCTGACCGGGTTACCTAATCGAAAACTGCTGCAAGACCGTTTGCAGGAGGCTTTAGTTTGGGCTAGTGACCACGGACAGCTAGCTGCATTGCTGTTTCTTGATCTGGATGGGTTTAAAGCCATCAATGACACGCTTGGGCATCAGGTCGGTGACCTGCTGCTCAAGGCAGTCGCCCAACGGTTAACAGGATGCCTCAGAGGCAGCGACCTGGTAGCGCGTTTGGGTGGGGATGAATTTGTTGTGTTGCTTCCAGCAATTCCTGGTGTTCAAGATGTTGCTAGAGTGGCTGAAAAGATTTTGGAGACGCTCGCAAAAAAGTTTGTCCTGGAAGAACAGTCCATTCTGATCACGACCAGCCTTGGCATCAGCATCTATCCCCTCGATGGAACGGACATGGATGATTTGATGGTCAAAGCAGACCGAGCCATGTACAGTGCTAAAGAGCTAGGCAAAAATCGCTATGAGTTCTTTGCACCGGAACCCCCTTCTTGAATCAGTAGGTTGGGTGAAGCAAAGCGGAACCCAACACAACTGTTGTACTCACTGGGTTTCGTGCCTCAATCCAACCTACATTTGCAACTAATAGCGCTACCAGAAAGTTTCGTTGGTTGAATTTGAGTTTGAATTTGAGTTTGAATCGCTTGTCCCTGAAACGGGAGCATCCTCTGAGTAATAATTTGAGCCAGACGAATTTTCTGAGTAATAATTTGAGCTAGGCGGCTCGGATTCCTCAGTATGGCGATCAGAGCTAGTCGAGGAATCTTGCGGCAGTTGCTCTTGTTTTACAGAATTCGGGAGAGCCGTTGAATTTGCCCCTGACTCTGGCAAAGAGTCGGTCAAAGTTTTAATGCGATTAAGCTGACCCAAGGCCCAACGGGCTGTTTCCCGCACTTCGTCGTCGCCATCTTCAGCCGCATGGCGCAGCAGATGACTAACTTGCGCGACTTGATCGTAGATCCGGGTCAAATCTCGAATCGCGTTTTTACGAACGTCAGGGCTATTGTCTTGCAGCGAGATCAGCAGGGCACGGTTAACGGGTTTGAGCGATCGCACGCCAATTTCCGAGATAGCTGCCAAGATCAAGTTTCGTTGGCTGGAATCCGCATCAATCATCATATCTACTAGTGGCTGAAGTGATTGCGAATCTCCCCGCTGTCCCAATTCCCAAATTGCTTTGCGTCGCTTACTGGGGTCAGGGCTGTGCAAATCTCTGACTAACTCCTGAACGATGTCTATCTTGGAGAGTCGAGAAGTCCCCTCCATATCTGAAGCATCTTCCATGTGTCCGGAAACTACCTCAGAACGAACTAAATCACGCTTGCTGCTGCCGTTTGGGAAATACGGGCGGGTGGGGGTTTCCAGCGTCGGCGACTGGTCAGCTAATCCACCTTTTAATGAGGAACTAGGACGCTTTGCATCAAGCTTTTCCATCCGTAGGAAGTAAAACAGTCCACCTGCAACCCCCAGGACTACCAAAAAGCTCAAGATCCACCAGGTTAGACCACTGCTGGATGCATTGGTTGCCTCAGCAGATTCAGTTTCGGCGGTTGATTCTGTAGCTCCTGAAGCATCGGTTGAAGTATTTGTTGCTTCTATTGCCTCTGTTGCTTGGGCTGCTATCAGTTTTTCCCAAGTTTCAGTGTTAACTCGACCATCTGCCGTTAGACCTGCTGCTTGCTGAAATTTGGAGACTGCCTCAGCGGTGCTGTCTCCATACTTTCCATCAACTGCTGCGGTGTAGTGACCTAGCTCCTGCAAAATGGTTTGCAGTTGAGTCACAGCTTGCCCCTGGCTACCAGGCAAGAGATTCGGTAATTCTGGCGTAGCAGATGGAGAAGGCGAAGACTCGGACTGGGCTAGCTCCATCATGAAAGCGTTAGTGCCAGACCGTTGACCCGGAGCAAAAGCATCCGTGGAGTTTGTGATTTCTTGAAGCGTTACAGCTGCATCGACTCGCAATCCCAGAGGTAAGACGGGGATTACACCAAGGCCCGTAAGGCAGGTAACTAACAATAAACTTAAACGATAGGACATGGTAGTTCGAGTTTGGGATCGAAGATCTAGTCCGGGTATTCGAGCAGATGTCAACTCAAGCTAACTCAATCCTGATGGTTATTCCACAAAACGATTCCCGATTGTTTAGGAGTAAAAATCTAGCTGGGCTACAGGAGTGCGGCTTTTGCCAGGGTAAATGCTAAAGACATGAGTTGAGAATAGATGTTACTCATAAAACGAAACATCAGAGTTAGATTTTGGCAACCAACACAGAAAAAACACAGGAATATTAAGTCAAGACATAATATTCATATTCAGCTTGTCAAACTCGGACATAGTTAGATAAGCAGCTATAACTAACAAGACTTGATGCTAGTCCAATTCTTAGCTTGTGTAGACAGACTCAATTATAGAAATCAATCATCTCAAACGCCGCAATAGGGCGATCGCTCTCTCAATTTTAGATATTGCTAATTCTCAATACAAAATTGACAGCCGGACCGAGTTTCTTTTTGTCTGTCTATATTTCCTGTTAAAGCTATTCTGATTCTGAGTCACGCATCCCTATGTTTACCGATGATACCTCAGTAGGATCACTGTTCGGTAAAGGTAGCGAATTTGAAAAGGCAGATTTGCCTTCAGTGCTACTTGCTGCCTGATATGTGAGCGATCGCTCCCTCTGCCGCTGCATCAAACCTTGAAGCTTCTCAGCCAAATTCTCCCGCTGATTGATCAAATAGATACTGACCAGGGTAAAGCCGACCCCAATCCATTGAATTGGGCTAAGCACCTCCGCTAGAAATAGATTGCCAAACAGTAGCGCAAAGACAGGCGTGAGAAAGGTCAATGAACTGAGGCTGGTCAAGTTGCCGCTAGAAGCAAAGTAGAAAAACAAGCCGTAGGCGATCGCACTGCCAAAAATCGTTGAATAGCTCAAAGCCATCCAGTCAGGAAGTTGAAGCTGTACCCACTGCTGCGCCTCTGCCGTTGCAGAGAGTGCAAACAAGGGCATTCCCCCCAAGATCATGTGCCAGCCCGTTGCCACAACCGGATCGACATAGCGGCAAACAAACCGCACCATTACCGTACCTGCCGCCATCGATAGTGCTGCCAGCAGCATCAGCCATTCGCCACTCTGAAAAAGCCGCTGCACTGCCTCTACCCCGATTTGCCCGCTGACAGATACCTCACCGTGTAAAAAAGCCAAAATCCAGGCATCCGGTAAGCCCAGCAGACTAATTCCAAATACACCAAACGCCAACCCCAGCCAACCCCACAGTCCCACCTGTTCCGCAAACAAAAACCGTGCCATCACCGCGACTGCGAGTGGCTGTGAGTCAATCATGACTGAACCCAAACCAGCCCCGGTTCTAGCTAACCCTTCTGCCAGAAAACCCTGAAATAAGGTCGCATCTACAAGCCCAAATAAGCCGATCCAGAGCCAGGCAAGCCAACCTTTGGGTTGGGACCTGCCCATGAGTGCAGCAACAATCAGAATTAACACGCCTGCGGGCACTAGCCGAATGCCTGCCAAAAACAGCGGAGTTGTGTGAGGCATCACCCCTTTCATCGCCACCATTGCAGTGCCCCAAAGGAAGAAGGGGGCAATCAGCAGAAGTGATGCAAAGGGTAGTCGGGACTCGGTTAGTTTTAGATGCATGATTCTGGCTCAGGCTTTTACATATATTAACTGAATATGTACTTATATTAAGAATTGCTGTGGCGGTGGTGCTGGATCGCTCCACCAAATTTCTCTAGATAAGGCACACTATAATTTAGCCTTGCTTAATAAACTTAACTGTCTAATCGCTTCACTACATTATGATCTGGCCCTTTAAGCCGAGTTCTCGGAAACAAATTGCCCGCATTGAAATTACCGGAGCGATCGCTGGATCAACCCGCAAACGAGTTTTAGAAGCTCTCAAAACAGTTGAAGAAAGAAAATTTCCGGTGCTGCTGCTGAGAATTGACAGCCCCGGTGGAACAGTTGGCGATTCTCAGGAAATTTACAGCGCTCTCAGAAAGCTGCGAGAAAAGGTCAAGATCGTTGCTAGCTTTGGCAACATATCAGCTTCGGGAGGGGTTTACATCGGCATGGGAGCTGACCACATTGTTGCCAATCCTGGGACGATTACCGGCAGCATTGGTGTGATCCTGCGGGGTAACAACTTGGAACGCCTGCTTGATAAAATTGGCGTTTCCTTTAAGGTGATCAAGTCTGGACCCTACAAAGACATCCTCGCTTTTGATCGAGAGTTGACTGAGCCGGAGCAGCACATTTTGCAGGAATTGATCGATGTCAGCTACCAGCAATTTGTACAAACAGTTGCCGAAGCTAGAAATCTTGCTGTAGATACGGTTAAGAGCTTTGCAGATGGACGTATCTTTACCGGACAGCAGGCACTAGCGTTAGGCGTAGTCGATCGCTTGGGGACCGAAGAAGATGCTCGCCGCTGGGCCGCAGAGTTGGCTGGACTTGACCCCGACAAAACACAGTGCTATACCCTGGAGGAGCGAAAAAGCCTGCTAAATCGGGTCCTGTCGGGTAGTGTTCAGTTGCATACGGGACTGTCAACCGGAGTTGACTGGGTAGAGTTTGAATTAGCTACAAGCGGTTTACCCCTGTGGCTATACCGTCCCTAGGGGCATTGATTCTAGGTCGTTTGGCAAATAGGTGCTGGAAGTGACCTAAACTGAATTAAACTCAATTTCTTCCCTCAGAGTTAATCCTGCATTGATTCAGGCTATAGGCTAGACTTCTCAAACGTCCGCTTGGGGGCGCAAACTAAATATAGCTTCTAGTCATTTAATGGGAGGGCTTTAACGTGGGCTGGAAAGTTCGGGCAATTCGAGGGGCAACGACAGTCTCAGAAAATTCGGTTGAGGCAATTCGCGATGCGGTGAGGGAACTGCTAGATGAATTGGAAAGCCTCAACCCAATTGACCCGGACGATATTGTCAGCGCTACGTTTTCGGTGACTCGTGATTTGGATGCGATTTTTCCAGCGGCGATCGCCCGTGAACGGGTTCACTGGCAAAATGTACCGCTGCTGGATGTCCAGCAAATGCATGTCGAGGGCAGTCTAGAGCGCTGTATTCGTCTGCTGATCCACGTCAACATGCTAGACCCGTTAGCTGAGATTCATCATCCCTATTTGCGCCAGGCAAAAAGCCTTAGACCTGATTGGAGCATCGATTCTCAGAAAACGGTTCGGCTAGGTCGAGGCGCTTATTGAGTCAATCGCGGCGGTTACCTGTTGAGCCACGAATGGAAGGATGGCTTCATTTTTGCTATGCGCTTCGCCTTCAGTGAAAACGACCAGCAAAAAGGGCGATCGCTCCGGCAATTCTACATAGGCGGCATCGTGGCGAACTTTGCTGGTCAGCCCTGCCTTAGACCATACCCTGGCAGTCTGAGGCAGTCCTGCACCCAAAAAGCCCGTCACCTGATTTTCAGGATCGGCAGCCAGGGCTTCCGGGTCAAGACGACGCTGCATCAGCGCCATCATCGTTTGCGATCGCCCCGATGACACTGCCACACCGCCTATAATGCTGTGCAGCAATCGCGCTACGGCGTTTGTTGTCAGCATATTGCGGTTTTCCATTAGCTCTCCCAGAAATGCTCGTTCGCGTCCGTAAGCGCCGTCACACCAGGTTTTTTGATTGATATTGACTGTTTCCAATTCAGTCCAGTTGAGTGACTGAAAATAGCGGTTGATCAGGTTGCGCTGATTTTTCCAGGTTTCAAACGGAGCGGCAGGGAGTTCTGGCCCGCTGGTTGTGCCTGTCAATATATCTACTACCAGGCTAGTTGCGTCGTTGCTTGAATCTACGATCATGTCGCGAATCGCCCGGTCTAATTCGGCAGACGGGGCAATCATGCCGCGCTCCAGCCATTCATAGACGGCGACCAGGTAAAACAGCTTTACGACGCTGGCTGGATAAATTCGCTCGACCCCACGATAGGCAAAGCCGCGTACCGAGTGCTGCCAAAATTCGGCGGGGCTAAGTGCTCCTCCGGTATTTACAGGAACCGGATCATCGTAGACGATCCAGGTCAGGGCAATTTGGTTTTGGGCTAAGCCCGGAAATTCTGCCCAGGTCGCAGCGAGAATGCGATCGCCCCACTGTTCTAACGATTCATCTCGACGAAAAAATGTCATACCCAGTTGAGAAATAGTTTTGAATTTTGAGTTTTAGATATGGTTTCTTTCTCAGAATTGCAGTCGGCTCTGATTGCGGGACGACCAGTTGAATATCAGTGTCAAACAAACCTCAACTTGTATGATTCGCCTGAACTCAAAGACCTGGCAACTCAAGCAGTAGCGGGTCGTCAGTTGCGTATTGTATCACTCTCAGATCAAGCCGCTTTAGAGCCTCAAGACAGTCTAGGAGCAGTTCAAAACAGTACAGGTGCGGTTAAAGTTTGCCTCTGTGAAGATGACTATCCAGGCTGGCTGCCCTTAGAAGACCTGGATTTGCTGAGCGTGGCAGAAGAAAATTATCGGGCGATCGCCATCTCCCCATCCAAAATCCAAGCCCGTTTACCCAGGGTGATTACTTTTGCCCGCAAAGCGATGACCCAACCTAACCATTATCTCTGGGGCGGCACGGTTGGGCCGAACTATGACTGTTCTGGATTAGTTCAAACGGCTTTTGCTGCGGTTGGCATCTGGCTACCCAGAGATGCCTATCAGCAGGAGGCATTTGTTCAACCGATTGCTGTAGAGGAGTTGCAGCCAGGAGATTTAGTTTTCTTTGGCAGTCGCGATCGCTGTACTCACGTTGGACTTTATCTGGGCGAAGAAGGCTACATCCACAGCTCTGGTAAGGCGATCGGGCGCAATGGTATTGGTATCGATCCGCTGTCTGCTGAGGGGGGAGCGATCGCCAAAGCCTACTATCATCAGCTACGGGGTGCAGGTCGCGTGATCGCCAGCTATAAAAGTCCTGACACCTAAAACTCTAATTGCACAAGTCTTTAAAGGCATCCCCCATCTCTTCCTAAATAGGTGGTACCAAATTTGTCTGTAGGATAGCGGCATCTATAGGGGCGAAGCATTCGGTCACAATCTCTGCCACTGAAGCACAATTCTTCTGCCGAATGCTTCGCCCGTACACTCAATAGTTCTTCTTTACGAAACGGATTCTGTATAAAGTACTCCGCACCCCTAATCCCTAACCTCCCTCTTTCTCCCTCCCCTCATGCAAAAACTAAAACCTTACCTCCGCTGGTTCATCCTGGGTGGGACGCTATTTTTCATTGCTAAAACCTTGAGGGATCATTGGCAGGAAGTTGCATCCATTCGGGTAGGAGCAGAAGCTTGGGGATATTTGGCGATCGCTCTCACTATCACGCTGCTAGCGCATGTTTGGACGGGTTGGGTATGGGGATGGATTTTAGCGGGGTTAAATCATCCGGTGTCTGGCTTTTGGAGCAGTCGAGTTTACCTGCAAACGAACGTTGCCAAATATTTGCCGGGGAACGTCTGGCACTTTTATGGACGCGCCTGGGCGGCTAAAGCCGCAGGCATTCCTTTAGAAATTGCTAGCTTGAGCGTTTTGCTAGAACCGCTGCTGATGGCGGCAGCGGCACTGATTGTTGCGCTGGTCAGCAGTTCGGCAGCTTACAAAGGTTTGCAATTGCTTGGTTTAGGCGTGGTGCTGGTTGCGGTGCATCCCCGTAGCTTGAATCCGGCAATTCGGTTAGTCGGTCGGTTGAAAAAGCCCAAAACAGGGGTTGATGCTGATAGCACTGAAAATCCTGCTCCGGCTATTCCTCCGATTCAGCATTATCCTTTCTTGCCACTCCTGGGAGAGTTAATATTTCTGGGGCTTCGAGGCGCAGGCTTTTGTTTCACGGTGATGGCGCTCAGGGCGATCACCTGGGATCAAGTTCCGTTATTGCTAGGTGCTTTTAGCGTTGCATGGCTGCTAGGATTGATAATTCCTGGCGCACCCGGTGGCATTGGCGTTTTTGAAGCAACGGCGATCGCCCTTCTGGATAACTACTTTCCACCTGCAATGGTCGTCAGTGCAGTCGCAGTCTACCGCTTAGTGAGCCTTTTAGCAGAACTAGCAGGTGCGGGAATAGCCTGGCTCTACAGCCGTAGAATATAGCTTAGCCATACGGCGACACTTCTAGAGAGCGATTGCAAGCGATCAAGTGTGAGTATTCAGTTTGAGTGTGAGTGAGTGTCCATGAAAACAGTGCTGCATCCCGACTACCATAGCGACCGATCTGCGTCAGCGCTACAGCTTGACCTGTCTATCATCGTGCCGATTTACAACGAGGTAGAGTGTGTTCCCCATTTGCTGGATCAGGTCTCGCAAATTCTCAAAGACCATCATTTTTCCTATGAGATTATCTGTGTAGACGATGGCTCTACCGACGGCACGACGGAGTTGCTTTACCAGCAGGCAAAGTTGCGAAAAGATTTACGCGTGGTGGTTTTGCGGCGAAATTATGGACAAACCGCAGCTATGGCGGCTGGCTTTAATTACGCTAGGGGTGCCGTGTTAATTACGCTGGATGGAGATTTGCAGAATGATCCAGCAGACATTCCGCAACTGGTGGCGAAATTAGAGGAAGGCTATGACCTGGTTAGCGGTTGGCGCAAAAACAGGCAGGATGCAGCCTTAACTCGCTTGCTGCCCTCCAAAATAGCAAATTGGTTGATTGGGCAAGTGACTGGCGTAAAGCTGCATGACTATGGCTGCTCGCTCAAAGCCTACCGCTCAGAATTGGTCGCCGATTTGAACCTGTATGGGGAACTGCATCGCTTTTTGCCCGCGCTGGCTTTTATCGAAGGAGCCAGGATCACAGAAATGCCTGTGCGCCATCATGCTCGTCGCTTTGGACAGAGTAAATATGGCTTGGGGAGAACGTTTCGCGTGTTGATGGATCTGTTTACGATCTTCTTCATGAAAAAATTCCTCACCCGCCCGATGCATGTGTTTGGCTGGTTTGGTTTAGTTTCGATGGCGTTGGGGATTCTGTTGGGCGTGTACCTCAGTTTTCTCAAGCTGGGGCTAGATCAAAGCATTGGCGATCGCCCCCTCCTGATTCTGGCGGTTGTGCTGTTCCTCACTGGAGTTCAGCTATTTAGCTTTGGGCTGTTGGCGGAGTTGTCTATGCGAACCTACCATGAGTCTCAGGGTCGCCCAATTTATCGAGTCAGAGAAGTCATTGAACCCGTTGGCAACTCCAAAAGTACTGTGTAGAAAAAAGTACTGGAGAGAAAAGTAATCAAAGAGCGATCGGATTTTTAGCAAGTCTTAAAAATCCAGAGTAATTTGCAAAGAATTGGACTTTTGCGACCGAAATTTGCATATATGCCTCAAGACTGGTGGCATATGCCGTCATAATTTCCTAAATTGGCGGATAGAGCCTGTTCCATTCTCTGGCATTTGCCCCAGGCTATACCAGTGCTTATTGTTCGCTACTGAGTGTCTGAATGATATCAAATTTGTACGTAAAGGCTCAAAAACTGGCTTTTTACGTCCAAACTACCAGGTGGTTCACCGATGGGTTTACCTGAGTACTTTTTGATCTTGACTACTCTGTTTCCAAGGCACTTGTGTAAGTCGAAGACGGCAACCCACCTGAGATTGGACTGCATCGACATTTAATTTCTAAGAACCATTGAGGAGTGAGTGTAAACATCATGCTATTTAGACATGTTTCTGTCTCGCTGAGTCTTGCTGCTTTAGCCCTTGTTTCCAATGCACTGGTTGCGCAGGCTAATACTGTAGATTCTGCATCGGTTGATGTTGTGAGTGAGCAGCCTGCAAGCGAAGTAGAGGCAGTAGAAACTCAACTTGGGTTGGCGATCGCCCCCGTTCAACCTGAGCAGACTGTGACTGCTGACAGCGAAAGTCTGACTGCACCAGATGTAACTGCACTAGATGTAACGACTGAAGCGCAAGTTCAACTGGCAGACATTCAAGAACTGCCAGTAATCACGGCGACTCCTGAAACGGAGCAAGCTAATTCCACTGCAGCTCCGGCTGAATCTGTAACTGTAGCCGAAGAGTATGTAGAAGACAGTACAGCTTCAACTTCTGCGGCAGCTTTAACCGAACAGCCTGAGATGGTTGACGGTCAGACTGTTGAAGAACAAGAAACTAGCGTTGAACCTGCTGCTGGGCAAGTTGCTCAGAGTGTTACACCCGGTCGCTCAACTCGGTCTGGTCCCAGCTACATTGGTGTCGGTGGTAACATCGGGCTCGGTGATGGAGACACAGCCCTCGGTGAAGGTAGTTTTGCCGTCTTCAGCAAAATTGGTTTAACCAGCTTTTTGTCTGTACGTCCGGCTGTCCTGTTCTCTGATGATCCAACCATTTTGGTTCCCGTCACGTTTGACTTTATCCCTGGCGTAACCGACGTAACAGAGGATGTATCAGGAGAACTAGGTCTTCGAGTTTCTCCTTATGTTGGAGGTGGCGTTGCAATCTCTACTGGAGATGATGGTAGCGTTGACTTCCTGCTTTCAGGCGGAGTAGATGTGCCTATCACATCCCGGATTACTGCAACGGCTGCTGTGAATGCAACTGTGTTTGACAATCCGGCTGTAGGCTTGATGCTAGGTGTTGGCTACAACTTTGGCGCGTTCTAAAGATCGGTAGGCACTTAATTCAGTAACAGAAACGGAGGGAGGGCTTAGCCCTCCCTCCGTTTCTGTTAAAAAGGTAGCTAAATTGAAGTTGCATCAGGTATTCAAAACTAAGTTGTCACGATGAACTACTGTTTCTGCGCCTGAATAGCCCAAAATTTCTGGAATTTTATCGGAGTGAACTCCTCTAATTTTTTGTAGCTCACTGCTGCTGTAATTAACGATGCCTCTAGCGACCTCCTGTCCGCTGCGATCGCACAATTGCACAGCATCCTGGCTTTGAAACTCTCCCTCGACTTCAGCAATCCCGGCTGCCAAGAGTGATTTGCCTGCCTGAGAAATGGCAGTGACCGCACCCGGATCGAGATACAGCTTTCCGGCAGGCACCAGTCCGTGAGCAATCCAGCGCTTTCGAGCGTTGAATGGCTGTGGCTGTGGCTGAAACTGGGTTCCCAAGGCTTCTCCTTGAAGGATTTTCTCGATGTTATGGGGCGATCGCCCTTCTGTAATCACCGTGCGAACTCCAGCATTTGCGGCAATTCGGGCGGCTGCAATTTTTGTCACCATGCCACCTGTGCCCCACGCAGAGCCGCGATCGCCCACTTCCACATTGAGTGCTTCCAGTTGGTCAAATTTGTCTATCAGACTAATCGGTTTAGCGTCAGGATTGGAGCGCGGATCAGCAGAATAGAGGCGATCGACATCCGTGAGCAGAAACAGCCAATCTGCCTCCACTAAACTCGCCACCATCGCTGAAAGCGTATCGTTGTCGCCAAACTTTAGCTCATCGACGGCTAGCGTATCGTTCTCATTGACAATTGGTACCACTCCCAACTTCAGCAATTGGCGGAACGTGCGATAGGCGTTGACATAGCGGCTGCGCTGCACCAGGTCGCTGCGAGTTAACAACACCTGGGCGATCGGCTGCTGGAGCGAGGTAAATAAATCGTCATAGACCCGCATCAGTCTTCCCTGTCCGACAGCGGCGACGGCTTGCTTCATTGCTATGGTGCGGGGGCGTTCGCTCATGCCGAGTCGAGCACAGCCAATGCCAACGGCACCCGATGATACCAAAATCACCTGGTGCCCCTGGCGACGCAGTTGGCTGAGCGTTTCTACTAAAGCCGCAATCGTGGAGAGTGCGAGATAGCCGCTATCCGCTTGAGTCAAGCTAGAAGTACCGATTTTGATGACTAAAGTCTGGGCTGCCTTCATGAGAGTGGAGTAAAACTTTTGTAACGAACACTTAACGATCTGCTATTCATTTTTCACTAACCTCTGACACTTTGGGAATTTAGCCCTCTGCTCCAGTCCTAGTCCCTTAGTACAGCGTTAAGTCTCCCAATGTGCAAAGCGCCAGCCCTACAAAAGCCGGACTGGCGCTCTACAGAGTATTCATAGGGATTTATGGGCTAGGGTCTTTATATTTGCTGACCCCATTTAATCTATTAGTAGAATGCCAGAAAAATTGGATTGTCCTGGCTGCTTTAAGGTTTTCTTTATATTTACATTCTTTAGAATTCATCAGGTTTTGTAAAGTTATGTTGCTGGGTCAGGGAAGCTCCTAAGATTTGCGAAAGCCAAACTTCCACAGTTCGCACTGGGTGTCGCCGGGCAACTTTAGCGGGATTGACCATCGGCTCGACCAAAACTGTAAACATGCCTAGCCGATTTCCTGCTAGAACATCGGTGAAGAGGCGATCGCCCACCATTGCCACATGCTCGACTGGGATATCCATTGCCTCGACGGCTTGCCTCAGCTTGCGACGAGAAGGCTTACGTGCGCCCAAAATGTAGGGCAGGTTAAGCGACTGAGCAATGCGGCTAATCCGGTTTTGACTCAGGTTATTGCTGACCAGCCACAGCGCTACCGATGGGCGAATTTCCTCGACCCACTGCCGTAGTTCTTCTGAAACTTCGGCAGCACTCATGGGTACCAGGGTTTCGTCTACGTCCAACACCAACCCCTTCAGGTTGTAATGCTGTAACAGCTTAGGAGACAAACTCAAAATCGAGTCTCCCAAAATTAGATCAGGTTGTAACAGTTTGCCCCAAGACATAAAAGGATTGAAGTTCAGATAACGTTTGCCCTCTTGGTTGAAGATGCCCTAAGCGATACCAGGGCTACTCCGTCTCAATCTTAGATGGGTTTGGATACACTTGGTTGTTGATCCCTGCAGTTGACCCTCACAGATTCCTGCGGTAGCTAGTTTTCACTGCCTTGTTGCTGAGCTGCTATATCGTCTTGAATGGCAGCTTGGGCAGCTTCATGTTCTGCCAGAGTACGGCTAAAGACGTGAGTCCCATCATAGCGGGCGACAAAAAAGAGATATTCCGTATCGGCTGGGTTTAGAGAAGCTTCCAGACTAGACACACCTGGACTGGCAATCGGCGTAGGGGGTAACCCTGCGTTGACATAGGTGTTGTAGGGAGATGGCGTGTTGACCTCGTCCAAGGTTAAAGGTTGCTCTGGAGTTTGGCGAATGCCAAGGGCATATTCAACCGTGGGGTCAGCTCCTAGGGGAATATTCTCTCGCAAGCGACGGGCAAACACGCTAGCAATCTGAGGACGCTCTTCGCTGATTACTGCTTCTCGTTCGACGATGCTAGCGAGTGTCACCCATTCCAGCAAGGAAAATTGCGTTTGTCCCTGCTGATAAACCGGTAGGGCAACCTGCTCAAAACGATCTAGCATCTGGTTAATTACTGATTCAGGTGTTACCTCATCCTCAACCTGGTAGGTGTCGGGATAAAGGAACCCTTCTAGAAGGGGAAGCTGCCGGGGTATCCAGGGATATTGGTCACGCGGAACTTGCCGAGTCGCAGCTAGAAACTCCTGAGCAGTGAAAAAGCCTTGCTCTTCAAAATATTCCGCCATTTCCTTAGTCGACCATCCCTCAGGAATGGTGAAGCTGAGCTGGACGACTTCTCCCCGCCAAATTTTGTTGGCGATCGCCTCCATCGGTTCACTCGGTGACAGTGCGTAAGTGCCAGCTAAAAAGCCACCCTCACGATTTTGCAACGTTTGCCAGCGAGTCCACAAATTCCAGGCCGTTGTAGAACGAATCAAACCTGCAGCTTCAAGGTCTTGCCCAATCTGTTGAGCTGATGTGCCTTC
The DNA here is from genome assembly GCF_014695745.1 of Leptolyngbya sp. FACHB-671. NCBI lineage: Bacteria > Bacillati > Cyanobacteriota > Cyanophyceae > Leptolyngbyales > Leptolyngbyaceae > Leptolyngbya > Leptolyngbya sp. FACHB-671. Next base: position 102,271 of record NZ_JACJOV010000048.1, on the reverse strand, counting down.
TGGAATTTGAAACTGAACTGTTTTGGCTTCAGTTGTGGCAGGCTGTTCGGCTGTAGCAGGCTGTTCAGTTGTAGCAGGCTGTTCAGCTGTAGCAGGCTGTTCGGTTGCAGCATCTGCGGGCGCGTTTGCCCAACTCCACCAAACCCAACCTTGCCATCCACACAGACCGAGCGTCGCAGGAAAAACAATCAGGTAAAAGAACCACTTGGAGATGCGCTGGGTGACTGTCATGAGATCTTGTGGTTTGAGAATGGGTAGATCAATCGTTCATCGTAAAGCCTAGTGAAGAATGACGTGAGTGAGGGGGGGTGAAGTTGCTATGAGCCATCACCCCAAAAGAGCGCTTACCCCAATTTGGGAAATAGGATATAGAAAATAGAGGGAGTGGCGATCGCCACTCATTTCTGCACTTAAAGGAAAAACTTACTCCAAATCGTCAAATAGCTGATCTTCTAACTGCGATCGCATCAGTTGAAATTCTTCTGGTGAAAGCAGTTCAGGGTTGCCTTCCGAATTCATCCGAGCGAAAAATAAAAGAGGATCGAGCGGCGTACAAACAGCGTATTCTTGCTCTTCGTAATAAAAGTTTGTCAAAAGCTGAAACTGCTCAGAGTCCAGGTTGGCTTCATCTTCGCCAATGTCTAAGGTGATGATGTCATCTTCGGTTGCTGCTGGCAGATCTCCGCTAGCAGTCAGAGTCAGCGCTGAGCGATTGAGGGTGAGGTCTTGCTCCGCCAAAACTGCACGGGCAGTTGGGAAAATGTCATCAATTTCCTCATCTTCGATGTCGATCAGAGTTTCTTCATCCTCATCTTCTTCATCTGCTTCCCAAGCAAAAATCTCAATGGGGTTGTCAACGGGCATCAGCAGCACGTACTCTTTACCCTCAACTTCCAAAGAACGTTCGACATAGCAAAGCAGCGATCGCCCCTGTTCATCGGTCAAGCTGACGGTTGGTGCGTCGATGTCTGCCTCGTCTGCATCCATTCCCGGATTCTCTCTGCTCATATCTGAATCGGTCATGCTATTCCTCTGATCACAACTTGCGTCTTGCTGTATGCTGCTCCCTGAATTTCAGGATGAGAGCGATCGGCAAGGAGTATTACTACAGCCCCGCCACAAAAAACTTTACAGCATGACTAGATCCGTTTCACTCCCTGAATAATTCTAATTGGGTTGATTTGACTCGCCCTCTCCCAGAAGTTATCTCCACTCATGCGTTTCAGCAAGAAGGTTAAAACAAGTTTGTCGTGATTTTGGGTGATTTGCTGGGTGACTAGGCTCTAGCATAGGAAAGCTAGTTCGGCAGCTCCAGTTTCCCTTTAGAGGGCGTTTTTAACTGTTTGCCATACGACACCCCGACGCTCGTACTCTAGTTCTTGCTCTACCTCATAAGCGACTTGAGGGCTAAGATATCGTTCCAATAACCACAGCGACAGGTCTATACCAGAAGTGACGCCTCCGGCTGTGACGATGTCGCCATCATCTACAACACGAGCATTGACGATTTCTGCACCCATGGCTTTCAACTCTTCTATCGCCACATGGTGAGTGACGGCTGGACGACCTTTTAGCAGTCCTGCGCTGGCAACTAACATCCCACCTGTACACACTGAAGCAATTGTTGTGCCGCTCTGGTGCAACTGAGAAATTGCTGCGGGTATTTTGCCTCTCTGGGCTTCTGCCCATGCTCCTTGCTTGGCCCGGTCTCCCCAACCTCCACCTGGCACAATCAAAATGTCTAGTTGATCCCTGAGCTTTGCCCACGGCTGAATCCGTAAGCCGTGGGCTGCAATAATCTCTGTGGAGCCGTCTAGAGTGACCAGTTCTGCCTGGACGTCAGCCCCCATCGCTGCCGCAGTCTGCAAAACTTCAAAGGGAGCGATCGCATCAAGCTCATCAAATCCATCAAAGACAATGATTTGTACTTGAACCATAACTAGTCTGATTGAATTTTGTTTGTACCCTAACTATACCGAAACGGCCTATTGAGAATTGCGTCTCGCATCAAGCCATTGCTGCAAAATAATGGCGGCGGCTTTACGGTCGATTAAAGCTTTGTTGCGCGAAGGGGAGCGATTTTCTGCCAGCAAAGCCTGTTCTGCCTCAAAGGAAGTCAGCCGCTCGTCTACGTATTCCACAGGAAGCTGAAGTGCTGTACTGAGCCGACTGGCAAACTTCTGCACCTGTTTTGCCTGAAACCCTATAGAGCCATCCATCGTGTAGGGCAAGCCAACAACGAGCAGTTGCACCTCACGTTCCTCAACGATGCAGCGAAACTGCTCTACGTCTTGCAGGAAAGAACGGCGTTCGATGGTGGTTAGTCCGGTAGCAATGAGCCCTGTGCGATCGCAGCCTGCGACTCCAATTCGCTTTTTGCCGACATCCAATCCCAGCGCTGATATCATCCTAGATTAGGACTATCGGGTAAATCGGGCAGAGTATTATCTGCCGAGTTTGAGGACTGGGACTCGGCAGGTGAGGTCGATGGAGTTTGCCCAGACCCAGGCTGCGGCAGCGACGGAATTGACTTAATCAAGGAAATGCGACTGGGAACAGGCTTGCGAGCAGGCTGGAAGCCTTGCAGTACCTCGGAGAGGTGTAGCCCTTCGAGAGAGACAGGCTTTGCCTCGCGCAGTTTATGCCAGACGGAGCGCGACATCATCAAGGTGTGCTCAGTGCGGCTGGCACCAATTTGCTGCAGATATTCTTCTCGTTCTGGCTGGTAGTCTGCTGAAGCTAACCGCAACGTCTGAGCTGGGAATTCCTGAGCAATTCGCGCCATCTGTGACAGCAGCTCTGGGTAGAGCCAGGTGTAAGCCGGGTGAACAGTAAGTTGCGCTACATGAGGACGACTTCCGTCGCGGCAAAGCTTAATCTGGAAGTAGCCAATAGCGGCCTTGCGCTGCGGCTCAAACACATAGCTGCTAATCACTTCGGTGTGGCTAACCCAGTTGGTCATGCCGTAGTAGAAGGAACCCAGCAGGCTCGTCTTGAAGTCTAAAATTTGGCGATCGAATACCTGACGTACCAGGGGCGGCATGGAGGCCGTATCGAGCTGGTGCAACAGGGAAGCATCGGCATTGCTGACAGGCAGCAAGTTGGGCAGGTCAGGTTCACGCTCTGCCAGAGCTTCGAGTAGCTCTGGGGCGATCGCCCAATAGGTCATTTCTGCCAAAGACTGAAATCCGTTTTGGCGATAGAGCGCTAGGGCAGACTTGTCATTCACATCTACCTCAATCAGCCAGGTTCGCGCTTCCCAAATTGCCTGGAAGCAGTAGCGCAATAGCTGTGAGCCAATGTCTGAGGAAAGCGGCTGGTCGCCCTTAGCGGGAGCGATCGCCTCAACTGCGACCTGATCAACTTTCCAGGTGCTGCGCGTGCGGTTAAACGGCGAAACCTGAATGATCCCCTGGATTCGGTTCCCTTGCTCAGCAACGTAGGCTGAGAAGAGATGCTGAAGTGGGTTGGGAAATAGGCTGAGAAACTTGAGTAGTCCATACCAGCGACGAAGGTGCTGGAGGCGTTGCCCCAACTTGAGGGAGACGCTTTGCTGCTCGACCTCGGCCCCTTCCAACGAGAAATGCGCGATCGCCTCCAAATCCCGGAACTGGAACGGGCGAACGGTAATGTTTGTGGTTTGAGGAAGCGCTGAAGTCATGGGATGTAAGGTCCAACTTGCGTCTACGCCGTCTATCGCTAATAAAACGATCGATGAGCGATCGCCTTTAGCCAGGGTTAACTATTCAGTCGTCATTACTATCTTGACAGCAATTCCAAAATCTATCAGCCCCAGAATTGATCTTGCTCAAGTCGTTGGCTTTGAATGTTGGGCAGACTTTGGGTTAACGGCTGTTTCAGTTGGGCGAATTAACACCACTGGCGTTTGTTGGTCGTCGTTGCCAGCCGGGTTGCTGACCAAAGCTTGCTCTAGTAAACCTTTTGAAATACCAGAAGTGGATGCCACTATATTAACTGCTTTGAGATCATTCACATCTACGATCGCAGCAGACAGACCTGTCTCAGCTTTGATCTGATCCACCACTTGCTGCGGGTTTTCCGGTCCCAACACAATGAACTGATCGTAGGGAGGCAAAGTACCCGTTACGTCGTCAATTAGTCGTGCCTGTTCGCCTGCAAGTTGATAGAACATCCCCGGTTGGTTAAGGAATTTTTTGGCGATCGCCCCCGCTACAAACGCAAACACCACCCGCACTGGACCAACAATATCCACCAGCGTCTGCATTCCGCAGGCAGAAGACAGCGTGGAAGTCGTCATGAAGTAGAAACACAGCCGCTTCGCCACCCATCCCGGACGCACTTCACTAGGATGGTGAAACCGTCCCTGCATCACGGCTACAGGCGTTTCGCCAATCGTGACAATATCTCCGGGTTGAGCATGGGGCATCACATACCGCTTCACAATTTCAACTGGATTGTCCAGCTGAGTCAGCAGGTGAGTTTTAACCGGCAGCACATCGGCATGAAGCGTAGGCCGCCAACGTTGTGAATCTTCCGTTGCCGGAAACTTGAGGGGCACGATCACATGGCAAACTTTGGGAATTCTGCCGCGTGGACCGTAGGTCAAATAGCGAATTCGTACCCAGGCTGCCTGAAGCTGGTTTAGCTCTTTCCCACGAATGTCGAGCGACACTTCTAGACGGGTGGTCTTGTGGCGCTTAATGATGTAGCCAAACCAGTAACCATCCGGTCGGGCTGGCGTATCGGGATGGCGTGGTGTGACTTTAATCGTGTGAGTAATCTCGTCCAAGCTTCCCTTTGAAAGCAGCGTCACATCGGCTTCAACTTCCAACACCATGATTTCGACTCTGGGGCTACGGCTGGGCAGTTCCGGTTCGCCTACCAGCAGGTAGCGATGAGGTTCGTATACCTCCAAATTCCAGTCGCCCGATGTCATCACCAGATCGTTTCCGGGATGGCGGCGATACCGAATTTCTAGCGCCAAGGCACCCAGTACCAGCAGCAGCGCAACAATTCCTAACCCAATCAAAATAGTTTCTAAAAACACCGTAATCCCTAGCTAAATGCAATAAGAAGAAACTGTACTTGCAAAGATGTACCCAATTGCACATCATGTTTCTCTAGCAAGTCTATAGAATCCGGGATACTTATACCAACTAAGGCAGAGTATTTTGAAGCGGGATCTGTTCCAAAATATTCAACCTAATATAGGAAGTGAAATTTACAAATCTGCTGATTTTGCGGTACTATTCTGTCACCAGATTTTTCTTAAACATTTGTAAACTAATAGGAAGCTCACGTTAAGCATCCTACTTTGGAGAGTTTGTAATGAAGCAACTGGTTACTGCTGAACGCTTCTGTCTAATTGGTCACCTCGGAGCAATGGCTTTCGGGTTGGCAGGGCTGCTGCTGGTGATGCCGCATCCTGAATTTCTCTCACTGCTGCCTGCGGGACAAACTCTCTTTCAGTGGAGTATGGCTGGCGGTGGTGTGGTTTATATTTTGCTGGGGACGATTGCCGTTGCGGTTTATGCCTATCGCACGCTGGGTCTACGCAACTGGCTAGTCTTTATGCTGCCAGCAATTCTAATTTCTTTAAGCAGTGAGCTACTGGGAACTAGCACTGGCTTTCCTTTTAGCGACTACAGCTACTTGAGTGGCTTGGGGTACAAAATTGCAGGTCTGGTGCCATTTACTATCCCTCTGTCCTGGTTCTACCTGGGTTTAGCCTCTTACCTCCTAGCTCGTGCCGGGTTGGGAATTGGTCAGGTGAATGCGGCAGGTGAGCTGCCCAAGTTTGGCTGGTTGAGACAAATTGTGGCGATCGCCCTGGGCGCTTTGCTACTCACCTCTTGGGACTTTGTGCTTGATCCAGCTATGAGCCAAACGGCAATGCCCTTCTGGTACTGGCATCAGCCCGGAGCTTTCTTTGGAATGCCCTACCAAAACTTTGCTGGATGGATGGGTACAGGTGCAGTGTTTATGACGGTAGCGGCTCTATTTTGGCGCACGCGACAGCCCGTCTTGCAGCGTTCTCAACTGAATCTGCCAATCGTCATCTACCTGGGCAATTTTGTTTTCGCCACGGTGATGAGTTTGGCTGCTGGAATCTGGATTCCGGTTGTTCTGGGAGTTGTTTTAGGGGTGGTTCCTGCTGTGATCTGCTGGCGCACATCACAAACTGCCGACCTTGAAGCAATTTCTGTTACCGGATTTGTTAGTGAGACGGAATCGCTAAAGCCCAAGCAGCCTCCCGCTGCTGTTGGAGTTAGTGCCAAGTGATGATTGTTGGAAATGTATGGGCTACTGCTGCTGACCTTTGGGTTGGGGCCGTAGCCTTTTTTTTCGTTTTGGTGCAGTTTCCGGCGATCGCCATTCTACTTTCTCGCTTACTTCAAGGGCCAGGGCGGCAGCCGCCTCTTTCCCCTTGCCAACCTACGCCCGATTTGCTGGGTCAGGTGAGCGTTGTGGTTCCAACTTTGAATGAAGCTGAGCGAATTGGTCCCTGTCTTGACGGGCTTAGCCACCAAGGATACGAAGTGCGGGAAATAATTATTGTTGATAGCTGCTCCCAGGACGGTACGGTCGATCTGGTGAAGGCAGCACAGCAGCACGATCCCCGTTTTCGGCTAATGACCGATGATCCTCTGCCGTCTGGCTGGGTGGGTCGTCCTTGGGCGCTGCACAACGGATTCTTGTCTAGCTCCGAGGGCAGCGAGTGGATTTTGGGAATTGATGCAGACACGCGCCCGCAAAAAGGTTTGGTTGCCAGTCTAGTTTCAACGGCAACCGAGCAAGGCTATGACCTGGTTTCGCTGTCGCCTCAGTTTATTCTCAAAAGCTCGGGTGAATTTTGGCTTCAGCCTGCTTTGCTGATGACGCTGGTGTATCGGTTTGGCCCGGCGGGAGCAGCGACAGACAGTTCAGAGCGAGTCATGGCTAATGGGCAATGTTTTCTCTGTCGGCGATCGCTCCTCACCGATTTAGGCGGCTACACCAGCGCCCGCAGTTCATTTTGCGATGATGTCACTCTGGCTCGATATGCTGCCAGCCGGGGCGCAAAAGTTGGCTTCTTGGATGGCGCAAAGCTGTTGCAGGTGCGGATGTATGAAGGGGTGGCGGAAACCTGGCGTGAATGGGGGCGATCGCTCGATCTCAAAGATGCCTCCTCCGTTGCCCAAAAATGGGGCGACTTAGCATTTCTATTGGCTGTCCAAGGTTTGCCCCTGATTAACCTGCTGGGACTTGCAGCACTCGTGGCGGTAGGCTTTAATTCCTTACCTGTGTTGGTGGCACTAGTACTAAACACGGCTCTGGTAATCATGCGGGTTGCTTTGCTTTGGGCGATCGCGCCTTCCTATGCCCGCACCTCAGACAAAGGAAAGTGGGCTTTCTGGTTGTCTCCTTTAGCTGATCCGGCGGCAGTTCTGCGGATTTTGCTTTCTTCCCTCCGCACTCCAACTCAGTGGCGCGGTCGGAGCTATTCTTAGCTATAAAACTCATGCTAGAACTTCCCACCCTCTATCTTGGATTGTTGGGCAGTGCCATCGCAGGTCTGGCAACAGGCGTAGGAGCACTGCCCATCCTGTTTTTCACCCGAATCACCCAAAATGCTCAGGGTGTCCTGTTGGGGTTTGGTGCGGGCGTGATGTTAGCAGCGACAGCCTTTTCGCTAGTGGTTCCAGGGTTAGAAGCTGCCACTGTTCAGATTAACAGCTCCGTTTATGCCGCAACGATTGTGGCTTTTGGTATTGTCTTAGGTGGCGTGTTTCTGTGGTTGAGCAACCGCTATTTCCCGCATGAACACTTCTTTAAGGGACAAGAGGGTAGCAAACAAGCAAACCTGAAGCGAGCCTGGTTGTTTGTGATTGCGATCGCCATTCACAACTTCCCAGAAGGGTTGGCAGTTGGGGTTGGCTTTGGTGGAGATGACATTTCCAATGCGATTGCCCTGACTGTGGGCATCGGTCTACAAAACATTCCAGAAGGGTTAGTCGTAGCGATCTCGCTTCTGGGTGAGGCCTATTCCAAACGAGACGCAATCTTGATTAGCTTGATAACGGGCTTAGTTGAACCCGTGGGTGGCGTTATTGGCGCTGGTGCAGTTTCAATTGCTCAACCCTTCCTTCCTGTGGCGATGGGTTTTGCGGCTGGAGCAATGCTGTTTGTGATCAGCGATGAAATTATTCCTGAATCCCATCGCCTCGGCTGTGAAAAGTCTGCGACTGCCGGAGTGATGGTCGGATTCGTGATCATGATGTTTCTAGATGTGACGCTAGGATGAGCTTCCTTCGATCGGGAAAAAAAGGAGTGGGCGATCGCTGAAGGTATTGCTATCAAGACTAGGCTTCTTGAGAGCCAGCAGCGGTCGCCTCCCTCCCTAGCATTCATTCACCTGTGATTAAAAACTACCAGGCAGACTTGTCATCGAGATGTTGCAGAGATGAAGTTGAGATGACAAACTTCAAGATTCCTTTATATCTCTTAGACGGCTTAAAGTCCCATCGGTAGCCCTAACGCTTTACTCCAAATCTTCACTCACTTGCGGTAAGGTCGCCATGTCAATGTCACAAAGGCTATCTAAGATTTAGATACTAGTAGCAGAGATATCTAAATCAGCCCACGGCATGACCTGCCCTACATCTCGGTTCAGCAAGCGCAACAAACTGAACGAGACATTCAAAATCCAATTATTCACGCTAGCATCTCACACTCCGGAGGACTATGAAAATAAGCCGTCGCAACGACTCTGACCATCAAAACACTGATCTGCAAGATTCAATTCCTGCTTCTGACTTTGTTGCAACGGATGCACCTAGCGATCGCAAGAGACGCAATCCCTTCAGACAGGCACCCGTCTACTTGGCGCTGATCTTAGCAGGTACAGGAGTTGGCATCATCGGCAATCGTTTGGTGGGGTCTGAGCTGCCCATTCCGGCTCAGCCACCCCTTGAGACTCAAACAAGCGAACTACCCATCAACTCGGCGGCTCCCAGTGCATCGCTAATCCCAGTCAACCAAAACTTCATCGCAGCAGCGGTTGAGCAAGTTGGTCCCGCTGTGGTTAGAATCGATTCTTCACGTACCGTCAGTACTCGTATACCTGAAATTTTCGGACGCAGGTTCTTTGGTGAATCGGGCGATCCCAATTCACCTCCAACTCGGGTCGAAGAGGGAACAGGGTCAGGATTTGTAATTGATGCAGACGGACTGATTTTAACGAATGCCCATGTTGTAGATGGTGCTGACCAGGTAACAGTAACGCTTAAAGACGGGCGCGAGTTTAGCGGTGAAGTATTGGGAACTGATCCCGTCACAGACGTTGCAGTCATCAGAATTGAGGCGAACGGGCTACCCACCGTTAAAGTGGGCGATTCGGAGCAAATTCGACCGGGAGAATGGGCGATCGCCATTGGCAACCCCCTTGGACTCGACAACACTGTCACTGCCGGGATCATCAGTGCCACAGGACGCAGCAGCGCAGACGTGCGTGTACCCGACAAACGAGTAGACTTCATCCAAACGGATGCTGCTATCAATCCTGGTAACTCTGGTGGGCCATTGCTGAATGAGCGGGGTGAAGTAATCGGGATGAACACCGCCATCATCGGTGGTGCACAGGGTTTAGGCTTTGCCATTCCCATCAACACGGCTCAAGACATTGCCAACCAGCTCATTGAAACGGGCCGAGCTGAACACGCTTATCTGGGCATTCAGATGGCGACCATTACTCCAGAGTTAAAAGAGCGCCTTAGCCAAGATCCCAACATTGATGTGCAGATTCCAGTAGAGGAAGGGGTTGTAATTATTGCAGTTGAACCCAACTCCCCCGCCGCTAGTTCGGGACTGCAAGCTGGCGATGTAATTCAGCAGGTTGGTGGACAGGCTGTACCCACTTCTGAGGAAGTGCAGCGCATTGTGTCAGATAGCAGCGTGGGTGAAGACCTCTCGATGCAGGTGCTTCGCAATGGAGAAACGGTGAACCTGACCGTTCAGCCCGGAGATTTTCCGACTGAATAGTCGAATTAGAGCCATAGATGAAAGGGCACCCCGCTCAGCGGGGTGCCCTTTCATCTTAAAGAGGTGATCTAACAAAGAGGTGCATAGCTTCCATTAATAAAATTCATGGAAAAGACTGGATTGATCGGGGCAGTTGCGCGAAAATCAAACCAGAATTGGGGATGTTTTATGAGAACAGGTAACCTGGACGGAATTAAGCTTTCCCAGTTGCGGGCGCTGGTTGCAGTCGCAGAAGTCAGCAATTTTAGCGAAGCTGCCCTGCGTCTGGAGGTTTCTCAGTCAGCAATCAGTCATGCGATCGCCGCTCTAGAAGAATCATTAGGTGTCGTCCTGTTTTCACGCGGACGACATGGCGCACGACTCACCCCGATTGGCGAACGGGTCAAAGATCACGCTGAAGACATGCTGAAGCTGCTGGATGTCATCGGCAAGGAAGTCAACCTGACCAAAGGGTTGAAAGGCGGACAGGTGCGCGTCGGTGTGTTTCGCAGCGTCGCAACTCGTCTCCTGCCTGAAGTGATTGTGCGGTTAAAGCACTACTTTCCTGACATCACCACTACCCCAATTGAATACCGCGATGACGATCGGGTCGAGCAAGCCCTGCGCGAAGGACGGGTAGATGTCGGCTTTACCTGTATGCCAATCACTGACGGGTTTGAGGGTTGGGAGCTAATGCGCGATGAATACGTCGTGCTGCTGCCGCCCAAATTGCAGCGTCCCGAGACCCCTCTGACTTGGGAGGAACTGGCAACTTACCCGATGATCATGACTTCTGGGCAGTCCAAGTTAGATTACTGTTCCGTTTTGACTCGTCAACACTTTGCTGAATTGGGGCAGCCGATCAACATCGCCTATGACATTCAGGAAGATTCAACTAGCGTTGGCATGGTTGAGCGCGGTTTGGGGGTAACGGTGCTGCCTCGTCTGGCGACCGAACCGCTGCCTCCAGAAATTCAAGTTTGTTCCTTGCCCGTGCCGCTCTATCGCCATATCCAGGTGGTAATGCTGGCAGATGCCCTGCATTCGCCTGCTGTGTACGCTTTCCTGGATACGCTAAAGGAACTCTATCCGCCTGAACTGCAAGCTACGCCGATTAGCTCTGAACGACGACAGAAAGTGTCGAGGGCGATCGCCTAAAGCTGTATGAAGCTTAACCACTTTCAGGCTGCCGATCGCTTCTATGAAAGAGTAAAAGATCACCTGGAGCAACACACAGCGCAGCACTGTATGCTGCTGAGAGCCTGCTATGCCCTGTTGCACAATCCTCAACCTCGCGCTCGCCCTCCTTACCTGGCAACCGTAGAAGCAGAGGATATTCTTGCTGTTGCCGTATGGATTTCGCCCCGCTATTTAATTTTGTCCCAAGTGCGGGATTTTGCAGCATTAGATTTGATTGCTCAAGACCTGAGTACTCATCAGGAACCGCTACCGGGTGTCAGCAGTTTGCCAGACATTGCTACTGCCTTTGCCCAAAAGTGGCAGGCCTTAACACAGCAATCTTACAAACTGAGCCTGAAACTGTGGGCAAATCAGCTTGTGCAGGTACAGTCCATTCCTCAGGCGAGTGGATACTTGCAGCTTGCTGAGGAAGGCGATCGCTCCCTCCTAATCAACTGGTTGAAAGCGTTCGACATTGAAGCATTAGGTCAAATTGAAAATAATGCCGAAGCTTCAGTTGATCGTGCTCTAGCCCAAAAAACGCTGTATCTTTGGCACGATGGAGTGCCCGTCTCAATGGCTGGCGGCAGAAAGTCTTTACCCAATGGCGGTTGGATTTCACCTGTCTACACACCGCCTGAATATCGCCGCAAAGGCTATGCCAGTTCTTGCGTAGCGGCACTCAGCCAGAGGTTGCTAGACCAGGGCTGTGATTACTGCATGTTGTTTACGGATCAGACGAATTCTACATCCAATCACGTTTATCAGGCGATCGGCTATCAACCGGTGTGTGATTGGTATGACTACTCGTTTTATCAATAGACCTCCTGCGTGAATGTTAGTGCAGCGCAGCCACATTACCATTCACGCCTCAAAAAGTAATTCATGCAGGATGTCTAATCATCCAGTGGTTGAAATCGCTGGTTTCACGATTGGCAAATTTTTCCTGCCTCAACCGTAAGAATTTGAGAAGATTTAAGCCACTGTGCATCAAAGGAACCGAGATGCGTTGTAGTAATCAGAGTTTGGAATCGATCCTGAATGGTTTCCAGGAGTTTGTTTTGGCGGTTCAGATCTAGCTCTGCCAATACATCGTCTAGCAGCAACAAGGGCGCTTCACCAACAACGGATTCGATTAGTTTTAATTCTGCTAGCTTCAGCGACAGTACCAGGGTTCGCTGCTGTCCCTGGGAGCCGTACTGCCGTGCAGGGGTTTGGTTGATGGTGAATTCCACTTCGTCGCGGTGCGGTCCGACTAAGCTTGTGCCCTGATAGTGTTCAGCGATCGCCCGCTGCTGAATTTTTGCTAGAAACGCCTGCTGCACCACAGCGGGATCATCCTGCTCCAATCCAACATTGGGAGCGTAGTTTACTTCAAGCAGTTCCTTGTTGTCGCTGATCGCCTGATGCCAGGATTGGGCGATCGGAGCCAGCCGTTCTATCACTCTGGCACGACGACGAATCACGCGGGAGCCAATTGCCGCAAGTTGAGCATCCCAGATGGCAAGCTGGGTTGCATCGGGTGGGATCACCTCACTACCAGCCGATTCAGCCAACGATTCAACTGCTGGGACTGCCTCATCTACAAAGCTAACTGGAACTGGGCGATCGCCATCTTTCCGCTGCTGTTTGAGGAATGCATTGCGCTGGCGTAAAACGTGATTGTACTGCTGCAAGATGTAGGCATAGACGGGTTCCAGTTGGGTGAGCAGAGCATCCAGCCAACTACGTCGTTGTCCAGGTCCGCCCCGCACCAGATCCAGATCCAGGCTAGAAAACTGGACGGCATTCATGACGCCTAAAAAGTCGAGTTGTCTTCGCAGCGTTTCACCGTTTAGAGCAACGGTGCGGCGACCGTTAGCGCGGAGGGCGATCGCCAAGTCGGTTAAGCCTGTGTCTTTTTCGAGCGTGGCAGTAATTTGACCAATAGCTTCCCCCTCTTGCACGAGTTCGCGATCGCGAGTTGCCCGGTGCGAGCGCAAGGTTGCCAGCAGTTCGGCAGCTTCCAAAAGATTGGATTTACCTTGAGCATTGTCTCCTAACAGGATGGTTTTAGGTGCAAAAAACTCCACCTGCTGATCTCGGTAGTTGCGAAATTGGCGCAGGTGGAGAGTTTTCAAATACATTTTTACAAGGTGTACGGTGCGTTTAGCCCATGCGTCTGCTTAAGAATAGGCGAATGAACAGCTTTTCTAGCTCAACCCAAACAAACATGAGTGAGCTAAAGCCGATGCAAACTGCAAGTTCAAACGGGCTGAGGTAGTGCGTTCCAAAGAAGTTCCGCAATGGCTCAACATAGACTAGCAGCAGTTGCAGGATCGTCGTTAAGCCAACCGCCATTAAGATAAAGGGATTTGAGAAGGGATTTAGCTCTATGGTGAGACGGCTGTTTGAGCGAATGGCCATCGCGTGTCCCATCTGCGCTAAACAAAGGGTCGTGAAGACCATTGTTTTCCACCGCTCAGGGTCACCAGACTGCTGGCTGTAGTTGTATGACCACACCATCAGGGCGATCGCCAGGATTGCCAAAATAATACCAATTCGCACCATGTAAAGTCCCAAGCCCCGCGCAAAGATATTTTCCTCTGGGTCGTGGGGTGGACGGTTCATCACGTTGGGTTCTGCTGGTTCTACAGCTAGCGCTAGGGCGGGTAAGCCGTCTGTCACCAGGTTCATCCATAGAATTTGCAGTGGAGTGAGCGGTACGCCCCCCATCGGCAACAAAATTGGGGAAGCTGCAATCGTCAACACTTCGCCAATATTTGAGCCGAGGATGTATTTGATGAAGCGACGAATGTTGGTGTAGACGACTCGTCCTTCTTCCGTAGCGGCGACAATCGTGGCAAAGTTGTCATCTAACAGCACCATATCGCTTGCCTCTTTGCTCACGTCTGTGCCCGTTATGCCCATCGCGATACCGATGTCTGCTTGTTTCAAAGCAGGCGCATCGTTCACGCCATCGCCGGTCATCGCTACGACTTTGCCCTGACGCTGGAGGGCCTGCACGATTCGCAGTTTGTGTTCTGGAGCAACCCGCGCATACACGCTGACGTGATCGATTTCTTGCTCTAAGCCTGCTGCGTCTAGTCTTTCTAACTCGCGGCCAGTGAGGACGCGATCGCCCGGTTTAGCAATGCCCAAGTCTTCGGCGATCGCCTGTGCGGTCAACTGGTGGTCACCCGTGATCATAATTGGACGAATTCCAGCGGTGCGGCATTTGGCAACCGCATCACGCACTTCGGGTCGGGGTGCGTCCAGCATGTCCACCAAGCCCAGCCAAACCAATTCTTGCTCCGTCGTTTCATCGGAACCTTCTGCTGGTACTTGATTGAGCAGCTTGTAGGCAAAGCCCAATACCCGCAAACCGCGCGATGCCAAATCGTTGTTTGTCTGTAAAACCTGGTTGCGATGCGCCTCTGTCAGGGGCTGTACCTGCCCGCCCACGCGAATCTGTTGACACCGCTCCAGCACCAGTTCAGGCGATCCTTTACAGAATAAAACGAGTGACTCTGCCCCAGGAATAAAGCTAGCCAGTTCATCCTTTGCCCCTCTTCCTTCATCCTTCACGATTACGCTCATGCGTTTGCGCTCAGACGAGAAGGGAAACTCAGCTGCGCGAGGCAAATGTTCTGTCCAATAGTGACGGTCGAGTCCAGCTTTACTAGCAACGACTAGCAAGGCACCTTCAGTCGGGTCACCTAGAATTGTCCAGCTTCCATTCTCTTTCTGCAAAATCGAATCGTTGCAGATTATGCACGCTAGCAAAAGCGCCTTTAAGTCCGGTCTGTCTTGGGGAGACGCAACTTCGTTGTCATGGTAAAACTCACCCGTCGGGTCATAGCCCTCTCCAGTGACGCGCAGGGAAGCATCTACCGTATGGAGCGACTGCACCACCATCTTATTTTGGGTGAGGGTACCCGTTTTGTCAGAGCAGATGTTGGTGACAGAACCGAGCGTCTCCACCGCAGGCAGTCGGCGAATCAGCGCGTGACGGCGCACCATCCGTTGCGTTCCTAATGCCAGGGTGACAGTAATAACGGCAGGCAAGCCCTCCGGCACAACTGCCACCGCCATGCTGAGTGAAACTTCTAGTAAATCTTCTAAAGGTTCCCAGCTTCCAGCTCGGAGCAAGCCGCCAATCACGACCAGCGCAACCAAGGCAAGCGAACCTGAAACTAAGACGTTGCCCAGTTGCGTCATTCTCTGCTGTAGCGGGGTTGGCTCGGTTTCAACGGACTGGAGCAATTCGGCAATGCGGCCCAGCTCTGTTTTCATGCCCGTGCCCGTGACTAACACGGTGCCGCGCCCCTGCACGATTTCAGTTCCTTGATAGACCAGGTTGATGCGATCGCCTAACTGTGTATCATCAGGCAACTCAATTTCAGCCCGTTTGTTGGCGGCATGCGCCTCTCCGGTGAGGGCAGCTTCTCGCACCTGCAGATTTGAAGCCTCTAATAGACGACCATCCGCTGAAACCTGTACTCCTGCCTCTAACAGCATCAAGTCACCGGGTACCAACTCTTTAGAGTCAATATCCATGGTTCTGCTGTCTCGGATTACCCGAACTTTAGGCGAAGCAAGCTGTTTCAACGCTGCCAAGGCTTTCTCAGCGCGGCTTTCCTGGATGTAACCCAACGCTCCATTGAGAATCACAATCGCAAAAATGGAGATCGCGTCTTTGGGAACAGGTGTGACTCCCTCTGCCAATGCGCTGCGAATGTCTATAATGGCTGAGATAATCGCAACTGCGATCAGCATCAGCAGCATGATGTTCTTGAACTGATCGACCAGAATGGCCCAGTTGCTGCGTCCGCCGCGCTCTTCTAGCTCATTTAGACCGTAACGCTGTAACCGTTCTTGAACTTGCTGAGCGGTTAGACCTGTCTGGCGATCGCTCTGAAGCAACCGCAGCGCTTTCTCAGTTTCAAGATTGTGCCAAACACTGGGAAGCGAATCTGGTGGGGAATCCGAAGCCATAGATGAGTTCATCAACTTTTTACCGTGAAGCAGCAGTAGACTACAGTAGACTACAGTGCCTAAATCCAAGCCGCATTCGTCTAGGAGGATGAGGTTTTGGACTCAGGCTAAGTTTCTAGATTTTACTCAGTCGCATAGCCCGAAACAATGCCACTGTAAAACAAGCGGGTTACAGCTTCGTATGCCCAGTGGTCGGTAGACACATCTGCAAAAGCTGGCTCAAACTGCTCAATTGGTGTTTCTAATACCGCACTCAGGGGCAACGGAGCCTGATCGCGGCTAATCGTTGCGCTAGTTGGACTAGTCTGCGCTACCGCAGGAGCAGTGGGGCTAGTAAATCGAGGTTGAGCAGCTTCTATACCCGATTGCCCTGAATCTTTTATGAACTGAGCTTGGGCGGCAATAGGAATGAAGCTAACGCTGGTGGCGATCGCCACTGCCATCCAAAACCGTCCTTGAGCCAAAAATAATTCTTTCATCGCTGTCTTACTGGGAGTACCAATTCAAAACCAATCGAGAGCCAGAGAATGAAATCTGCTAGATCATTTGCCAAATCGGTAGATCGTCAAAGAAGCACATCAGCTTGTAGAGGCAAGTGCAAGCCCGTCACATTGGGTCACATTTCAGCTTCAATGGTAGCGAACAACCATAGCACGAGCTTCAGCATTGCCTGAATGCAGATAGGCTAAGCGAAGACTTCTTATTATTGTGCCTTATAAATTATTGTGCCTTATAGATATTGGCAGGCTCCAGAGGGTGTGAGTGACTGCCTGTCTTATCCTTAGACCTCAACCCCCAAATTTACAAAACTCATTAGGATGAACCATAGACACTCTCCTCTTTGATGGTGCTATGAACTTGTTCACCCAAATTTTTCATCTTGTTGGTTCTGGTGCAGTCGCCTACATCACGGCGCGCAATATGCGGGATTTGCAGACTCGCCCGAACTTGCTAGCAGGTTTTCAACTTGCAGAATCAGGCTCAGTCCCTTTTTTAGAAGCGCTCAGCCAGAGAGCCGCTGCGGAGGGGGATGACTGGTTAGCCGAAAAGCTTAGCCGCCACGCTCAAGACGAGCGCAAACACGGACAGATTTTTGCCCACGCCTTAAAGCAACTCAACAAACAAGTGATTGACTTTAAGCAGGTGCCCCAAACCACAGCAGAAGGTAAACCCGATGAGCGGCGGCGCAGTCCTTTCTTTGATGCTTACTTTGAGGGCTATTCTAGGGAAAATATGAGTCCAGAAAAAATTGACTGGCTTGTATTTTTGGGCAGCACTCATATTTTGGAGCTAGATGCCTGTAAAGATTTTGCGCGAATGGCAAACGCTCTGCCCGACGATCCTCAGAGTGTCAATTTGAAGAAGAGCATTCTCAGCATTGCCCAAGATGAGAAGGGACATGCCGCCTACTTGCTAGAAGCAATGGAGCGTCGTCTGCCTCACAATCAGGTGATAGCCCTGGTAGATGAATGGCGGACTCGCAAAGTTAATGCGCTGCTAGCAATGGTGGGAAATTTGATCCAGCGAAATGGACAGCAGCCTTCTCTCGTACAGGATGGAGTACCCGCTGAAATGTCAGAAGGTGTAGCAGAAGGAAAGGAGTTAGCGGCTGTTTGAAGAGGGGTTAGGGGCTGGGGGCTAGGGGCTAGTGCTTCCTGGTTCCCGAACTGGAGATTAGGAACCAGGAAGCACCAGGAAATAAACCAGTTCCTAGCCCCTAGCCTCTTCCTTCCAATGGCTGAAAGGATTTTTGGCCAACGCGGCGTTGAAATAGCGCGGATCGTGAGAAACTTCTGGTCCAATCCAGGAGGGCAATTCGACGGGCTGATTTTCGTCAGATAGTTCAACTTCTGCCACGATCAGCCCTTGATTTTCTCCGGCAAATTCGTCGATTTCCCAGGTTAAATCACCTTGTCGAAGGACATGTCGGGTTTTCTCGATCAGGGGGCGATCGCACAACGTGTCTAGCATTAGCGTTGCGTCTTCGGTTGGAATTGCGTACTCAAACTCTGGACGCACCAGTCCAACCGCCGTACCCTTGATCGTCAAAAATCCTTTTTCGCCTGCAACCCGCACCCGCACAGTTCGCCGCACGTCTGAGAAGATGTAACCCTGACGGTAGAGCGTTCCAATGGCAGATTTCCGCCATTCGTCTCCAACTACCAGGAATTTTCGTTCGATTTCGGTTGCCATTATTTTCACTTGCTAGCTCTGAGCGCTTTCCCCTTTCTTGCCAAGTAACCAGTAGGTCATCATTTCGCCCCGCCCTTTGATCCGGATACTGCCTCTGGGCTTGAGGATGTATTTCTCTCGTAGGGCGTTGTAAGTTACTTCTGTTACTTGAATTTTATCGGCTACGCCTTCGGACTCCATGCGACTAGCGACGTTAACTGTATCCCCCCAAAGGTCGTAGCTAAATTTTTTGGTGCCAATTACGCCCGCTACGACAGGACCGGTGTTGATACCGATGCGGAGGCAAAAGGAGTCACCTGTATCGCGGTGAAATTGGGCGATCGCCTGCTGCATGGCTAAAGCTAGGTCTGCGATCGCTTCAGCGTGGTCGGGTTTAACCTGAGGCAAGCCACCCACCGCGATGTAAGCATCTCCTACAGTTTTGACTTTTTCCAGGCGATACTGTTCGACGAGCTGATCAAAAGTCGAGAAAATTTGATTCAGTAGTCTCACCAGTTGAACAGGTGGTACCTGGGCTGAATAGGGCGTGAAGTTAACGATATCTGCAAACAAAATGGTGACTTCAGCAAAATTATCAGCAATTACCTGCGCCTGTCCTCGCTTTAGTCGCTCAGCAATTTTTTGGGGCAGAATGTTGAGCAACAACTGTTCTGTGGCTCGACGGGCTTGACGTAATTCTTCTTCGGCTTGTCTGCGCTCAGTAACATCTTTGACGCTGCCTTCGTAGTACAGCAGCGTGTCATTTGCGTCTTTGACCACCCGAGCATCTTCAGAAATCCAGATAACACTGCCATCTTTGCAGTAGACCTGAGACTCAAAATCTGAAACTATGCCGTATTGCTGCATGTAGGCGATGAACTCGGCTCGACGGGTCGGGAGGACGTAAAGCTGACGGCCAATATTGCTGATCTGGGCAACTAGTTCGTCAGGCGATTCGTAGCCGTAGATTTTAGCTAGAGCAGGGTTGGCGCTGAGATAACGCCCATCAGGAGAGGTTTGAAAGATACCATCGATGGCGTTTTCAACGATGCTGCGATATTTGTCCTCGGCGTCCTGGCGATCGCCAATTTCTTGCTGTAGGCGAACGTTTTGCTCTTCTAACCGCTTTTGCAAACTGCGGGTGTTAAGTTGCAGCTCAACGCGAGCTAGCACTTCTTCAATTTGAAAGGGTTTTGTAATGTAATCGACCGCACCAACTTCAAACGCTTTAACCTTATCTAAGGCATCGTCAACGGCGCTGATAAAAATGATTGGAATGTCTTGCAGCAGCGTGTCTGCTTTGATTTGTTCGCAAACTTCGTAGCCGTTGATTCCTGGCATCATAATATCCAGCAAAATCAAGTCGGGCATGATGTTGCGAATTCCAGTCAGGGCAATTGAGCCGCTAATCGCCCCCCGAATGTCATAGCCTTGCTGACTCAACGTAGAAGATAAGAGATGCAAATTTTCGGGTGTATCATCTACGACCAAAATTACTTTTTGGTAGTCTGTTTCTTGCCATTCAAAGCCTAGTAACTCAAAGATTTGTTGCTCTAAGTCCAGCAATTCCTGACGGTGCTTTGACTTTTGCAAACTAAACGTTTGGTGAGATACCGTCAGAGCCTTGAGTTCTAAAACGGCTGTGTTGATTTTTTCAGTTTCCACATAAAGGTCTGCAATTACTGCGTCAAAATCGCTCAAAGCGTTAACGGTAATTGCAGATTCTGGAGCCAGGTTAGACTGGAGCCGATCCAGGTTGCGGCGCAGCAGTCTACGAATGTAGTAAGCGATCGCTGGTGGTAGAGACAGCCTTTCCCCCTCGGACAGATCAACAGCTGATTTAGAATCGGGATTTGACATATAGGCTCCAGCTCTAGTCTTTGTCCGTCCTGGGAAACCATTTTTGTGGCGATCGCTACTCCTGACTCTGAGTAGGTTGAGCTAGCTCAATCAGGGTCGCAAACTGAAAATTATAGACTACCTTCTTCAGTGCGCGGGCAAGTTCTGCATGTTCCGCAGGAATTTGCTTAATCAGCTTTGTGCAAAGGCTAGGGTTGAGTTGAGTCGCGGCGTGCTGTAGCTCCGTGCGCCAGGATAGTGGCATCACCTTCAAATCTGAAGCCTGTAAAGGTCGTTCTGTGGCAGGTGTATCTGTGTTTTGCTGAAGTTCATTAGCTCGTTCAGGGGTTTCAGTATAGGCATAGCGCACGCCTAAACGTTGAGCGATCGCCGTCAACAGTTCATCTGCTCCAATCGGTTTATAGAGGCAATCGTCGCAGCCAGCTTCTAGCATCCGCTGTCGCTGTTCATCAAAGGCACTGGCCGTTAGGGCAATAATTGCAGTGTGGGAATGATAATCGGACGATAGTTGTGCTTCTCGCTCCCGTTTTCGGATTTGCTGAGCTGCCTCATAGCCATCCATTACAGGCATTTGCATGTCCATCAGGATCAGATCAGGCAACCAGCTTTGCCAAAGGGCGATCGCCTCTTTGCCATTCCCCGCCTCTCGCACCTCAAACCCCATCTTAGTCAGTAGCTTCACGATAATCATCCGATTCGTAATCTGATCTTCGACGATCAGCACCCGGCGAGTTGGCTGATGCGGCTCCAGTCGGACAGCCCTCCTGGGTGTAGGAGTATTTCCTTGTCGATTGGCAGAAACAACTGAGTCAACTCGAAGCTCAAACTTAAACGTCGAGCCTTGTCCCACAGTGCTGCTAACCGTGATGTCGCCTCCCATCAGTTGCACAAAGCGGCGGCTAATCGACAGCCCTAGACCGGTTCCCTGTTGAGCTTGTTGTCCGGCTTTTGCCTGCACGAAAGCATCAAACACGGTGTCAAGCTCTTCTGCCGAAATTCCCTGTCCGGTATCTTCAATTTCAAAACAAAGCGTTACCTGCCCTGTTGGACTGGTCATCGGTCTGCTTTCGTAGTCCCTCCCCACAGATTCCTCAATCCTCGTCGCAACGCCAAGCAGAACACTTCCAGTTTGAGTAAACTTAATTGCGTTACTCAGCAGGTTGATGAGAATCTGACGAAGTTTTCCCTCATCTGCTTGAATAAACTGGGGAACCTGAGCAGTGCGATTGAATCGCAATTCCAGTCCCTTAGACTTCGCCTTGAGCCGAAACATTTCCTCCAGGCTATTCAGCAGTTGATAAAGGTCAAAGCAGGTTTGATTGAGCGTGACTCGACCCTCATCAATCTTGGACATTTCCAAAACGTCGTTGATCAGTTCCAGCAAATGCTCACCGCTGTGCAGAATAATGTCTAAATATTCTTGAGCTTCTGGCGCACTGGCAGGAGTTCGCCCTAAAAGCTGAGTGAATCCCAAAATTGCATTAAGGGGCGTTCGCAGTTCATGGCTCATGTTTGCCAAAAACTCGCCTTTCGCTTTGTTGGCGGCATCTGCCCGATCTTTGGCTTCTCGCAACTCTGCTGCCTGGTGCTGCACCTGAGCAAACAGTTCTGCTTGTTGAAGGGAAACTCCCATTTGTGCTGCAACGTGAATGACGATACCTATCTCGGCCTCTTCCCAACGGCGTGGTCCTGAGTTTTGGTTAGCAGAGAGCAGTCCCCACAGTTTGTTGCTCTGCCAAATCGGAACCGTCATGCAGGCTCTAGCTTGCAACCGCTCAAGCAACTCGATATAGCAAGTACTAAACCCAGCCTGATAGATGTCTTCGACCCAGATTCCCCGATTGCCTCGACTGTAGATACCTCCTTGAGTATTTCGCAGGTGGGTATCTTGGACAAAATCTGTGGGTGGTTCTAGTCGCTTCACCTTACAGTCTTTGCTGCTAGTGAAATTTTGCGTCAGATCAGGTTCAAGTTCCTGTTTTTGAATTAGAGGAATCCAACCGCTGGCAACCGACTCAGAGACAAAGTTACCGCTCCAGTCCGGGTTAAAGCGATAAACAACGACGCGATCGCACTTCAATAATTGCCGTAGCTCCTGAGTTGTTGCTTTAAAGATTGTCTCTACGTCCAGACTCTGGCGCATTTGCTCAATCACACGGGTGACAGCTCGTTCACGTTCCAGACTGGCTTGGAGCGCTTGCTCTGTCTGTTTGCGATCGGTGATGTTAATTGAGGTGCCAATGATGCGATGAATCCGAGAGCCATTCCAGATCGGCACCAGGTTGGTAAACCACCACACCTCCTGTCCATTAAAAGGCAAACATTCCTCATAGCCGATGGCTTTGCCCAGATCCACACAGTCCTGATAGTGTCGCCGTACTGCTGTTGCGGACTCTAGTGGAAACACTTGCTCAGGCGTTTTGCCACACAAATCGGTAGACGAAATGCCCGTAAAGCGTTCATGAGAAGGATTCAACCCGGCATAGCAAAATTCGCCATCTTCTAAAACGTCAATCACAAAAATGGACTCTTCAACCCCCTCATAAATGCTGCGGAGGAACTGTTCTTGTTGTTGCAATGTGGCTTCAGTTTGCTTACGGGTGGTCACATCAACAGCAGTACCGAGAATTTGAGTTGGAACCCCGTTCTCATCTCGGGTAAAGACGACATCGCGCGATCGCAACCAGCGCCACTCGCCATTGGCACACTTGAGCCGATATTCCCGCTCTACAACCTGACCATCTGCAACCTCTGCCCAAGCATTGACGTATTCCGCTAAAACCCCTTGATCTTCAGGGTGAAATTTATCTAAAAGAAATTGTGAACCTGCTTGCAAAACTTCTTCTGGGTGATAGCCTAACGTTTCATAAATTTGATGATTAACGTAAATGCTTCCCTGCGTTGTCAGGTCAAAAATATATAAAAGCTGTGGTGAATCGTCAGTTACTCGTTCAATAAACCGTTTACTTTGAAACAGTTCTTCTTCGGCTTGTTTGCGATCGGTAATATCGCGCGCAACAATCAAAACAGACTGAATTGAGCCATCTCGTGCAATCTCAGGAACAATGCGAGAAAAATAATAAGCAGTCTTATCCGGCAGCGAGATTTCATACTCCAAGCTTTGTTCTTGCCCAGATTCTAAAACTCGCTGAACTGCATCCTGCCAAAGGGTTGCTAATGGCTCAGGAAACCCTAATTCCTGATTGGTTTTACCAATAAACGCTGAGGCAGGAATTCCTGTTTCTTGCTCCACCTTTGGATTGACATACAAATATCGAACCTGCCGATCAACCCGCATGATTGCGTCTGGTGAATTCTCAACTAGCGCTCTAAATTCTTGCTCTCGTCGGCGCAGTTCAGACTCCATTTGTTGTCGTTCGGAAGCTTCTTGCTCCAAAATCCCAGTTCGTTCCTGAATCCTTTGATCCACCGAAGCATTCAGTTGTTTTAGCTGCTGATTGACTTCCTGTAATGTATGGGTTTGTTTAGACAGTTTTCGGTCTTGCAGATAGCTATGAACTGCGTCCACAACGGCTATCAGATCCTCAGGCTGCCAGCGTTTAGAAATGTAGCGATGCAATCTAGCTTGTCTAAGTGTATTGCCTACTGCCTCTAAGGTTGCTTGCCCAGTTAGTGTGATTTTGAGCATGTTGGGCGATCGCTCATGAATACACCCCAACAATTCATTGCCCTTGATCCCAGGCACCACGTAATCAGCTGAAATTAAGGCGACTTCGGCTTGTTCATCTAACAGTTCCTGGAACAGCTCTAGTACATCTTCACTACCTTCAGCCGTTTCAATAATGCATTCATCTCCTAATGCTTTTTTAAGCTCAATTTTAAGGCTGTCTAGTACCGCAGGCTCATCATCAACACAAATAATAATGGGTTTATTCATAGTTTCATTAAACCTGATTTGATGGTTTCAATCAGTTCTTCAGCCTGCTAGGGTTTGTGCAGACAGCGATGCAAATTGGCTTGCTCAGTCGCTCTGGCGATCGCTCGTTTCTTGCTCAATGCGATCGGTGTATTCAACAACAAGCTGCTCCAAAGATTCAGCAATATTTTGCAGTGTGATTAGTCCAGTGACTTGCGGCTGATTACTTGCTGGATCGGAGCACCAGGGGCAAAAATCGGAGGATGACACTGAATCACCTGAGCCAAAGAGATTTGCGCCAAAATGTTCAGTGAGGACATAGCTTCTCACTCGGTTGCTATGGTTGGAAGCGATCGCAAAGAAACTCCCTACAGTAATTCAGGAGTTTTTACGGTGCCACTGGCAAGTTTGTGTACGAAGATAGATGTCTAGTACACAAACTAACATACGTTCAAACCACAGACATGATTTGGCGCTCAGTCTACTGAACCCATCGGCTAAGGCTTATAACCTATCTGCTAAGCCTACGCAATCAGTTGGTTGAAATCCGTACAAGCTTTTTTGTGTTGTGTCAACTTAAACAGTCGCCGTAGTGGGTTGGGTGAAGCAAAGCGGAACCCAACAAAGACTAGGTAGACCTTAGGTTTTACCCAATCCACAGCGTGTCTAGTCTCATCTGATGGGTTAGCTTCAATGGCTAAAGTCTTCTGACAGCACAGGTTCTGCGATGCTCCACCCATCCTACGGCTTTAGTTACTACTTAGTTTGCAGCGCTAAGTTCCTCAATCGTGCTGATATTCTGCAGCTTTAATTCAGGGCTAGTCCGCTTAATTAATCCGGTCAGCACTTTGCCTGGGCCAATCTCAATGACCCGCTCCATCCCTTCCTGAGGCAAGCGTAGAGAAATTTCTCGCCAGCGAACTGAGCCAGTCATTTGGCGCACCAGCCGATCCTTCAGTACCTCCCCATCTGTAGCAGGCGTTGGCTCAACATTAGACAAGACAGGTACACGGGCGGTTTGAAAGGCGACGATGTCTAGGACTAACTTAAACTCAGCAGCGGCTTCTGCCATCAGCGGAGAGTGAAACGCACCGCTGACATTGAGCTTAACAGCCCGCTTTGCCTTGACCTGAGAAAGAATCTGTTCTACTGCTTCGGGCGTGCCAGAAATCACGACTTGCCCTGAATTATTGTCGTTTGCTAGCACCACATTTTCAGTTTGCTGGATCTGCTGCTCTAGTTGCTCCCGATCAAAGCCAATCAGCGCAGCCATCATCCCATCTGAAGCGCTATCCATCAGCTCTGCTCGTCGCTTGACTAGACGTAATCCCGTCTCGAAGTCAAACACGCCTGCCACGCAAAGCGCAACGTATTCGCCCAAACTGTGACCTGCAACCAGATCAGGCTGTTGACCCTTTTCGAGCAAAAGCTCCGCCAAAATGCTTTCGATGACGTAGAGGCAGGGCTGAGTGTAAAGCGTTTTGGATACTTTGTCGTCTTCGCTCTGGCAAATCTCAGGGATGGACCAGCCGAGAATTTGCTCAGCCTGATCAATTTTTGCTTGAGCGAGAGACAGATCGAGTAAGTCAGATCCCATGCCGATCGCCTGTGACCCTTGCCCAGGAAACACCCACGCGGTTTTAGTCATATTCATTTGCCCCTACTTCATTTGCCCCAACGAAAAATAGCTGCACCCCAGGTCAGTCCGGCTCCAAAACCAGAGGCGGCAATCACGTCGCCGGGTTGAATTCTGCCATCTCGCACAGCTTCATCCAACGCAATTGGAATCGACGCGGCGGAGGTATTGCCATATTCGCCCATGTTGCTGAGGACTTTCTGACTGGGAATGTTGAGCCGTTCGGCAACTGCGTCGAGAATTCGCTGGTTGGCCTGGTGCAACAGCAGCCAATCGACATCCTCAACGGTGAGGCTGGCATGGAATAGAGCCTTTTCCAAAACTTCGGGAACTCGCTTGACGGCAAAGCGGTACACTTCCCGACCGTCCATCGTAATAGGTTGGTAGGTGCCTTTACCGACACTAACTCCCTCAATCAGTTCTTTAGACTCTGCCTGATAGGAAAGGTTGAGGCAATGGTTTTGGCTGCCGTCACTGTGTAGCTCAAATCCTAACAGGCGATCGCCTCCCTCATGAGCCTGCATCACGACTGCACCCGCTCCATCACCAAACAGGACACAGGTACGGCGATCGGTCCAGTCTGTCCAGCGAGAAAGCAGATCGGCTCCAATCAGCAAGACATTGCGATAGGTACCGGTGCGGATAAATTGAGCCGCTGTCACCATG
Source organism: Leptolyngbya sp. FACHB-671 (assembly GCF_014695745.1). NCBI lineage: Bacteria > Bacillati > Cyanobacteriota > Cyanophyceae > Leptolyngbyales > Leptolyngbyaceae > Leptolyngbya > Leptolyngbya sp. FACHB-671. The sequence goes on along the minus strand of NZ_JACJOV010000048.1, from coordinate 75,923 downwards.
CCAAACACAAAACCAGAGCAGGCGGCAGTGATATCAAAGGCGGCCGCTTTGATCGCACCCAGTTCTGACTGAATTTTGCTGGCGCTGCCAAACAAATCGTCAGAGGTGGAGGTTGCCAGGATGATCAGATCTAGATCGGCGGCAGTGATGCCTGACATAGCGATCGCCGCCTGAGCCGCCTGGGTTGCAATATCTGTCACTGAACCTTGGGCATCAGACAGGTGACGCTGCCGAATTCCGGTGCGAGACGAAATCCATTCATCTGAAGTCTCCACAAACTGGCTCATGCCAGCGTTATCGAGAACAACAGGAGGTGCGGCTGAACCACTTCCTGTAATCGCAATGCCGATTCCTGATTGATGCACAGTTACTCTCCGTCCGGGGCGATCGCCTCGGTCTTCTGGTATTGGGATTGAATCTGATCAAGAACGTTGTGATCGACCGCCTCTTTAGCCAGACGAATGGCATTAAAGATTGAAGGAGCCTGGGAACTGCCATGACTGATGATGCAGATTCCAGCAACGCCCAGTAACAGACCGCCACCATGCTCAGCATGATCCATTCGTTGCTTGATCCGCCGCAAATTGGGCTTCAGCAAAGCTGTACCCACCTGACCATGTAGACCCTGAGGTAATTCTTCACGCAAAATGTGCAGCGCTACTTCACCGACCGCTTCGGCAAACTTCAGCAGCACATTGCCCACAAATCCGTCACAGACGACCACGTCAAAGTTACCCGACAGCACATCTCGTCCTTCGGCATTACCAATAAACGGAATCTTAGGGTTGTCGTGCAGCATTTGGTGCGTCCGAACGGCCAGATCATTTCCCTTAGAAGACTCTTCGCCGATGTTCAGTAGTCCGACTTTAGGTTCTTCAATGCCTAGCACCGAGTGAGAATAAATCGTGCCCATCATCGCAAACTGTTCCAAGAATTTAGGGCGACAGTCTACATTCGCCCCAACATCCAGGATCAGCACTGGTTTACTGGCGATTAGAGTGGGCAGTACTGCACCGATTGCAGGGCGATCGATGCCTTTCAACCGTCCCAAACGCAACAGTGCCGCTGCCATTGCAGCCCCAGAGTGTCCGGCTGAAACCACTCCATCGGCCCGCCCCTGCTTTACCAATTCCATCGCGACATTGATAGAAGCTTTAGGCTTGCGTTTCAAGCCACTAAGCGGCTCTTCATGCATTTCAATCGTGCCTTCTGCCGGAACGACCTCTACCTGAGAAGCGTTGTGATGTTTCATAGACGTTTCAATTTGCTGCGGATCGCCCACCAGCAAAACTTCTACGTCCAGTTCTTCGCGTGCCCTTAACGCCCCAGCGACGATTTCGGCGGGCGCATGATCTCCGCCCATCGCGTCAATTGCAATCCGTGCCCGAGTTGATCCCATTGACCAAAGTTATAGAAACCTAAAAAATTCTATCAGATGGACTCTCTCCTGGGACGGATAGAACGAACTACTCATTTTCTCCAGGCTCAATAATTCTTTGGAACAAGTAGCCTGTGCCCCGTGCGGTCAAAATTAATTCTGGGTTGCTAGGATCGTCCTCTAGCTTGGCGCGTAGGCGTGAAATGTGGACATCTACAACCCGTGTATCAACGTGGCGTTCTGGTGTGTAGCCCCACACTTCTTGTAAAATTTCGGAGCGAGAAAAGGGTTCTCCCGATCGCCCCACGAGCAGTTCTAGCAGGCTAAACTCCATGCCTGTCAGCCGAATTCGCTCGTCGCCTTTGTAAACTTGTCGCTTGTTGGTGTCGATCCGAATATTGTTGATGTGGATCACGCCGGAGCTAGGAATTCCAGTGGTGCCAACTTTTTCGACTCGACGCAACACAGAGCGAATTCGAGCTTCTAGCTCTTTTGGGGAAAAGGGTTTGACAACGTAGTCATCAGCGCCCAGCTCTAAGCCCGTGATGCGATCAGCCACATCACCCAAGGCAGTTAGCATGATGATGGGTACGTCTGACTCTTTGCGTAGCTCTTGACAAACTCCGTAGCCATCTAGCTTGGGCATCATTACGTCCAGCACGACTAGATCGGGGTCAGCATTGCGAAATGTGTCGAGAGCTTCTTCACCGTCCGCAGCTGTTACTACGTCGTAGCCAATCATCGATAAACGAGTTTCCAAGATACGACGAATGCTGGCTTCGTCATCCACAACCAGTATTTTTTCTTTATGATTTTCCAACTTACTCAACGCTCCTTAAGTGACCTTTTCGATAATTAATTTTTCATCACTTTATCATTAAGATATTACCTCATTAAGATCCCTCTGAGATCGCTGAAAATCGCGCTAGAGCTACATTTCACGGTTTCTTAAGATTCTTGCTGAAAATTAAACAGGGCTGAACAAATCTAACATTAATAAAAATGGCAAAGTCGCGATCGCAATATGTTTGTAACGAATGTGGAGCAGAGTCTCCTCAATATTTTGGTAAGTGTCCCTTTTGTAGCAGTTGGAACTCAATGGTAGAGCAGGTTGTACCTGCTAGTGCAAGTTCTTCAAGGGTGGGGGCGATCGCTGCTAAAACCAGCACAAAATCTAGGCGATCGGGTGAGTCAACTGCGCCTCAAGCAATTGTGTCGCTGACTTTACCGCAGATTTCCGACTATCCTCAATCGCGATTGTCCTCTGGCTATACGGAGTTAGACCGGGTCTTAGGAGGCGGCATTGTTCCGGGTTCCCTGGTGCTGATTGGGGGTGATCCGGGTATCGGCAAATCAACGCTGCTGCTGCAAGTGACCAATCGGCTATCGGCGCAATACCGAATGCTTTATGTCTGTGCAGAAGAGTCGGGGCAGCAGGTGAAACTGCGCTGGCAGCGTTTGTGTGGGGCAGAGAAGGGCAAAGAGGGAGATGTAAATGGAAGTTCTCGTCAGCCCCCAAATATTCGACAAGCTGTGGCAGAGGATGCAGACGGTAGGAATGGAGCAACTGGAGCTGCTGTAATTGCGCCCTCAGAGTCCAATCTTTATCTGTTGCCGGAAACGGATTTAGAAACAGTTTTGCTGGAACTGGAATCGCTGCGACCGCAGGTGGCGATTATCGACAGTATTCAGGCGCTCTATTTTGCCACCCTCAATTCGGCTCCCGGTTCAGTCTCTCAGGTACGGGAATGTACATCGGCGCTGATGCAGCTTGCCAAACGGGAACACATCACGCTGTTTATTGTGGGGCACGTGACGAAGGAAGGGGCGATCGCTGGTCCTAAAGTGTTGGAACACTTAGTTGATACGGTGCTGTACTTTGAGGGCGATCGCTTTGCCAGTCATCGTTTGCTGCGATCGGTGAAAAACCGCTTTGGCGCAACCCATGAGCTAGGCGTGTTTGAAATGGTCGATCGCGGTTTAGAAGAGGTGACAAATCCCTCAGAGCTATTTTTGGGCAATCGGGATGAAGCCTCTTCAGGAACAGCCACAATCGTCGCTTGTGAAGGTACCCGTCCCTTAGTTGTGGAGTTGCAGGCATTGGTCAGTCCAACCAGCTATGCTTCCCCGCGCCGTTCCACAACGGGAATTGAGTACAACCGTCTGCTGCAAATCCTGGCAGTGCTAGAAAAGCGGGTGGGAATCCCGCTGTCTAAGCTGGATGCTTATGTTGCTTCATCTGGGGGATTGAGTGTAGGAGAACCCGCAGCGGATTTGGGGGTGGCGATCGCTGTTGCTGCCAGTTTCCGCGATCGCATCGTTGATCCGGGTACGGTGCTGATCGGCGAAGTCGGCTTAGGTGGACAGGTGCGTCCCGTCTCGCAAATGGAGCTACGGCTCAAAGAAGCTGCAAAATTAGGGTTTAAGCGGGCGATCGTGCCTCATACCCAAGCCAATTCTGACTCTGGTTTAGAAATCATTCCAGTGGCAAGAGTTGTGGATGCGATCGGAGTCGCGTTGGTGAAAGGGGGGAATGAGGAAGAATGACGTAGGGGCGCGGCATTCAGAAAACTCTTCTCGCGATATACCGATGATTTTCGTCCGAATGCCACGCCCTCCGGATGCCATGCCCAGTTGGACATAACAAACCATTTGTGATTCACCCTTGATTTTCATCCGAACGTCATGTCGGATTTGGCATACTCTTGAACTGAACTCGAACTGGGGTTGAATCCGAACCGGGCGTAGCATTCGGATTCAAGTCTTTGCCTCTAACGCTTTTGTTGCCCGAATGCTGCGTCCCTACACGTTCTATGCGCCCTCTCTGAAATCTGTAATTCGGCGGCGTAGGTCATCGGCTTTGTCTGGTAGATCAGATTGGGCGATCGCCTCCTGTTCTCCTGACTTTAACCACTTGATCTGAACCGTTTCGCTGTCTGCTTCGGCATCACCCAGGATCAGGCAAGCGACTGCACCACTACGATCTGCCCGCTTGAACTGTTTGCCAAAGGCACTGCCGCTGAGATCAAGTTCTGCTGCAAATCCAAGCTGACGGAGGGTTTGGGCAAGTTTCAAGGCTTGGGCTTCAGCGCGATCGCCCCGCGACACGAGGTAAAAATCAACGGCTGCTGTTGCAAGGGATTGCTGTTGCAGCAGCAAAATCAGCCGCTCTAGACCGATCGCCCAACCCACAGCGGGAGTCTCTGGTCCGCCTAATTCTGCAACCAAGCCGTCATAGCGACCGCCACCGCAAACAGTGGACTGGGCACCTAGGTCATCAGAAATAATCTCGAATGCAGTGTGCGTGTAGTAGTCTAGCCCTCGTACTAGGCGAGGATTCAGTTGATAGGAAATGCCTAAATCTTCCAAAAGCTGCCGTACTCGGTCAAAGTGCTTTTGAGAATCAGGGCTGAGATAGTCCAAAATACTCGGTGCGTCTTGAGCGATCGCCTTTGTCCGCTCATCTTTGCTATCCAGAATTCGTAGCGGGTTGCGCGTCAGCCGATCCTGAGAGTCAGCATCTAGTTCCGCTTGGTGAGGCGTGAAATAGGCAACCAAGGCTTCTCGGTAAGTTTGCCGATCAGCGATAGTTCCTACTGAATTCAAGTCCATTCGCAGTGCCTTTAAGCCCAGCGATTGCAGTAGGTCGGTGGCGATCGCAATGACTTCTGCATCAGCACGCGGATCGGGACTGCCGACCAACTCAGCGCCTAACTGGTGAAATTGCCGCTGCCGCCCCGCTTGGGGACGCTCGTAGCGAAACATGGGTCCGGTATACCAGAGCCGCTGCACCCCACCCTGAGCGTGGAGGTGATGCTCAATAAAGGCGCGAATTACGCCAGCAGTATTTTCAGGACGCAGGGTAAGGGAGCGATCGCCCCGATCCTTGAAGGTGTACATCTCCTTGCCTACGACATCGGTTGCTTCACCAATGCCTCGCTCGAACAGGTCAGTCTGCTCAAAAATAGGAGTCCGAATTTCTCGATAAGCCGACCTGCCCAGAATATCTCTTGCAGCCGTCTCTACCCGCTGCCAGTAGCTGACCTCCTCTGGCAAAATATCGCGGGTTCCTCTCAAAGCCTGAATCGCGCCCATGAATTACTTCTCAGATTACTTCTCAGTCGGTTTAACCACTTCCCAGTTGCCGTAGCGATCGCCATAGTACGCCAAAATCTGCTCCACCCGTAGATGCGAAGCCTGGTCAGCCGCTGCCGTATATTGAATCCACAGCCCACCCACCTGACTCTGTAAATAGTCAAACTTTTGAGATGTCTGAGGCAACAACCCCGCCTCGACCCCCGCAACTTGACGTAAATGGGCTACTACTTCGCGATAGATTGCCAACGGCAACCGATCACATTGGATTTGGTAAGGCTGCTCTACATCTCCAGTTTGGGCACCAGTTTGGGCGATCGGTTGATTCATCATCTCAGCTAAACGCACTCATTAAGAAATAATTTCATCACTAGAAATGGGCAAAGTACAGCAGTTAACTTCATCAATACAAACTTTCCCCCACTGCAAGGCCCACCTGACCAGAGCAACTCGATTGCCGGTTGAAGTTTTGGTCAGGATATTGCTGATATGGTTGTCAACAGTGCGCTTGCTAATTTCTAACTTTTCTGCAATCTCCTGGTTGGTCAAGCCACCAGCCACCAGTTCCAGGATTTGCAATTCTCGATCTGAGAGTGTCCCAGAGGTCTGATCGCCGCCCGCCATAATGCTTCTCACCGTGTATATTTACTCATCGCCTCCCTCAATTCTAAGGGCTTCACTGCAAAAACCGCTTTTATCTCAAAATCCTGTTCAACTTTTGAAATGTTGCCGGGTGGAGAATCCTGCCCAAACGGGTTTCAGACGATAAAAGAATTGAATTTACAACATCTCAAAATCAACAGCTCAGAATATCGATGTGTTCAACTTTCTGGATTTGGTTAAAACGGATTGTTTTGGTGGTGTCAGCTTGGGCATGGGGACTGTTGGCTATTGCTCCAGTGAGTTGGGCTGCACAACCAAACTCCAACCAGGAGACGACTCCTACTTTGGAGGAAACAACGCCTAACCGCTCCAGCCCAGACGTTAATGATATTTCTTCAGAAAAGGTGAGCCAGTTTGTTCAAGCTTATGTACAGGTGATCAAGTTGGTTGAGCAACGAGAAGGTGAGCTTCAAAGTGCAGAAACCGAATCTGAATCACTACAAGTTCAGCAAGAGATTGAGGCAGAAGCGTTTAAGGCGATCGCTTCCACAGGCTTAACCTGGCAAGAATACTTGCAGCTTTTAGGGTTAGCAAATACCGACCCAGAATTTGGTGAACGCATTGCCACCCAACTTCAGGAAGCAGGAAGTTAAGTTGATATACTTGAGGCGACAACAAATGTACTAATTTTGTTTATTCCTAAGCTTCTTTTGCAATGATTTGTTCAGGTTGAGAGCAATCTGATGGTTTTACACGCTTCACACAATCCATCCACTCAATCACCCCCAACTGTTACCTGGGACATTTTGCCTGCCGGCTACAAACTACCTGACGACCCGGTGGAAAATATTCAACAACCACTCCTAGCAGCAGCCCTTACTGATGCACTAGGCGCAAATCAGCGAATTCTGCCTGAAATGCTGATTGTCTCCAATTTTGGGCTGGTTGCTACTGTCAATAAAAAAATGTTGTTAAAGCTCCTGATTGGCTCTACGTGCCTCGTGTAAATCCCGTAGCTGAGGGGGTAATTCGCCGCAGCTATACCCCAAATCGAGAAGGTGATCGCGTGGCAGTTGTGATGGAGTTTTTATCCGAAGAAGATGGTGGTGAACTATCGGTTCGCTCTACGCCACCCTACGGCAAGCTTTACTTTTACGAACACATCTTACAAGTTCCGACCTATGTTACTTACGATCCTTATGAACCCAAACTAGAGGTGCGCTGTCTTCAAGCAGGGCGCTATGTGCTGCAACCTGTCAACTTGGAAGGGCGAATTCATATTCCTGAGTTAGACCTGTGGCTAGGAATTTGGAGAGGAGAACGGTTAGGACATACAATCAACTGGTTGCGCTGGTGGAATGCGTCTGGAAATCTGCTTTTGTGGAGTTCAGAACAGACTGAGCAAGAACGTCAACGTGCTGAGGCGTTAGCAGCAAAGCTACGAGAGCTAGGGATTGATCCTGAACAACTGAGTTGATACGACACTGCCTATTTCGATCAAAACGTTTTTTGTCTAGAAGCTCCGTGTGGCACGGTCTTCCACAGGTATGAGTGAGGCGTTAAGGTATCGCTATAGTCATACAGGCTAGAACAAAGAAGGGAGGCAGGTCTTCGACCTGCCTCCCTTCTTTGTTCTAACTTAAGCGACTAGCACTATAAAAGCGCCCATACTACAGAACGGCGGGTTCTTGCAGTTCGGCAGTTTTCAAATTGGACTCTGCTTTCGCTGCTAGATACTCCGTCAACTGCGCTTCAATTTCATTTCGCACAATTTGACGATATTCAGCAAAATGTTCATTCAAAGCACAGTTAACTAGATAGGTTTCAAACACACCTGGGTTGTGCCGAATGATTGAGAAAAGCTGCCGCCAAAACTGAAAGCGTGTATCTCGCTTGATCCCTTGCCGCCAACAAATGGTAAAAAGCGCCCGAATGTCAGAAAATTCTGGCACTTTAAACTTCTTCTTATTAGGGTTTGGTTTCATAGCCAGAAAGTGACGATGAACTCGCGCTAAATAGCGGCTAGGCTCATACAAATCCCAGAAACAACGGACATATTCCCGTGCAATTTCTTCTAGGGGGCGAGTCGGAATAAAGTTGGTTAATGTCGTCTGGTGAATGTTAGCTTCATCGTCGCCATCGAGCAATCGCCCTTCTTTTTCAAGTCGATGCCACAGAGCCGTATTGGGCAAGGCCTGAAGCATACTAAAGAGCGCTTGTGGAATTGCGGTCGCTTCAACAAATTCAACGATGCGATCGCCTGCTCCTGGCTTCTCATCATCAAACCCGATGATGAAACCTGCCATGACTCGCAGACCTACTTCGTTAATCTTTTGCACAGATTCTATTAACGAGTTGCGCGTATTTTGAAACTTTTGAGTTAAAGAAAGGCTTTCTGTATCGGGGGTTTCGATGCCTAAAAACACAGCTGTAAAATTAGCTGCAATCATTAAATCCAATAATTCCTGATCTTGAGCCAAATCTACAGAAGCCTCTGTAGTCAGACGGAATGGATAACCGTGTTCCTTCATCCAAGGCGCTAGTTCTCGCAGTAGCAGCTTCACATTGCGCTTATTGCCAATGAAGTTGTCATCTACGATAAAAATCGATCGCCGCCAGCCTAAGTCATACAGCGCTTGTAACTCTGCCAAAAGCTGAGCGGGAGCCTTTGTTCGAGGCTTACGACCGTACAGTACGATAATGTCGCAAAACTCACATTGAAACGGGCAACCCCGCGAAAACTGAACTGACATATCGTTGTATGCCCGCAAATCCAGTAAGTCAAATCGGGGAACGGGGGTCGTCGTGACATCAGGTTTCTCCCCATTGGCACGGAATACGCCTGAAGTTTCTCCTCGCTCCAGCGCTTCCACCAGCATCGGCAGGGTGATTTCGCCTTCGTCTAACACCAAGAAATCTGCGCCCGCTTCTTGCGCCGCTTCCGGCACAGAGGTAACGTAAGGACCACCAACAGCAACCCGCTTGCCGCGCCGTTTTGCTTCGCTAATCAGGTGTAGCATGTCAGGCTTCTGCACAATCATGCCTGAAATGATGACTAAATCTGCCCAATACCAGTCAGCTTCGCTCTCTAGTCGGACGTTGCGGTCAGCTAGACGAAACTCCCAGGTTTGAGGCAAGATCGCAGCGACCGTAGTTAGGCTCAATGGAGGGAGAGAAACCTTACGACCAACCAGCTCCAAAGCTTTATCAAAAGACCAGAATGACTTTGGGAAAAGGGGATAAAGCAGTAAAACCCGCATTAAGTCGTGCCTCACACTATGAATATTGACCCAGAATATTTTCCCAGCATATAGCAGGGCTAAATAATTTGTGAAATTGGCGGTTGTAAGAACCATCAAAAGAAACAAATTGGGGCGCGGGAACTACGCCCCTACGCCCCAATTTTCGTTCACAATCTGCAACGTCAGTCCTCAAACCAAAGGAAATTGTGTTCCTTGCTACACGACATTTTAACCTAGTAACTCCTGAAGACTATCAGGATCAACATAGTGGCAAGTCGTGTTGTCCAGACAAATCAGTGCCCAACCCGCCTGATCAATTCCAACTAGCTTGTAAGCAGTTTCTTGAACAAAATATCCTTTGTGATTACGAGTCCCGGGCTGAACTTCAAAGTTATATGTATCTGTGCTCAACATGTCTTTATCCTCTGGTTTCAAAAACGAACTGTCAAAATTTATAAAATATGGGTTTGTCTTCCCCATCAGTTAACTTAACCTTATCTCTAAAATTGTGAATTGGTCGTTAAGTTATCTGAACAATTGAATCTTAACCTTCATTAAGTTATAGAAATCCTGTTTGAACTCCCCTCAGAGAAGGGTTTGAGCGATCGCAAATCAAATCTGCTTGACCGAATGTAAATGTTTAAATATAAACACTCTCAGTTTTAAAATCATCTCTTAAGAAGCTTGATGATTAAAGCCAGATGGCTGTAGAAACTGAATTTCAATCATTACAATTGGTCTACATTCTCTCTTTCCTAACCTTCCTAACCTACAAAATTTGAACGAGCGGTAAAAAACGCTTGCTCCAGCAAAGATTCAGGATATAGTAAATGTGAGGCTTTAATTCGGTGTAAGTTTAGTTTGTATATCATCGGCAGACGGCTATCCGAAATTTGGATCTCAGATATTTTTCTAACCGGAGTAGCTTATGTCAATCTATGTAGGTAATCTGTCCTACGAAGTCACCGAAGCTGATGTCAACACCGTTTTTGCTGAATACGGTACGGTTAAGCGAGTTCAGTTACCAACTGACCGGGAAACGGGTCGTATGAGAGGCTTTGGTTTTGTTGAAATGGGGACAGATGCAGAAGAGGCAGCAGCCATCGAAGCATTGGATGGAGCCGAGTGGATGGGGCGTGATTTGAGAGTTAACAAAGCAAAACCTCGCGAAGATAGAGGCTCTTCGGGTGGCGGCGGTTGGGGCAATAATAACCGTCGTCGCTACTAGAAGAAATAAACCATGAAAACTCCTGAACTTCTGAGCCGGTATGCTGCCGGACAGAGAAACTTTAGCGGCATCAATTTGATTGCAGCAAAACTAAGAAGTGTAAATCTAAGGCGTGTTAACTTTAGTGAAGCAGATTTGACTCAAGTCAACCTGAGCTATTCCTGTCTTAGCGGAGCAGATCTGCGTAACGCTAACTTGTGGAATACAAACCTCACAGGTGCAAACCTGGCAGGTGCAAACCTCACAGGCGCAAATTTGACCGGGACAAATTTCACAGGCGCAAATTTGACCGGAGTTAAACTGGAGCAGTCTAACCTCAAGGACGCATCTCTAGAGGGGGCAACCATGCCCGATGGGGTAGTTCGCGAGCCCGTTAAGTAGCACTGATTCAGACTGCAAGCGCAAAATAGTGCAATGTTATAAACCCAGTTCTTGGAAGGATATCTTCTAAGGGCTGGGTTAATTTATTTTGTGAAGATTCCTGTGAATGTTTCAGATCTAGTGAGCAGCAGCAGTTTCGCAGTCTAATTTGCTTCTACTATTTGCTTCTACTCGATCGGAAGCATTCCCTCTCATCATTCCATTTCTTGTCTTCCTCATAACTGGCTTCTGGCTATTGATGATCTTTGATTGCGTTCGCAATAGCCTAGAGGGAACATTCAGAGTCCTCAATAAAAACTATGTCTAGCTGTTTATCTGGGTTTATGGGTTTGTGTGTTGGAGATGCGCTGGGCGTTCCAGTCGAGTTTACAAGTCGGGCTCAACGGACAATAGCTCCAGTTGCAGGAATGCAGGGCTATGGCACCTGGAACCAATCGCCCGGTACCTGGTCTGATGACAGTTCGCTAACCTTTTGTTTGGCAGAAAGCCTCTGTAGCGGATATTCGCCGAAGGACATCGCCGAAAAATTTTGCTGCTGGTACAGTGAAGCGTACTGGACGGCACATGGTGAAACGTTTGATGTGGGAAACACGACTCAAGTGGCGATCGCCAAATTACAGCGCGGCATTTCTCCTTTGGAGTCGGGTGAGAGCAGCGATCGCAGCAATGGCAACGGTTCTCTAATGCGAATTTTGCCGATGGCGTACTGGCACAAGCGGCTAGATTTCCCGGAGTTGATCGATCGCGTCCATCAAGTTTCCAGCATTACCCATGCTCATCCTCGTTCTCAGATTGCGTGTGGCATTTACATCAGTGTTGCCATTGATCTGCTGCAAGGGTCTGATCTGGAAACGGCGTATCGGCAGGGGTGGGAACGAGTTCAGCAAATTTATCAGAAATCACCCTACAGTTCAGAACTGCCGCACTTTGAGCGGATCACAAATGGGTCGATCGCTAGCTTACCTGTTGATGCGATTCAATCGAGTGGCTATGTGATTCATACGTTAGAAGCTGCGCTCTGGTGTTTATTCAACACTCATTCTTATGCTGAAGCGGTGTTGAAAGCAGTTAATTTGGGCGACGATACCGATACAACTGCTGCTGTCACAGGAGGTCTAACCGGAATCTACTATGGGTTAGACAACATTCCTGTGGAGTGGATAAATCAGATTGCTCGAAAAGCAGCAATTGAAGATTTGGCAACTCGATTTGAACAGGTCACTAACGCCTGATGTTTGCTTGATATTTGCTTGACGTTTGCCGCTTACTTCGCAGCAGGAGCAGGCTGTGTACCGAAGGCTGCTTTGGGGTAGGGGATGCGCTGGTGGTTGAACTGTTGCCAGACGCGCACAAAAATTTCGGCAATTTTAGTCATGTCTGCTCGGGTTAACCCACAATCCACCATCTGGTTATCTTGCCAGCGGGCCCGTAGAATGCGGTTAACCATTGCTAAAGCTTCATCGCGGCTAGCATCTTTGAGCGATCGCAGTGCCGCCTCGCATGAATCTGCCAGCATCACAATCCCCGTTTCGCGAGACTGAGGAATGGGTCCGTCATAGCGGAAATCGGCTTCGTTAATCACCAGGTCGGGGTTTTCTTTCGCTCGCTGTTGCGCTTGATAGTAGAAATAAGTGATTAGCATACTGCCCTGATGTTCCGGGATAAAGGCTTGAATTGCCTTGGGCAAGCGATATTTTCGCGCCATTACGACCCCTTCACTGACGTGCTTTTTGATAATGGTTGCGCTCTTCCAGGGGTCATCGATCAGGTCGTGCTTATTCGGCCCGCCCATCTGATTCTCAATAAAGCCCAGCGCATCATGCATTTTGCCAATATCGTGGTAGAGCGTTCCCGCTCTCACCAGTTCTACGTTACAGCCCAATGCACGGGCCGCAGCTTCAGCCAGGGTTGCGACAAATAGGGTGTGCTGAAATGTGCCCGGAGCATCAGAAGCTAACTTTTTCAACAACGGGCGATTGGGATTAGACAATTCGGCAAGACGAATCGGGGTAACCAGGTCAAAAAGTTGTTCTAAATAAGGACTGATACCCAGTGCGACAATGCTCCAAGCAAGCCCCATCAACCCTTGCAGCACCGATTGGGTTAAAACTGCATACCAAACGGGGTTAGCAGGCGTCGTCAAAATCAGGCTCAGCAGCAGGTAAATAATCCCTTGGGCTAAACCTACTCCGCCACCCAATAGCGCCAGCTCTTCACGCGATCGCAGTCGCCCTGCCATGCCCGCACCCAAAATACTACCGATCGCACAGGCAGTCAGCGTGACCCAGGAAATCTCCATGCCAATTGGCAGGGCGATGCTTAATAAACCCACTACCGTAATGCCCAAAGCAGAACCGTAGAAACTGCCGATCAGCAGTCCTAACGCAGGCAAATTGGTTGCCGGAACGCCCAGCGCGATGAGCAGGGGAGTCGTCAGTGTCAGCAAAACCACCAGGAAGTGATCGCGTCGTCGCAAGCCTGGATGAAACCGCCGCTCAACCAGCAGAAAAATAGTTATCCCACCCGCCACCAAACCGCCAAAGCCAATCACACCCAACCAGTTGACTCCTCGGCGGCTCAAGCCAAAATGGTCAAGTAAGACAAAATCGGACTGGCTGATCGGCTCACCTGCCTGAGTAATCACCTCACCCCGCCTAATCTCCACAACTTCAGGCTCAACTGCCTCGGCTGCCCGCTCGGCAAGTAGACGGGTTTGCTCCGGATCTTGAACCAGGTTAGGGCGCACGGCATTCATCAAAACTTTGCTTGCCAGCGGTTTTGATGCAGCTGGAATTGTCAAATCAAGCTGTGCCCGAACTGCATTTTCTAGTAGCGAATCAGGTAGCCCTGGCGGAATTCCTTGAAGTAGGATGCGTTCCAGAGCTTGGCGAACTCCGGATTTGGTGCTGCTCCACTCAGCATCTGTCAGGTTAAAGAAACTGGGGTCATAAAACTTGCTTTGCTCGTCTTTGAGAGAAGACTCCAGTGTTTCTGCCGTGGTGGTATAGCGTTGGCGAGCACGGACGATGACTTCTCTCAAAGCTGAGAAATCTTCCGCTGAAGCATTTTGTTGATAAGCCTGTAGCTCAATGATCGCAAGCTGCTGAGAAGAACTTGCCTGCACACCTGGCGGTTGAGATGGCGAATCTGGACGAGTGCGAGGAGCTGTTGCTTGGGCTCCTGAATTCACCGATGCCAGGATCGTCCTCCATTCCCATTCTTGCGCCTGTCGCAGATGGCGTTGAGTCCCGGTAGATAATACTGAAGTTTCAATATAGGGCAGGGGTCCTGCTTGCTGACGCAACTCATCGCCTCTAGCAAACAAGCGCTGTAATGTCTGATAAATTTCTTGGTTGACTGCCTGGTTAACCATTAGAACGGGAACTGCTCCGGTGCGGGCATCTTGCCGCTTGGTTTCAGTTGTTTCACTATCTACAACGCTAGCTGACTCAGGCGCTCGAATGGTTTGAGGGGCAATTGTGTTTACGTCAAGCTTGGGTTCGTTATAAAATCGATGCCCAATTGCACTGGTGAGAGAAACAACCACCAAAATCAAAGCCACAGGTGAAGGGGAGCCACCCCGCTCAGACGACTTTCGCCGCAGAGGATTAGGGCGGAGAGCGATCGCTGCAATCTGTTTGGACTTGAGTTTTGAAACCTTGGACAGAAATCGGCGAGTTTGATCAGCCTCGGTATAGCGCTTTGCTTTCCCAAACAGCCGCCTTACAAGCCGGTTAAAGCGCCTTTGAGAAATATCTAAGAGATGCATCTACCACCACCGAATCGATTTGCTAGATCAAGCTGTGCTAACTCAAGCTGTGTTAGCAAAAACAATGGAACTTTTGGAGATACCAACGCCACACTAAAGGCGGGAGTTTTGGTAGATGGACATGAACAGTGGCGACTTCACGTTGTCTGATTTACAGCAAAAAAGCTAACCCTGAGTAATAGTATATCCAAGCTAGATTTTAGGCATGTAAATTTGTAAAGCCAGGCGAAAGATACAGTAAAGAGTGCTGAGCATTTGTAGTTGAAAGTATGAACTCATTGCTGTAGCTAAACAGGTTGGTGCACAAGAGTCTACAGATGGAAGGGCACCCCGGGGAGCGGGGTGCCCTTCCATCTACTTACAATTAACGCTAAACGCTATGGGTCTGCTGAGTGGGGTTTAGTGGGGACGAATGACCTTTGGGGCCGCGATCGCAAAAGTCTGTCCGGGGTAATTGAGTAGGTGAACCAGGTCATAGGCTCCAGACCAGGCGGCTAAAAGTTGGTCAGACAGCTGTTGCAGTTCCGCTTCGGTAGCGACGCCCCACAGGTGGTTTAGGGGTGAGTGTTCAGAACTGCCGCGGCTCAGAGCACTCCGCCAGCTTAAGGGAATGCTGCTAATCCCGTTGTAAGCTCCAGATAGGGCGGCTGTAAGGCAGGTGGTTTGCGGGTTTCGGTGAAGTTGGGCAGCACGAATAACGGAAAGGCAAAAGTCTTCTGGTGTGTTGAGAAAACAGTGAAAGGCGATCGCAATGGTCAGCGCATCTAATCCAGTTTGTGATTTGCTAAGCTGGTCGCGAATCTGAGCTGTCGCTCTATCAAGGCTAGTCTGGTTTAAGGATTGCGCGAATCGAAGCTGCTCAACAAAATTAGCAGAATTAGATGGAGCGGATGGGTCTGTCGTTGTGGGACGATCGCGGTTCAGCTCCAGTTCTTCAACGATTTCAGCAATGAGTTGGGTTGGGTCAAGCTGTTCTCTCAGCGCTAGGGAAAGGGCATAACTGATGGCAAGAACTCCATCACTTAACTCTGGTCGATGTCGCCAAACTTTGTCTGCCTGTTGAAGCTCCTGTTCTAGCTGATGAGGGTCAGCATGAAAAAACAGAGCAATCGGAAGGGCAGCGATCGCCAACCCCGCGTCAATCTGTGGAAAGTCTGGAAGGGGGCTGCCCTCATCTTGTTCAGATGAATTTCGTTCAGAATTCGGTTCTCTGTTCGACTGTTCAAACGGAATTTCTAAGACATCCAATACCTCATTAATCCAGCTTGTTTCGCCACCGCCGCCTCGAATCAGTCCTTTTATCAGCTGGACAGCTACGCGACCCCAAGCTGGTGCGATCGCAATCCTGTTTGCAAGCGTTGAGTCGCTAAACCCCCAACGGCTTAGACTCGTCCACTGAGAGGGCTGTTTGACTTGCGGCTGTTGGCTTTGCATAACCTGACACTGAGTGCCTAAAATTTCTCCCAGAGCGGCTCCCAGTAAAACAGCTTGAAATCGGCTGGAAAGTGAATAGCGCATTGACTGTATCTGTGGATTTCTGGCGATCGCCTCATTCATCATGACAAGAATTTGGGATAAACTCAGAAGGATTTTGATCCGCAGTCGTGGTCTCTCAATGCAAACAGGACTCCAGCCCAGCCGCACTCACTTGATGCAAAATCCGGGGACCGCCACCCCATTCCCTCGATGCCTGCAAATTGGGCAGGTAGCACTGATTGGCTGCTTTATGCTGCTTGGCTTAAGCGCTTCACCCGGCAGTAGCCAGGAAGCTCAAGCGCCTGCACCGAATGCTGAGATTTTGCCACTGGAAAGTAGCCGCATCACGTTGCGAGTGGGTAGCCAGGGTACACAGGTTGCAGAGTTGCAGGCAATGCTCAAGCTTTTGGGCTACTATAGCGGCGTAGTGGACGGTGTGTATCAGGAGAGTACTGCGATCGCCGTTACCGCCTTTCAACAAGCAGCAGGGTTAACCGCAGATGGGGTTGTTGGACCCGGAACATGGGAACGATTGCTACCTGCGTCTCCTTCAGTAAGCGGAATGTCCTCTGCGACTGGGGCGATCGCTCCTTCTGCAAGTAGTCCAGCTACACCTGATACCGCTGAAACAACGGCTGCGACCCTTGCTTTCCCAACGCCTTCTTCCGTTGAGCCGACTGCGACCCCATCGGCTGCCGTGGCTAACGCAACCGAGACAGCCAGTACAGCGCCTAACCCTACACCTGCTGCTGGTGCAGGCAATATGGAAGCCGGAACATCTGCTCAAGCAGCCAACTCCAGCGCTCAAGCAACGGCTCAGTCCAGCGTAGATCTGCCTATCCTCAGAGTGGGAATGCGCGGACCAGCCGTCACTCAACTACAAGAACGGCTACGAGCCACAGGATTTTTTAATGGCCCCGTAGATGGCGTTTTTGGCACAGAAACTCAGAACGCAGTCAGAGCTGCTCAGCGTAATTCTGGGCTTGAGTCAGACGGAGTAGTTGGACCCGCAACTTGGGACGCTTTGCTGCGTTAAAGGGCATTCTAATTCAACCTATTTGTAGCAGTCCTATTGTGACCTCCAACTTCTTCAAGAAGTTGGAGGTCTTGATGTTTATACCCTATTGCAGACCGCTCCATCTTACGGAAGCCATTCTTTCAAATGGGATAATTTTTTGCTGCTTTTTGAGGTGAATTCAGTCCAAAGATAGATCACAACATCCATTTCCTCAGAAGGAGTTCTTTCTGGATGGTTCTTGTTAACTTGTATTTGTTCGCTCCTTTCATAGATGTCTGCATTGCTCAGTTAAAAGTGCATCTCCTGATGTAGTTCTCATAGCTCTAAAGCTCTGCCAGAAGAAGCTTTGACCTTGATTTAACAATAGTAAATTAAAGGCTATTGAGAACGGTCAGATTAATATAAATGTCTTTTTGATTGAATTCTGTTGGTGTAATATGACTCACTCAAATAACAACGATCGAACTCGCATTCAGAGCGATCGCCCTACCTCTATCCAAAACGATCATCATCAGGTTTATCCTACTTCTGGTAATCAAGTCTCTGACCGTCGCCGCATCTTGAACGACCGCGAGGTAGAGCTAGGAAATCAGGATATAGTAAACCCCAATCCTTCTATCGGCAACGGTAACCGAACCGCTTCTCCCGCCTCTTATCAGAATGGATATACGCAGGGACGTGTTGTCGAGCGTCAGGCATACGAAGAGAACTTGCGAGTTAGAGACGACAATAGCGCTTCACGAGGTTTATTGCTTGGCATTCTGCTGACTTCTCTTCTGGGCTTAACCGTAGGTGCTCTGTATTTTGTCAATCAGCAGAGCCAAACTCCGGTTGTGCCCGTACCCGTACCTGTAGAACCCCAAGAGGAAACCGAGACAAACAACACAGAAGTTCGTGAGCGAATTATTGAGCGGACTCGTGAAATAGTACCTGTACCGCAGCCTCAAGCTCCTGCACCTCAGCAACCTGCTGCTGAACCTGCACCCGCTGTTCCTCCAGCCAGCACGACGCAGCCAGAAGCTGTGCAGCCAGAAATAGCACAACCAGAGGCAGCACAACCAGAAGCCGTGCAGCCCGATCCAGCACAGCCAGAAGTATCTGAGCCGGCACCTCCTGCTGCTAATCCTGTGCAATAGAGCAGATAATATCTACTTCTAAACTCGATTGTTGGACTTGAACCTGCTTCCTACCTCCTTCCAGTAGGGACACGTTTGAAAACTCTTCCTGGAGGGAAGAGTAGAGTCACATTAGTTGAGATAGAAAATGGGGCAAGGCTAGACCTTGCCCCATTTTCTGTTTTGGCTTGAGTGATTAGTTTGGTTAAGAGAATTCTCATTGCTAAGGAAATTGTACTCTCCCAGGCGACGGGCTATTAATAAGTTAAGAATGAGACGGACGGGCGATCGCAAATCATCAGCCGGGTTGCCATTCCGAATCAGCCAACTTGTCTTTTGAGTTAGGAACTCCATGTAATTCAGTCCGCCTACAATTTGTTCCAACTCATCAATCTGAAAATTAGCCGCTACCAGTACCGCTGTAATTGCTCCAGCCGAAGTGCCTGCCAGTTTGCGCCAGCGAAAGCCCAAGTCATCGCAGCAGCGCAACGCACCTAGGAAAGCGATTCCCCGTACACCTCCCCCTTCAAATACCCCATCTACGTAAATTTGACCATCTATCGAAGCAGGAGGAGGCATTCGACTTAAGATGTCTGCCTTCTCTTCAGATGCCAGCCGCAGTCCCGGTTCTGCCAAAATGTGGTCGGATTTCCACGCCATCGACAATGCCTCCCTGAAAGATTAGATCAGTGATATTGACGGGATACAAAGGCTAACTCTGCATTAACGGAAACCACGAATCATCAGGTTGAAATGGGCTAGAACACTGTCGCTAGAACATCGCCACTAAAACGCTATCAGTACCCTCTAGGGTAATGCTGCCATTTAGCTTGCTTGCTTAGGATAAAAACGTGAATTTGACAGGTAAAAAAAGTTGCAATTCCTATTCATAGAGGCAGCTTTTTATGACCTGTTCAATACACTTGCAACAACAAAACGTAGAACAGGAGAAGTAAAGCTATGGCAACTTTGGATGTCACTATTAAGACAGGTGGGGATGATCTACGCAGCGGCAGCCACGCAAACTTTTACGTCAAACTGCAAAATTCGCCGGTCAAAGAGTTTACGAGACTGGTTGGAGGATTGGGGGGAGGTTCGGAGACCATTACTCAAGTGGAGGTTCCTGAATTGACAGACCCTAATCAGGTGGAGTTTTTCCAATTGCAGCATGTTTCTCAGGAGAAAGGCACAGAAACAGCAGACAACTGGGATTTGGAATCAATCCAGGTGATTCTGCGGGCAGGACGGTTTCCTGCCGTTGTTGGCGAACATGGGGCGCATCGATTTGCGGGAGATAGCCGCTTGATTACTTTTGGCGGTACGGATACTTAACAGTGAGGCAGTTGTTTTTATTTGTCTAGACTTTATTGTCCAGACTGGCTAAGAGCTTCCGAAAGGTAATCGGCGGTAGCTTCGACGAGGGCGATCGCATTTTCGTACACCATTCGCGTTGGCCCTAACATTCCCACGCTGCCAACCTGGGTATTTCCCCGTTGATAGGTTGCAGAAACCAGGGTGCATGTGCGAATCGGCTCCAGCGGATTTTCAGAGCCGATTCTAACGGTGACTCGCTTGCCAGGGTTTTCAGGTTCAGTAGACTCGCAGATTAGCGACCAAAGCTGGTCTTGCTCTTCTTCTAAAAGTTGAATGATCGTTTGAACTTGCTGTAACTCTGAAAACTCTGGCTGACGGCGCAACACTTCAGCAACGCCGCTAATCAAAATTTGGGTAGAAACGGGCACCTGACTGCGGCTTGCTAATTCTTGAAGAGATACGCGCAACAGGTCCGCGTAGCGCTCAAATTCTCGTCCAAGGTCGCTCCAGTCCAGTGTGGAGATCTCACTGAGCGATCGCCCCCGTAGATGGCTATTGAGGAAATTGGAGAGAATTTGCAGTTCCCGGTCGAGCAGTTCGGCGTCGGGCTGCGTATCGCTGCTCAGTTTGGGCAAGTTGACCAATGTGGATTGAGTTTCGTAGGAATCTAGCACCACAATCAGCATCACCCGTCCGGGGTCAATTTGCACCAGTTGCAGGTGACGCAGCTGCACCGTGCTGGCTTGGGGCATGGTGATTAGCGCAATGTAGCCACTCAAAGTTGAGAGAATTTGAGCCGCACCGCGCATCAGTGCCTCAAAGCTGCAATTGTCCCAGTTCAATTGGTCTGAGAGCATTTGGTCGGCTCGACGAGCCAGCGCTTCTGAGGGCGTAATTAGCTGATCGACATAGATGCGATAGCCAGAGTCAGAGGGAACTCGTCCTGCTGAGGTGTGAGGCTGATAGAGCAAGCCTGCCTTTTCCAGGTAGCCCATTGCGTTGCGAATCGTAGCGGGGCTGACCCTGGGATTAAATCCTTCCACCAGCGCTTCAGAGCCGACGGGCTTAGCAGTAGCGATGTAGTGACGCACCGTTGCCCAGAGAACTTGCTGCTGGCGATCGCTAAGCTTGAGTTGTATTGACATTTGAGCCAGAGCTAAAGTGCTGTTTACTGATCGTAATTTAGCTGACCTGTCGTTGCCTAGTTGGTAGGGGCTAATACCGAGCCGAGCAGCGCAGGGAGAACAGGGTTAAATCGGGTTAAACCGTAAGGTTAATAACGAGGAACAGTTGGATCAACAGCGGTTGAGTAAGCATCAATGCCACCCGTCAAGTTTTTGACATGGGTAAAGCCTTGATTGAGCAACCAGTGACACATCTGGGCAGAGCGCACCCCGTGGTGACACATGACGACGGTTTCTGCGTGAGGGTAAAATTGCGTCTGAACCTGCCCTGACCACTGAGCAAACTGGCTCAGCGGCAGGCTGTGAAACGAGTCTAGACTAGCGATCGCCAGTTCTTCAGGCTCTCTGACGTCAATCAGTTGCAGGCGATCGCCAGCAGCCAAGCGCTCAGCTAATTCCTCAACGCTGATGTGGGCGAGCGGTAGATTCGAAGCTTGAGCAGTCATCGGGTTAACTTAAAACAGTTCTAAGTTGTATATAGTTATGCATACAAACTTAGCACGTTGTCTTCCCTTCATCCCCCGTTCTTCGTGCCATACAAACTGCCATCGGGCATCCGAGTCCCAGTCAAGATTGCCCCTGTCATTTTGACCATGATGCGATCGCTAAATCCAATTCGAGCACCACTTAAATCAGCGCCACTCAAGTCAGCGCCACTCAAATCAGCCCCAATCAAATTCGCCTCTCTCAAATCAGCGTTACTCAAATCAGCCTGAAGTAGATTCGCTCGAAACAGGTTTGCTTTCTGGAGATTCGCACCGTTTAAGTTGACATTGTGTAGAAATGCGTCGGTTAGGTTAGCCCCGCTCAGGTCGGAGTTGCTCAAGTTTCTACCGGACAAGTCTTTTTCTCGCAGGTCTGACCCACTCAGGTTTGACCCACTCAGGTCAGGAGCCTGTGGTTTGGGCTGACGTGGAGCGGGCTGATAGGTGTGGTGAGCCGAAGACGAATGAGCTTGCGCTGAGCTAGGAGGCTGAGCTTGGGAGTGAGTTGGGGATGACTGAGACTGACGATAGGTTGACTGATTAGTTCGGGATGGACTGTGACGAGACTGCTGCGACTCAGAAGCGGGCTGCTGGTCGCGAGGCTGCTGGTAAGCATCTTGTCTATAAGTAGAAGCAGTCTGGTTGTTAGAAGCAGTCTGGTTATTGGATTGGGAACTGGTTGGGGGCGGCTGATAGTAAGGTCGGGGCGGTGGCTGGTAGTAATAGCGAGGATGGATAGGTTCGCGTCGAGCTTGCGTCTGGGTGGTTTGAGATGAATTGGACGAGCTGGACGATTTGGATTGACTGGATTGGGTACTGTGGTGCGATCGCAACCGATCGCGCGCCTGGTTAATTTCCTTCAGCTTTTCCTGTGCCTTTTGCAGCAAACGTGGGTTGTCTTGCGGAATGCGATCGGGATGCCAGATAAAAACCAAATCCTTGTAAGCCTGGTTCACTTCTTCCAGTGAGGCTCCAGGCTCCAGGTCTAGCACTCGATAGCAACGCTCCAAGTCGTTCTTTCTTAACAAGATATCACCACCTTTCGCAAGCCATTGGACTTACATTAATCCGAAGTAGCCAAACATGAGTTAAATAGAATACTTCCTTTAGAAGTCGGACAGGATTATGTCCCTTGCAAGCAATTTTGGCTCTGATTGCCAGTTGAGCAACAGCCCTGTCTTACTGTTGCAAGCAATGTCTTGATTTTAGTATGGCTGGCTTATCGATCGCCTTTTCCACTCTTCCCTATTACAGCAACTTTCGTCAAAACGAGCCTCATTCTATGGAAATTGAGCATAGCTGTGTAAGCCTACTTCCATAGTCGTGCATTCTCCTAAACCTCTGGTCCTAAATTCGTAGGTTGGGTGAAGCAAAGCAGAACCCAACAGTCCCTTGAATGCGACGGGTCTGACTGCGACTAGTCCTCACGCCCCCAACTCACCTGCATCTAAAACTAAACTGACTCTCTCTACAAAATGATGTGCCTCTAGGCTCTAATCAAAGCTGACCTCGCTGAATAAGAGGTCAGCCTAGCTAGCCATGAAGCCAGCCTAGTTAACTGCGAAGCCAGCCTAACTAACTACGAAGCCAGCTTAGCTAGCCACTAAGCCAGCCTAGCTAGCCATGAAGTCAGCTTCACTTACTGGGAAGCCAGCCTAGTCAGCCACTAAGCTAGCTTAGTCGGCTACGAAGCCAGCCCGGTTAGCCATAAAGCCAGCTTCACTTACCGGGAAGTTAGCCTAGCCAGCCGTGAAGTTCGCTTAGACGACCATGAAGCTGGCTCACCTGACATGTTGAATCAAGTTCACAGCAGTTAGAGATCAAGCGTCTAACGAATCTAATTCGTAGCCGCAGGAATCAACCTGCCTTGCAGGCTACTGAAGACCCAGAACTTATATGGAATCCGTTTCGTAAAGAAGCACTATTGGGTGTACGGGCGAAGCATTCGGTCATAATCCTTGCCACTGAAGCACAATTCTTTTGCCGAACGCTTCGCCCCTACCGCTACCGCTACTTTACAGATGGTATTTGGTCTTACAGCCACTTTCGGATGGGTGAGCCCTAGCGTAGGGGTAGTTCGCGAACTGCCCTACAGGGATTTGTGGTCTATCCAAGTGGTGCTGTAACGAACCGAAGCAGGTTGGTTTGGTTTCAACAGCGGCAGTTCCAACCGCCAAAGCTTGGTGCGATTCAAAAGTCGGCTTGCAAAATAGCTTCTCCACGCCGATACAGTTCTCGTGCATACTCCGTCCAGGTGCCCTGACCCCAATAGCGAAAGCAACTAGTCTGCAACAGCAGATTGTGCAGCAGCGCGTTACGGTAGCGGGGTTGCCGGGTGAGCGACGGATCGTCTGCCAGCAGCGGATCAATCGTCTGGTGAAATAGGGCACTGAGTTGATTCATTGGCGTGAGGACGTTTTCGTAGCCTTTCACCCAGCTCAGGTCGTTTGTCCAGGAGCTACCATCCATGTGAAAGTTGGGGTTAGCTTGCTTGAGGCGGGCGATCGCCCCACTCACTGCCTCTGGACTAACCGCGTCTCCAATCTGCTGCCAGATCTGGTGCTGCCCCACTGCCTGACAGGTAGGATAGTCTGCTGGTTGAACCCCTGCCGCCTCAATTAGCTCCAGATATTCAGTCCCGTTTAGCCCCACTACGCCCGTTTTGCCGCCGCCTGACTGCCTCATGTCATACCAGGCATTCTTAAACCCGGAGGGAAACTCGTTCATCATCACGCCGCCATTCTCGCCATCGCCAATCTGCGACACCAATGGTGGAATCGTCACCCCGCCCAACTGCTGCCGAGACAGCGTTTTTGCCTCATAGTAAGGCTGCATCTGCGCCACCAGCTTGGTGTCCGACCCCTGGGTCTTAATCAGAGCCGTGATGCTGATTGTCTCGCCATGAGCATTACGGGCAACCAGACGATGAGGCAAATGTTTGTCAGACAGTGGTTGTCCAGCCAGCGTTTCTACAGCGTGTTCCTGCACCAGCAGCCAACGATAGCCACATTCCTTTAACGCTTTGACGAACTCATATAGTGTGTCGGGATGGTTGGGCAGGTGCATCTCTGGCGGTGAGAAGCCTTTGACACGAGCTAGCGCATCCCAACCAAAAATTGCGGCAAAGTGATGCTGCCACGCCTGGATATGCAGCTTCAGGTCAGGAATCGGGGTAGATGGCGCAACTGCATGGCTCCACATGGTTCCCAGCCATTCCACGTAGGGCTGATAGGTTGCGTCGCAGGCAACACGCTTCAGGTTTTCTAAAATGTCGCCCCGTCCCATTTGCCGCAGCCCCCAAAGCAGATTGCCCGAGTAGTCGAGCATGACGCGAGGGTTACAGCCCTGAGATACCAGTTCGGGAATGAAGTCGGCGATGCGGGAATAACACCAGGAAAACGGCCCGGCGTTGTGGTTGTCGCCTTCGTGGGTGTGTTCAAACATGTATTGCAGATGCCCGATCAGCTCACCATTTGCGCCAGCGGGAACGGTGGGCTGATGCATATGCAGGGCGATTGCAAATGCCGCTGAGACATCTTCTAGCCGAATATTGGTATGGGGCAGGAAAACAGGCTGATTCTGCTGGGTCACCTCCTGCACCTGTGACTCCCAGCCGCAGATGTTGGGCAAGCCCTCAATTAGCTCTGGAAAATCGGCTGAGACGGATGGAGCAGTCTGGATAGAAGCCATAAGAATAAACCTGTTGAGTTATTGCTGATTCAGATAGAGAAAAGCCTCTACCTCGGCGGCAGTGGGTTGAGCGGCGATCGCCCCCGCCCGCACTGTGGTTAATGCTCCTACCGCACTAGCATAGGTGACAGTTCGCTTTGCCTGGTCAGGGTCACTGAGCGACTGAACTCCGTTTTGGCAGACCTGATGTAAGAAGCCAGCTACAAAGCTGTCTCCTGCTCCAGTAGTGTCTTCTGCCTCGATTGAGAAAGCGGGCAGCTTCCCTTCGTTTTCGCTCAGGCAGTAGGCACTGCCCTGGCTACCTGCTGTTACTAACACGCCTTCTACATCATCCAGTCGGTGAGCGATGATGCCTGGATCTTGCGTATCAAACAGCCATTCGGCTTCTTCGTCAGAGAGCTTGAGGAAGTCAACGCGCTTGATTAGGTCTTGAATGATTGATCGAGCGGCTTCTGGGTCTTGCCAAAACATCGGTCGCCAGTTTACATCAACCATAATCTTGACGTAATGCTGCTCTGCCAACTCTAGTGCCTGCTCGATCGCCTGCCGTGTTTCAGGATAGGCGAGCTCTAGTGTCCCTAACACCAAAAAATCGGCAGCATCAAATAAGGAGACGGGCAAGGAACTTGCCTGGAGGCGAGTATCTGCAAACTCAGCCGTATCGCGATCGCCAAACCCAGCGAAGATGCGATCGTTGGTATCAGTCCGAACTACATAGATCTCACGAGTTGGGGCGGTCGGGTGACGCTGAATCCCAGTTCCGTTAACGCCAATCTCTTTGAGCAAATCGACCAGCGTTTGCCCTGGCTCATCTTCACCTACACAGCCAATAAATCCAGCACTGGTGCCTAGTTTCACCAGTGAGCAAGCAACGTTTGCAGGTGCGCCGCCGGGATAGGGAGTCCAGGAGGTAACTTGTTCGAGCGGTCGTCCAGGTTGATCAGACAATAAGTCAAATAGAATTTCGCCGAGACAGAGGACACGGGGGTTAGTCACAGCTATCAATCTCTCTTAAACCTCATCCCAGCCTATCAGACCGATTCTCGTCGCGCTTTAGGTGAATCACATTTACGGAAAGTTTTTCGGTTTTGGGTTTTGGTT
Organism: Leptolyngbya sp. FACHB-671; assembly: GCF_014695745.1. Classification (NCBI taxonomy): domain Bacteria; kingdom Bacillati; phylum Cyanobacteriota; class Cyanophyceae; order Leptolyngbyales; family Leptolyngbyaceae; genus Leptolyngbya; species Leptolyngbya sp. FACHB-671. The sequence goes on along the minus strand of NZ_JACJOV010000048.1, from coordinate 49,844 downwards.
TTGTCAGAGGAATTTAGCTAATCCCCTGCTATACAAAGGTACTAAGCAATGTTAAGGTAATCTCCGAAGCAGAGACGTACTTCCTTTCAAAGTGTGTTTTTAACTCAGATTCAGACTTTGAATTTGCGGCTTTCATCAGCTTCTAAGCTGGGTTTCAAACTTTAGTTTCTAAGTCGTGGAAGCTAGGTACTTAGCCGCTTCAGGGCGATCGTAGAATTCAACAAAACGAATCATGTTTTCTCCAAACAAGCAATGCATCGCCCTGATCTCGGTTCATGGTGACCCCGCGATTGATATTGGCCGGGAAGAGGCTGGAGGGCAGAACGTTTACGTTCGTCAGGTTGGCGAAGCTCTATCGCGATTGGGGTGGCAGGTTGATATGTTTACCCGTCGGGTTAGCCCCGATCAGCCTGCAATTGTTAAACACACTCCCAACTGCCGCACGATTCGCCTGACTGCTGGAGCGGCTGAGTTTGTTCCTAGAGACGAACTGTTTGAATATCTGCCAGCCTTTGTGCAGGAGTTTCTCAACTTTCAGCAGCAGGCGAACACCTACTATCCCCTTGTTCACACCAACTATTGGCTGTCATCCTGGGTTGGAATGGAGCTGAAGAAGTTTCAGCCAATTCAGCAGGTGCATACTTACCACTCAGTTGGAGCGGTAAAGTATCAGGCAGTTGACCAGATTCCGCCGATCGCCTCTACTCGCTTAGCTACCGAGAAAGCGTGCGTGGAAACGGTGGAGCGTGTCGTGTCAACCAGTCCCCAGGAACAAGAGCATTTGCGATCGCTCGTTTCCATCGAGGGCAACATCGAGATCATTCCCTGCGGCACAGATATTTGCAAATTTGGCTCCGTTTCTCGCGCTGAAGCACGGCAGCAATTAGGCATTGATCCTGATACGAAGGTCATTTTCTATGTGGGACGGTTCGATCGCCGCAAGGGAATTGAGACACTTGTGCGGGCAGTGGGACGTTCTCAACTGCGCGGCAAGGAAAAACTAAAGCTCATTATCGGCGGTGGCAGTCGTCCTGGACACAGCGATGGCATTGAGCGCGATCGCATTGAAGGAATCGTCGCCGAGTTGGGCATGACTGAGTTTACCCATTTTCCTGGTCGAGTCGGTGAGGTTGAACTACCGATCTACTACGCTGCATCGGATGTTTGCGTCACGCCAAGCCACTACGAACCGTTTGGGCTAGTGGCGATCGAGGCGATGGCTTGCGGTATTCCGGTAGTAGCTAGCGATGTGGGCGGGTTTCAGTTCACAGTGATCCCAGAAGAAACGGGGCTGTTGGCTCCGGTGAAAGATGACGCAGCGTTTGCAGCAGCGATCGATCGCGTTCTGTCCGAACCCGGACTAGGCGATCGCCTGGGTCGAGCTGCTCGCACTCGCGTCGAGCAATACTTCAGTTGGGATGGGGTTGCCTCCCAACTGAGTGGTTTATACAGTCGCTTACTGATCAATCAAATGGCTGGCGAAAAAACCAGCTCATCTGCTAATTCGGTTGCCAATCAGCTATCTAAAGAGTTAGATCGAGCCACAGTTTCCGGTTCAAAGTGAGCCTCAAAACCTTCCCGCTCCTCGATTTGAGGCAAAGCAGGCTGATTTACCGTCAGTCGAGGGAGGCGATGCTTAAAGCTGCACAGGATTTCCCAGGAAATCGTATTCAGTAGGGTCGCCCAGTCGTCTGCTGAAATTTGTTCTTTGCCATCTTGCCCTAACAGGGTGACAATCTCCCCTTCCTGTATATCAGGTAGGTTCGTTACGTCCAGCATGAGTTGATCCATCGTAATCGCTCCCACCTGCCGAACCCGCTGTCCTCGAATCAGTACGTTCATTCGGTTAGACAGGTTGCGAGGAATGCCATCGGCATACCCAATCCCAATGACTGCGAGTGGCATTTGGCGATCGGTAATGAACTGATGTCCATAACTAACGCCTGTTCCAGGTTGAAGCGCTTTTACTTGAGTCACCCGCGCCTTCACTTGCAGTACAGGTTTCAGGTCAACTTTAGGTTGAAGGTGAGGGGCTGGGTGAAGTCCGTAGGTCGCCAGTCCAACCCGCACCAAATCGTAGTGCAACCTTGTGTCAGCCAAAGTCGCAGCAGAGTTTGCCAGATGCAGCCGGGGTAAGGAAATGCCGGTGGCATGGATTTGGGCGATCGCCTGCTGATACCGGGCTTGCTGCTGCCGCATCACTGTTTCATCAGGATCATCTGCCGTTGCCAGGTGAGAGTAAACGCTGGCAATCTGCAACTGGGGCAACCGCTGCACCAACTGTGCAAACTCAGCCGCTTGCTGCCAGGGTGCGCCCAGCCGAGACATCCCTGTATCTAGCTTCAAGTGAACTGGAAGTGGAGAGCGTTGAGCAGATTGGTTCTGAGAACGACTTAAGGTTTCAGCACAAACCAAAGCTTGTTTGGGCGTAGCGAGGGTGGGCTGAAGCTGCCAGCGAGCGATCGCCCGTACCTGTTCTGGCGTATTTGTTGCCCCTAATAGCAAAATTGGAGCCGTGATCCCAGCCTCTCGCAGTTCAATTCCTTCTGGAATCGTCGCCACTCCCAGCCAGGTTGCGCCATGTTGTAAAGCGGTTTGGGCGATCGTTATGGCTCCATGTCCATAGGCATCAGCCTTCACTACCGTCATTAGCTCGGTTCCAGGTGATAGCAGCCGCTTTAACTGCTGCACATTATGAGCCAGCGCAGCCAAGTCAATTTCTACCCAGGCTCGCTCTCGCTTCATCGAAGCAACACTCGAAGATTGCTCCCAACTCAACATCTCAATTTCCTCCTCTGTCACTCACACCAATCACCACTCACACAAAATGTAAGAGGTCTAAAGAATTTCTTCTACAACCCGGACAGGGTTGCTATATTTACCTACGAATGTCAAAGATTGTAAACAACTGGAAATTTCGTATTTCCTTCGGTTGAGATGATCCCAGCATCCCCCCAGAATTTGGCCGTCCGTGTTACCATCTGTGAAACCCTCTTCTCACTGAGCCATAATGGGCAAGGTATTGGTGCTGAATGCCTCCTATGAGCCGCTCAACATCACGAGCTGGCGACGGGCGGTTGTGCTGTTGATTAAGGGAAAAGCAGAGCAGGTCGAGCATAATGGCAAGATAGTTTATGCTGAGTTGCCTCTGCCAACGGTGATCCGGCTTCGTCACTATGTGCGGGTACCCTACAAGGAAATTCCTTTAACCCGCCGAAATCTCCTCCACCGAGACAGTCATTCCTGTCAATATTGTGGGTACACCGGAGACGACCTGACGCTAGATCATGTGATCCCGCGGTCGCGAGGCGGGGGCGATTCCTGGGAAAACATTGTCACTGCTTGTGTGCGTTGCAATGTCAAGAAGGGCAGTCGCACCCCCAAAGAAGCGAATATGCCGCTGCGGCACCCTCCACACAAGCCCTACAGCGGACTTTACTTTGAAGTCACCAAGCACATCAAGAGTGGCGTACACCAGGAATGGCAGAAGTACGTCATCGGCATATAACGGGAATTTACTTAGGCTAGTCTACAGCATAGGTACACAGCGCTACTTTAGCCGCATCAGGGTTGATTAAGTTGCTCTTGCACCCCTTTAAATGCCGGAACACTCAATCAAATTGGAGATTAAGTTGTGGTTAAGTTGCAAGGCGGCAGAAAAGGATAGTTTCAAACCTGCGATAGATGCGGTTTCAGTCATAGGATACGGGATTTATTCACAAAAGCTGCCATTGATATGCTCCTAAAGATGAGGTGTCAGATTTCTTTTTTTTTGCGAAGATCGTAAATGCAACTAAAAATATTAACTGGGCTGTTGCTAAGCTGAAACATCACCTTGCTGAAAGCGCCAGCCCGCTTTTTTTACACCTGTACTTATGCAATCCAACTCGCTCATCTCTAGTGATGGATTATCCACAGTGACAGAACCTAACTTGAAAGGTTCTAAGTCAGTGAGCCGGGTAGTTGATTATGAAGACGTAGAATATTCGGGAGTAGAGATCAGTCAGGCACCTCTAAACTCTCCAGGACGACGGTTCTCTGAACAGAAAGTAGAAGCATTACGACAAGTCTTGGAAAAGCGTCGGGGCGATCGCCACTTGGTAATTCTGCAAGACTTTCCAGATCCTGATGCGCTTTCTTGTGCTTGGGCATACAAGCTGATTGCACAGCAATTTGGCATTCGCTGCGATATCGTCTATGCAGGTACTTTGAGCCATCAGGAAAACATCGCTCTGGTCAAGCTCACAGCCTTACCTGTACAGCGTTGGTCAGTACAAGCTGCTCGCGAGAAAGACTTTTCGGTTTACCAGGGATCTGTTTTTATTGACAACCAGGGCACAACAACACAACTGATGCCTTTGGTGCAGCAAGCCAACATTCCTGTGACCGTTGTGATTGATCACCACAGTTCCCAAGGAGATTTGGAGGCGGAGTTTTCGGATATTCGTTCTCAAACTCGCGCTACTGCAACAATCCTGACCCAATATCTGCAAGCTGGTCTACTTAAGTTAGACAACAGCAACGGGGAGCACATCAAGTGTGCAACTGCCCTAATGCACGGTTTGCGGTCTGATACAAATCGACTGATGCAGGCTCAGGAAGAAGATTTCCTGGCAGCAGGCTATCTCAGCCGATTTTATGACAGCCAGTTGCTCAACTCTGTGCTGCAGGCTTCCCGCTCCAAGCGAGTGATGGATGTAATTGAGCGATCGCTCAGAAACCGCATTCTACAAAACAGCTTCTCAATTGCTGGGGTCGGCTATTTGCGCTATGACGACCGAGATGCGATTCCGCAGGCGGCAGACTTTCTGGTGACAGAAGAAAACGTGCATACGGCCGTCGTCTATGGCATCGTCCATGACGAAGATGAAGATCTGGAAGTTGTGATTGGCTCTCTCCGCACCAGCAAGATTACCCTTGACCCTGACGAATTCATTAAAGAAGCGTTTGGACAAGACACACAGGGTCGCTTTTTTGGTGGCGGTCGAGCGATGGCGGGTGGTTTTGAGATTCCGATGGGCTTTCTTTCTGGCTTCAACGAAAATTCTGAATACACCCGAATCAAGTGGGAAGTGTTTGATGCTCAGGTTAAGCAAAAGCTGCTGAGGCTGGTTGACCCAGAAGATGGCGTAATTCGCACAGCTTAATGTTTAGGCGGTTTGATGAGCGTGACTGACTCAACTGAGTTGACTGAACTTTACCTGATTCGCCACGGCATTGCGGCAGAGCGAGGCACCTATCAGGAAGATGGCGATCGCCCCCTAACTGAGGTGGGGCGACACAAAACCACAAAGGTCGCAGAACGGCTGTACGAATTGGGCGTGCGCTTCGACCTGATTTCGACCAGTCCGCTGGTACGGGCAAAGCAAACTGCCAAAATTTTGCAGTCTGTGGGATTGAGCGATCGCCTGGAAGAATCAGACGATCTCGCCCCAGAAGGAGACTTTGATCACTGGCTAACCTGGCTTAACCAATGGCAAGCAGGCGGGAAGCAGTTGGCATTAGTTGGCCATCAGCCTGATTTAGGGGATTGGGCAGAAACTTTAATTTGGGGCGAGTCTAAACAGCAAATTGTTTTCAAAAAAGCAGGAGTGATTGGTTTGCTTCTACCCCAAGCAAAAACTCCAGTGGGTCAAAGTCAGCTCTTTTGGCTCACGCCTCCCAAATTTTTGCTTTGATTGAGTAACTGGCACTATGATCAATAGCCTATCAAGACATCCTCTGCACAAAATCTAGCAGGTGGTGCGCCATTTCTAGCTTGCTGCACGGAGCGATCGCCTGCTTATTGCCTGATTTGTCCAAAAAGATCGCCTGATTTTGGTTGCTACCAAAGCCGCTATCGGGTTGGTCAACTGGATTGGCAGCGATCGCATCTAACCTCTTGCGCTGCAACTTCTCTAGGGCAGGGGGGAGAATGTCGCCCGTCTGAGCCGCAAAGCCAATCAAGTGCTGATGAGGACGTTTGCGATCGCCTAAGTCTGCTGCAATATCAGGTACGGGCGATAGCGGCAAAGCAGTAGGGAGCGATCGCTTCGGCAATTTCATAGAGCTATAGTCGGTTGGCTTCACATCTGCCACTGCTGCCGCCAAAAACGTCCAGTCAGCAGCCGTAAAGTAATTCAGCATCATCTGGTGCATCTCTGCGGCACTGGTAACCGGAATCAGCCGCACCCCTGACAGATCAGCTAGCAACTCAGCCTCTATTGGCGCGTGCACTAACGTCACCGCCGCGCCCCGATGCAGCGCAGCTTGTGCCAGGGCCACTCCCATCTTTCCGGTTGAGGGGTTGCCAATAAACCGCACAGGGTCGAAATGTTCACGGGTGCCGCCTGCATTAATCAAAATTTGCTTTCCAGTCAAATCTCGTTTGCCACCAGTGTGTAGGAGCGATCGCAACTGCGCCAAAATTTCACTGGGTTCTGCCATGCGACCGTTGCCGATGCGATCGCACGCTAAAATTCCTGCTGCCGGACCAACCGTGTGATAACGTTTGTCCGTCTGCACCTGCTGCCAATTTCGCTGAACAGACTGCTGCTGCCACATCTCCGTATTCATAGCTGGAGCCAGCAGCACGGGACAGGCAGAAGCCAGGACAGTATTGGTCAACAGATTGTCTGCCAGACCATAGGTGAGCTTTGCCAGGGTGTTTGCAGTGAGGGGGGCGATCGCAAATATCTCTGCCCACTCGCCCAGTTCAATGTGTAGGGGACGGTGGTGAGTAGGCTGCCAAAAGCTTTGATCCGTATAGGCTGGGTGGCGGCAAAGGGTGGCGATCGCCAACGGTGTAATAAATTCCTGTGCCGAATTAGTCAAAATTGCTCTAACTTCGGCCCCAGCCTTTGCCAGCGTCGAAATTACTTCACAAATTTTGTATGCAGCAATGCCGCCGCCTACCCCGATTAGAATTCGCCTGCCCTTGATTCCCTGGATGGAATTGTAATTTGTCATGTGTCACTGGTCATCGATTAGTTGTAACAGCAGCCTTGAATGGTAGAGGTAAACGGTCTCAACTCAACCTACAATTCAAAGATCTGTCAGTCAATTAGAAGCCAAACTGAATGTGCTTCAAGATTAGAACAGGGCTAACCGCGACACTCAAAGAACTGCTTCATGCGACGCGATTCAATTTTCTACAAGCTGTTTCAGCAATCCCCCACACTTTTGTTTGAGCTTTTGTCTCAGCCTCCCACCAATGCTGAAGCTTATCGATTTGACTCCGTGGCAGTCAAAGAACCGAAATTTGAAATTGATGGCGTATTTCTGCTACCGGAGGATCAGGACATAGGAGCCGTTTACTTTTGCGAAGTTCAGTTTCAGAAGGATGAACAGCTTTACGAACGCATCTTTGCTGAATCTGCGCTGTATTTCTACCGCAACCGTGCCCGATTTAACGACTGGCAAGCGGTAGTCATTTATCCCTCACGTAATGTTGAACAAAGCGACTTGCATCCCCATCGAGGGCTGTTAAACAGCGATCAGGTGCATCGGGTGTATTTGAATGAGCTAGGCAATATTCGTCAGTTGCCGCTCTGGGTAGCAGTAATGGTATTAACAACGGTAGAGGAAGCTCAAGCTCCAGAGGAAGCCCGACATCTACTGAGTCGAACCCGTGCTGAGTTATCTCAATTAAGCAGCCATGCAATAATTGAGATAGTCACAACCATCATGTCCTACCGGTTTGAGCACCCAAGTCGAGTAGAGATAGAAGCAATGCTGGACATCACGCTGAAGGAAACTAGGGTTTACCGAGAAATTAAGGAAGAAGGGCGACAAGAAGGGCGACAAGAAGGACGGCAGGAAGAAGCTGCCAACTTAGTTAATCGACTGCTGAAGAAGCGGTTTGGAGAATTTCCTGATGAATTACGCTCAAGTGTCAGCAACTTGCCGCTACTAACCCTAGAAATGTTGAGTGAAGCATTATTAGACTTTACGAGTGTAGTTGAGTTACAGGCTTGGTTGGAGGAGCGATCGCACTAGCCGCAAACATGTGCTCATGAATTTCTGGGTAAACAGCTTGTACTACTACAATGAAGAGACGAGTTTGTCTAAGACCTCGACTGTTTAGTCCTTTCTATACCTGATTTAGCTCATGCCTCCTCGTTGGCCCCGTGAACCCGATCGCAACGATCCTGCCTACCGTAAGCTCGATGATCGGATGAACTTTGCAATCCACGTTGCAATCTTTGCCGCCACAAATTCTGGACTTTGGTTTGTCCGTACGCTTCAATCTCAAAACTGGCCTTGGACGGTTTGGGTGACGGGTGGGTGGCTGTTGCTGTTAGTCGTCCATGCGGTGTACATTTTTGCGATCGCCGACTATTCCAACTCAACTGCCTTAGACAAACTACCCAAATCCTCCTAGAGCAAGGCGATCGCCCTTCTAGAGTGCGTTAGGTTAAAGCTATGACTGAGTAGAGTATTGTCTCTGCCCAGGCAGACGAATTAGGTAAACTGCAATGGCTTACTCCGGCACAACAGAGGCGATCGAATCGCTAGCAGCAGAAATTGGTGAAAATATCTACATTGATGTTGCAAAATGGCACCTCTATCTCAGAGATGCCCATTTACACACACTTCTGGCAGAGCGGTTTTATCCGATGCTGACAGATAGCAAAATTGATGAAAGCAAGGTGACAGAAACGCTGAGAAATATCCCCGTGAAGTTAGGCGGCGGTAAGCGTGAACTTCCCTTATCTGATCTGCTGCCTTCCTCGGTTCAAAGCAACTTAGTCGAGCTTCTAGAAGAGTATCAGCGCAAGCTTTAGAAAACTTTAGTAGGTGGGCTTAAAAAAATATAGGGGCTTGGCATTGCCAAGCCCCTATATTTTTATTCTTCTTCGACGTATTCTTCCTCTTCCTCGTCTTCACTCATCGGTGCCACAGAAGTTGCCGAAACTGCAACGCCCATCTCTAGCTTTTCACGCACCTTTTGCTCAATTTCTTTAGCAAATTCAGGTTTTTCCTTCGTGTACTTAATTGCGTTGTCGCGACCCTGGCTAATATTTTCGCCGTTATAGCTATACCAGGCTCCCCGACGTGCAATGACTCCGGTTTCTTCTGCCAGGTCAACTAAGCAACCGTAAGTAGAAATGCCTTCACCAAAGATGATGTCAAACTCCGCAATGCGGAAGGGTGGAGCAACCTTGTTTTTGGCAACTTTGACTTTGGCACGAATACCAAATTCTTCCGTCCCTTTCTTCAGAGTTTGAATGCGGCGGATGTCTAGCCTGACCGAGGCGTAGAATTTGAGCGCATTCCCCCCCGTTGTGGTTTCGGGGTTGCCGTAAGAAATGCCGATTTTTTGGCGCAACTGGTTCAAGAAGATGACGCTACAGCCAGTCTTGCCGATGTTGCCTGTGATCTTGCGGAGCGCTTGGCTCATCAGCCTAGCCTGCAAGCCCACGTGAGCGTCACCCATTTCCCCTTCAATCTCAGCTCTGGGTACGAGCGCCGCAACGGAGTCTACCACAACCACATCGACAGCAGTAGAACGCACGAGCTGATCAACGATTTCTAGGGCAGCTTCACCTGTGTCAGGCTGAGATACCAGCAAGTTCTCAATGTCTACTCCTAGCGCCTTGGAATAGGTAGGGTCGAGGGCGTGTTCTGCATCGACGAAAGCAGCGATGCCTCCTGCTTTTTGGACTTCGGCGATCGCATGAAGCGCCAAAGTCGTCTTACCCGAGCTTTCTGGACCATAGATTTCGATCACTCGTCCCTTCGGTAGCCCACCACCCAACGCCAAATCGAGCGTCAAGGCACCACTAGGAATTGTTTCTACCTTCATACGGGTAGCGTCACCCAACCGCACAATAGTTCCCTTGCCAAAGGTGCGGTCGATCTGGTTAAGTACCAGATTTAAAGCTTTAGTTTTTTCAGAATCTTCACTGCTGGTTTTAGCCATTAGCGCCTCAAAACGGATGTGTGGAGAGTACAGGGGTCAATAAAATTTACAGGGAAGCAGATTTATATTCTAGGCTTCCGTTCCGCCAGCAAGATGCAATAAGCGGATGTAAATTGAAGTTGGATATAAAGTTGAATGCGTTGGGGTGTGAGGTTAGAGCAGCAATATAACGGCTTAGAGTTGCACTATGCAATCCAGCTTACTGTCTGATCTGTCTGAATCTGGTTACGCTGTAAACAGTTGCATCTTGTCCATTGTAAGGCATTTGAGCTTTAATTGCATACAAATGTACTAACCAATGTCCAGAGTGAAATGCAGTGAAAAGGGCTGCATTGCCGTTAAACGGGTGCCCAACTCAAACCAATGTCTAGATATTTCTAGGTTCTGCAAGGCGGAAAGATTCCACTAGCTACCTTTTTATTTCTAGTGCCTGATTTCGGGTAGAAAGTTCAGCAAAAATTTAGTATTGAGTTGTCTTAGATTTTTTAGAACCACATGCGTTAGAAGGATTGTTCCCTCAAGATCCAGACTTCACCCATTGCAGATTTCAATCTTTTACACAGAATGACAACTAATCTTCCCAATCTGCTTGTTCCTGATACAGCACTGTCAGTGGCAGGACTGACTGCTTACATTCAGGAATTGCTGGAACAAGATAACCAGTTGCGTCAGGTTTGGGTCACAGGGGAGGTATCGAGTGCCAATCGCTATCGCAGCGGGTTGTTTTTTACGCTGCAAGATCCGGATGCAAAAGCAGCGATTAGCTGTGTGATATGGAATAGCCAGTTAACCAAGTTAGCAACTGTGCCTGTTCAGGGGGAGCAGTTCATCATTTTGGGTCGCATTCATGTGCATCCCCAACGGGGTAACTATCAACTCATTGTTTGGCAAGCGCTTCCAGCGGGTGAGGGGTTACGGGCATTGCGCTATCGGCAACTGCGGCTGCGGTTGGAAGCGGAAGGGCTATTTGACGCTGAGCGGAAACGTCCTTTGCCGGCTTATCCGCAAACGATCGCCGTCGTCACTTCACCGCAAGCGGCTGCTTGGGGCGACATCAAACGAACCTTGAAACGTCGATATCCAGGATTGTGTGTGTTATTTTCTCCAGCATTGGTTCAGGGGGATCAAGCTCCAGCTTCGATTGTGAATGCGATCCAACGAGTTGAGCAGGACGGGCGAGCAGAGGTGCTGATTCTATCGCGAGGCGGCGGAGCAATCGAGGACATGGCTTGCTTTAACGATGAGCGAGTGGTGCGGGCGATCGCCACCTGTCCGATTCCTGTTGTTGCCGGGATTGGGCATCAGCGAGATGAATCGCTGGCTGACCTGGTTGCAGATGTCTGCGCCCATACGCCGACTGCGGCCGCAGAGCAGGCTGTGCCGGAGCTAGCAGATTTGCTGAGTGAGCATCAAGAGCGGGTCAATGCACTCGCTCAGGCAATTGAGCATCGGCTCACTGCCAGCTATGACCATCTGCATCGGCTGCGAGAACGGTTACGACGACTTCAGCCCGATCGCCAGATTCAGCGGGAAACCCAGGCTATTGCCTGGATGCGTCAACGCTTGCTGCACGGAACGGCCCAACAGCTTCAGCAGGCGAATCAGCATTGCCAGCTTTTGCGCCAAAAGCTGATTACCCTGGACCCTAAGGCGGTCTTGCGGCGCGGTTATGCTGTTGTGCGAGAGACAAATGGGAGCGTCGTACGGTCCTCCGCTGAGCTCACTCCGGGACAAGACCTGACGGTACAGCTTGCTCAGGGACAGATTAAAGTTAAAGTTTCAGAAATTCCTAGTTCAACCCATGACCCACAGCATCAGGACTCTCTATGAGCGATTCAACTTCCCCTGGAACTGCCTATTCCAAATCCAGCCTAAGTTCTAAAGCGATCGCCTCCGATTCTCAGACTGCTCAAAGCTGGAGTTACGAGCAAACGGTCGCCCAGATTGAAGCAATTATCACGCGGATTGAGTTAGGTGACTTGGAGTTGGCCGACGTATTTGAGCAGTTTGCCACCGCCGTTGAGCATCTGCGCGAGTGCGAAATTTTCCTCTCGCATCAGCAGCGGCAGATGGATGTGTTAGTTGAAACGTTGATGGACGAGCCAGAAGGGTTCTAGGCAATGCTGCCTCGCTTCCTGGCTTCTTTATAGGAAGTGCCGATGCCGCGCAATCCGGCACGGATCATTTGCTGTTCGAGTAGGGCAAAGAAACGGGCGCGATCGCCTCCCCTAACCACAGCTTGATTATGTGCTTCAGCTAGCGCTACAGGATAACCGTACCCTTTCTGTACTTGAGTCAGCGTCAGGCTGAGGGCAATGTTGAGCAATTCTGCATCTTCTGCAACCCATGCAGGAAATTCTATTCGGGCGACTTCTGAGCCGACGTGAGCATAGCAGAAGTAGATGGCGTGATCCCCGTAGAGGTCCAGGATTTTGGCAGAACTGCGCCAAAGAGGACTGCGCTGACCGGGGCTGAGTAACAGTGACCACAGCGCAGTGTCGCGCAACGGTGCAAACACTTGGCAGGGAGCCTGTTCTGTTTGTCCGGGGCAGTGGGTAGCACAGTCGGGCGTGTCGTAGGGGCAGGTGTGCAGCCGCAAAAAGTTGAGTGCCTCACCGCTGCGAGAGGCGCTGAGATAGCCAACCAGGGGAATCTTTGCAGCCTTTAACTGATCCCAGGCGTGAAGAATGGGCGGTAGGATGCGCGCGCGCGCATCCGCAGGCAGCGGCTCCAGAAACCAGTGAATCAGCGAACCGTCTACCATTGCCAGAGTCGGTGGAGGTTCATTTGACAGCATTGACAGTTGCAGGTGTGGCGAAGCAACTTTGCTGACTAATTCCCGACTTTGAATTTCTGTTCCAGTAGCCAATTCTGCCAGCACTGTGGCTTCTGAGACGGTTCGCCGATAGCCCATCCATTCCTCAGTCCGAATTCCCCATTGGCGGGAAATGTACAGGTCTTCAGGACGGTAAAACACTTCCGGCAAACTGTCCAACAGCGGATGGCGATTTTGGGCATAGTGCAGCACAACCCGACCGACGTTGATCAGATAGCAGTAGGCAATTTCATGGTGGCTGGGGGCAATCTGCGACCCGTCAGTCGCTAAAACGGTGTGGATATTAGGTGCAGCGGTTAGATCAATTCGCGTGTCGAGGGGTTCAATCGGTTCCGCAGCTGCAAAACCAAGGCGATCGCCCCAGGTTTCTTGTAGCGTCACTAGTTCTGCCTGGTGACTTCGCGCCTGCTCTAGCAACTGCTGCGCCAACTCTAACCGCTGTCGTGTTGCAGCCGCTTCATGGGAGAGATGCTGGCTAATGTCCTGCATCTGTCGCGCTAGTTTGATCAAGTCGAGCATGAAGGGATCAGTTGAAGAGCAATGAGCATTATTTGGGGATCACTGAAAACGCTGGAGAATGGCGATCGCCCTGTCTGGGTAGAATCGTAGCCCAACTTGAATTAAATTAGTACAAATGTCTTTAATTAATTTGCTTTAATTAATTGGATGGTTTCCACCCAGATCCGATGTACAGATTTGCAGCAGCTTCTGAATCTGAACTGATTGTGTTTGGCGCAGCGAAACCCGGAGCTTCTGAACAGCAGGTCTTGCAATGGGTTCAGTTTATGCAGCAGCAAGGGATTCAACGAGTTTGCTGTTTACTTCCACAAAAGCAACTCACTCCGTATCCAGACTTGCTAGACACCTACCGACAAGCATTTGGGGACGGTAAAATCCTGTGGGCACCTGTGAAGGATTTTCATCTGGTCGAACCAGAAATGCTCACCCAGAGAATTCTGCCATTTTTAGCTGAAGCTGATTGGCAGCGTGAAAAGGTGGTCGTTCACTGCTCTGGTGGAGTGGGACGCACGGGGCACATTCTCGCTGCTTGGCTGGTGTTTGGACGAGGATTATCAAATAAGGATGCGATCGCCGCTGTCAAAAGAACCGGGCGCAATCCCTACGAAGCGGCGATCGCTCGAACGCTGATGGGCAGAAATCCCTGGAAAGGAATCTCTCAGTTGAACGCTCTTTTGGATTCTTGCCGTTAACCCGACACTTAAAAAAGCGGAAGAAGGGTTGAACCTTACTCCCGCTTGAAGTTTGAATCGCAATGATTTGTGATCTCTAGTCGAGGAAGCCCATGAGTCCTTCGGGCTGGTCGATCTCGTTAGAGGCGACCGGGCGATTGCCGGGGAGGTGGCTACCTCTCATCAGATCGGCGCTGCTGGCGACAATGGGGCGATGTCCAGGCAGCGTATCGACATCCAGTACTTCAAAGTCATTGGCGAAAACGGGGCGATGACCCGGAAGGCTGTCAACGTCCACAACCCGCAGGTGGCTAGCAGAAATTGGGCGGTTGCCTAGCAGATACCCTGAAATCTCCAGCTTGCTAGCAGCGATCGGGCGATAGCCTGACATGCTAAGGGCATTTTCAACTTCGATGTCACTGGGACCAATAGGGCGGTTAGCCAACTCACCCGATGGACGAAACTGGATCTGACTTGAAGATTTGTTTGATTCAGACTGTCCAGATTTAGTGGCATGGTCAGCCCCCTGTGAATCATTGTTAGATTCAACCGCCGTAGTTTGAGATTCGTTTTCGCTGCTCATCGCTCCCTCCTTTAGTTCCCCACCGTGTCCATTTTTTGTATCGGTTTCAGTAATACTCATCAATCAAATCCTTGGGTGCCTTATTTCAACGGGCGATCGCCCGTTGCATAGCTGCTTGATTAGACTTTTTGGAACGTATTTCTACCGATTTAAACCTTTTAACGCTTTTATTGGCGGCAAAGCTGCACTGCGATCGCAAAGATCCCACTGACTTGGCCTGAAGTTATTCTATGAAAGTTTTCGTAATAATTTAATAATTCAATCTAATTTGTTGATTTGAAGTTATTTACTGACAAATAACTTAATCCAATCACACAAGACTTACCATTCCCTGAGAGCGTTTGCTACTCCGCACTGTAGCGCTTCTGGCAAATTTGTGTCTTTCGCCATCATCTTTAGCTGCTCATGAGCAGCATCCGGGGCAAGTTGCTTGAGGGCGGCGATCGCGTGTAGCTGTACTCCTGGATCTGACTCTGACAGCAGCCTGATCAATGGGTCTAGAGCCTTAATTTCGCCTAAATGTCCTAAGCTAAGGGCGATCGCTTGTTTTCCTGGTGACTGCGGCGAGGACTCAGAATTAAGCAAAGTGATCAAAATTTCCGCTGCTTGAAGCTTTAGCGCTGGATCTTCCACTTTCCCGAGAGCGGCAATCATTTCGCGATAGACCTCTGCCGAAACGCAAGGCAGAATGGACTGAATTTTTTTGAGAACGGTTGCGGTCATGCCCCAGCTTAGCGATCGCACAATTTCGATCTGCAAAGCTGAAGGGGTATGAGGGGAGTGCAGCATGTCAGCGAGAGCTTGGGCTGCGGCAGGGTTGCTCAGTCGCCCTAGGGCGATCGCCGCTTGCTGACAAACCTGCAAATTTAAGTCTGTTAAATGAGGAATCAGCAGATTGACCAGGTCGATCTCGGCTTGCAGGTTGGCTCTCAAACCCACAGCAATTACTGCCTCTCGCCGAACTGCCGCTGCCGGATCTTGAAGCGCATTGACCAACACCGGAAAGACACGCGGGTCGTGAAAGCTGCTCAATGCCTCAATTGCTGCTGCACGAATTTCGGGCTGCGCATCGTTTGTAATGCTGAGCAAAGGGGCGATCGTTTGAGAATGGCGAATGCGGGAGAGCGATCGCACTGCCAAAAGCCGAAACTGCTCCATCGACAGCAGTTCTGTTAGCGGAGCAATCGCCTGATTGCCCAAATTTGCTAGAGCTTCTGCAGCAACCGCACTGAGTTCTCCTTCAGCGGTTTTTAGCAAACTGATTAAAACCTGAACTACGACAGGATGGTCAAACTCGCCTAGGGTTCGCACAGTAAACCAGAGCAATTCCCAGTCAGTGTCCTCGTGCTCAAGAATCGCAATCAGGGGAGCGATCGCCTTTGTACCAAAGCGAGGCAAGAGTTTCGCAACATCCCATCGCGTCTGAAAATCCCCTTCTATAAATAGGTCTAACGCCAGATCAAGCCATAGCTCTGGATTGATGCCGTCTTCTGGAGTTGCCCAGCCATACTGGTTTGCCAGAGCAGACAAAGGCGGAGAACAGTTGCTCCAAGAGTGACTAAACTGCGTGTCGTTTTCAGCTGTATCTAGCAAACTTAGTATTCCTTAAAATCTACAAGACCATCCTGTCAATCGAGCATCAGGCTAATGTAGTCACTACATATTGAAATAGGTTTTGTAACTGAGTATACGGTTCTACCGTGCCAATCTAAATACCCTGTCACTCAAAGAATTAGAAGTCTAGTATTCACACTCGATTTTTTGCTTTTAGTTAACTTTCGCACATTGTGGTTTGAATTGCTCCCCGCATTAAAGTAGGAACCCTTTTGAGAAAATTTGGTTGCTTTTAATACTAATTTGTTCTTCAAGCGTTCTAGTTGTTACTTACGTAACACCCCTATTTAAGAATATCTTGGCTTGCTGTGGTGTGTGACCTTACTAAAGGTTGATTCAGACCTTGAACACTTTTCCTACAATGCAGCCAAATTGATATTGAAAGAAGCAAACGCACATCTGACTGATCTGTGCATTTTGTGTAGTTTTGGTAAAGCAAACTACAGAATTAAGCAAAAGAACAGCGAAAATTTTGCTCTCTATCCCTTGGAATCAGATCAATGATAGTTAAACAGGTCGGAAAAAGCTTGATTTGAGAGGGTTTTCAGCCGTTGATGTAAGACATGCATGAGCATTATGCAGAAACTTCATCTTAGAAAATATTTTGTAACTAAAGATACGAAAACTCTGCTTGAATCCGAATAAATTATTGAGAAATCGAGCATAGACGGGCGCAATAAAGTTTGAGTTTAGGAGCTTAAAGTGTTAGCTAAGCTGCATTTGAATTGTACATTCTTTAATAAAGTTGAATGAGCTTGGCGATCGCTACTTTTACCTGCTGTGTGCTGTTAAAAATTTTCTTTTTCAAGTCTAGTCGTCAACTTGACTTTTCAGATTCTCCTAAAGGTTTATTGAGAATTCTCACAGTGAATTCATTTTAGGTTTGACCTTATACAGGCCATTTCAAAGTACTCAACTTCTCACAACTAAGTTTCTTCAGATTTAACTAGAACCATTTGATAGTTCCTCATTACTCATGCAGGACTACATTTCAGGCACAAGCATCAAGAGGACAGTTCCGTGACTCAAGCAGCAACAAACCCTACTGCAACACTGAATAAATTTGAAAAATTTAAAGCTGAGAAAGATGGCTTGGCGGTTAAGCAGGAAATTGATCGCTTTGCCCAAATTGGTTGGGAGGCAATGGATGAAACGGACCGGGATCATCGGCTGAAATGGCTGGGAGTTTTCTTTCGCCCGGTCACTCCAGGTAAGTTTATGCTGCGGATGCGAATTCCTAGTGGAATTCTCACCAGTGGGCAAATGCGAACGCTAGCGGAAGTCGTGCAGCGCTATGGCGAGGACGGCAACGCCGACATCACGACTCGCCAAAACCTTCAGCTTCGTGGCATTCGGCTTGAGGACATTCCCGATATTTTTCAACGATTCGAGCAGGTAGGCTTAACCAGCGTTCAGTCGGGCATGGACAACGTTCGCAATATCACGGGTTCCCCCGTTGCTGGAATTGATGCCGACGAACTGATCGACACCCGCGACCTGGTGCAGCAGGTGCAGGACATGATCACGAACAGTGGCGAGGGAAATCCAGCATTTACCAACTTGCCGCGCAAGTTTAACATTGCGATCGCCGGATGCCGCGACAACTCCGTCCACGCTGAAATTAACGACATTGCCTTTGTTCCAGCCTTTAAGGACGGCGCCTTAGGTTTCAACGTTTTGGTCGGTGGCTTCTTTTCTGCGAAGCGTTGCGAAGCGGCGATCCCGATGGATGTCTGGGTTGATCCCAGCCAAGTGGTGGCCCTGTGCGAGGCGATTTTGATCGTTTACCGCGATCACGGGCTGCGGGCAAATCGGCAAAAAGCACGACTAATGTGGCTGATTGACGAGTGGGGTGTTGAAAAATTCCGCGCGGCAGTCGAGCAGCAATTAGGGACCTCCCTACAAACGGCGGCAGAAAAAGACGAGATTGCTTGGGACAAGCGGGATCACATCGGGGTTTATGCTCAAAAGCAATCTGGCTTGAACTATGTCGGTCTACATGTGCCCGTCGGTCGGTTGTTTGCCCAAGACATGGCTGAACTAGCGAGAATCGCTGAAGTTTATGGCAGCGGCGAGTTACGGCTGACCGTCGAGCAAAACGTGATCATTCCTAATGTGTCGGACTCACGGCTGGAATTGCTGCTGAAGGAGCCACTGCTGGAACGGTTTTCGGTCAGTCCGGCAATGTTGGAGCGATCGCTCGTTTCCTGCACAGGCAGCCAGTTCTGCAACTTTGCCCTGATTGAAACCAAAAATCGTGCTCTGGGGCTAATTCGGGAACTGGAAGCAGAGGTCTCTTGCTCACAGCCCGTGCGAGTTCACTGGACGGGTTGCCCCAATTCCTGCGGACAGCCGCAGGTTGCCGATATCGGTCTGATGGGCACTAAAGCTCGCAAGGATGGCAAAACGGTGGAAGCCGTTGACATCTACATGGGCGGCAAGGTGGGCAAAGATGCTCACTTGGGCACCTGTGTGATGAAATCTGTGCCCTGTGATGACCTCAAACCCGTGCTGCGGAATTTACTGGTTGAACACTTCGGCGCACAACTGAAGGAGGAAGCCGTGACTTCAACTTAGATTTGGTTGGGTGATTTTTCCTGGCACGGGCACCTTCCCATCGCGAGCCTCCTCAAAGCTGCACTCCTCTTGGAATAGAGGACTGTCTGTGCAGCCCAATTGCTCCACAAACCCTAAATCTTTTAACCCTCAACGACTACTTACCGAAAGGACTTGGTGAACGTAAATGGCAAGATTTTCCAGACGGCAATTCATCATCACTGCAGGCGCAACCGCAGCAGGTAGTCTCTGGCTGCATGGCTGTAGCAGCAACAGCGAAACAGCCAGTTCCGATCCCGTTCCTGCTGCTGAAATTGCCCCAGAAGATGCTCCAGAGGTTACAGCCGCAAGGCTAGGCTTCATTGCCTTGACCGACTCCGCGCCGCTAATCATTGCTCAGGAAAAAGGTTTCTTTGCCAAGTACGGTATGACCGAGGTAGAGGTCATCAAGCAAGCCTCCTGGGGAACCACCCGCGACAACCTGGTTCTGGGTTCTGGAGGAGACGGCATTGACGGCGCTCACATTCTCACTCCCATGCCTTACCTGATCTCTGAGGGCACGGTTACGGATGGCAGAAAGATTCCCATGTACATCCTGGCGCGACTGAATGTGAATGGTCAGTCTATCTCGGTTGCGAATAAGTATAAAGAGCTAAATGTTCAACTAGACAGTTCTTTACTCAGATCTAGTATTGATGAGGCAAAGGCGGCTGGCAATCCACTGAAATTTGCCGTTACTTTCCCGGGTGGTAACCATGACCTGTGGATGCGCTACTGGTTAGCCGCAGGTGGAATCGACCCAGACAACGACGCTTCAACGATTGTGGTACCCCCGCCCCAGATGGTCGCCAACATGAAAACTGGGACGATGGATGCTTTCTGCGTGGGTGAACCCTGGAACGCGCAGTTGATCAACCAAAACATTGGTTACTCTGCTCTCACAACAGGACAGTTCTGGAATAATCACCCTGAAAAAGCATTTGCAATGCGGGCGGATTGGGTAGACCAAAACCCGAAAGCAACGCAGGCACTGTTGAAAGGGGTGCTGGAGGCGCAGATCTGGTGTGATCAGGCAGAAAACAAAGAGGAAATGGTAGACATCATTTCCAAGCGGGCCTGGTTCAATGTCCCTGCGAAGGACATCATAGAGCGGACTAAGGGCAACTACGACTTCGGCGATGGTCGCGTTGAAAGTGAGAGCGAACACATGATGAAGTACTGGAATGAGGATGCGTCCTATCCCTTTAAGAGTCATGATCTCTGGTTCTTGACCGAAGATGTGCGCTGGGGCTATTTGCCACCTGACACCGACCTTCAGGCACTCGTCGATGCCGTCAACCGGGAAGACCTATGGCGGGAAGCGGCAAAGGCGATCGGTCAGGAGGCAGCAATTCCAGCTAGCACCTCTCGCGGCGTTGAAACCTTCTTTGACGGCAAGCAGTTTGACCCCGAAAATCCAACGGCTTACTTGGACAGCCTGGAAATCAAGAAAATTTAATTTCTCACTTGGTAGAGACGCGATTAGCAGAGACGCAATGAATCTCGTCTCTACAAGCCAGGAAGGTTAAGGAATGGAAATCAAATAGTACTGCACGCTTCGAGGATGGGCATCTTGCTTATCCAGCCGGGGGAGAAACCCACCCCGCAGATGATTGAGTTCACGATCCCAATCTATTACCCCGCCACCAGGAGATCATTGAGATGACCGCAAGACTGGACGCAAGACCGAAACGTTTTAGCAGCGAAAACTTGGTTTCGATGCTGGGGAAACAGGCTAAAGTGCTGTATCCACCAGCGATCGCCCTGCTCATTTTCCTGGTCATCTGGCAAGCTCTCACCTCCCTGCCATCAGCAACCCTGCCCAGCCCAATCCAAACCGTTGAAGAAACCTGGGAACTGATCATCAACCCCTTCTTTGATAACGGTGGTAATGACAAAGGACTGTTTTGGCAAGTCTTAACCAGTTTGCAACGAGTCGCCCTGGGTTACACTCTAGCCGCCATCGCTGGAATTGGGTTGGGCATTTTGATTGGCACCAGCACCTTCATGTTTCGGGCTCTCGACCCTATCTTTCAGGTTCTGCGAACCGTGCCGCCGCTAGCCTGGTTGCCGATTTCCCTGGCTGCTTTTCAACAAGCAAATCCGTCTGCCATCTTCGTGATTTTCATTACGGCAATTTGGCCAATCATCATCAACACGGCTGAAGGGGTGCGCCAAATTCCCCAAGACTACAACAACGTGGCTAAAGTGCTGCGCCTGTCTCGCACCGAGTACTTCTTCAAAATTCTCATGCCTGCTACTGTGCCCTACATCTTCACAGGACTGAAGATCGGCATTGGACTCTCCTGGTTGGCGATCGTTGCAGCCGAGATGCTGATTGGCGGCGTTGGCATTGGCTTCTTCATCTGGGATGCCTGGAATAGCTCTCGTATCAGCGACATTATCATTGCCATCATCTATGTCGGCTTAGTCGGCCTACTGCTCGACTGGCTGGTCAGCCAGATCGCCAGGTTTGTCGTTCCCGAAGAACAAAAGCAAGGCTAACTCCAATTCCCAATTCCCCATCCCTAATCCCCAACCCCCTCCACAACCATGTCAGTCTTCGTCGAAGTTGATCACGTCGATCGCATTTTCTCAATGCCCAACGGCAATAGCTATGTTGCGTTGAGAAACATTGAACTCAAGATTCGCAAGGGTGAATTCGTTACTCTGATTGGACACTCTGGCTGCGGCAAGTCTACGCTGCTCAACATTGTGGCAGGGCTAGATCAGCCCACTCACGGCGGCGTAATTTTGGAAGGGCGGCAGGTTAAGGAACCTGGACCTGATCGCATGGTGGTCTTCCAAAACTACTCGCTGCTGCCCTGGCTGTCGGTGCGGGAGAATATTTCTCTGGCAGTCAACCGAGTGATGAACAAATTGCCCCAAGGTGAGCGGCGCAGCATTGTCGAACATCACATCGATATGGTGGGGTTGCGCCATGCTGCTGATAAGCGACCGGGGCAACTGTCTGGCGGCATGAAACAGCGGGTGGCGATCGCCCGTGCCCTGGCTATTCGTCCGAAACTGCTGCTGTTAGACGAACCCTTCGGCGCACTCGATGCATTGACCCGAGGCGGCTTGCAGGAACAGTTAATGAAAATCTGTGAAGAAAGTCATGTTACCTGCATCATGGTGACGCACGACGTAGACGAAGCGCTGCTGCTATCCGACCGGATCGTGATGCTGACAAACGGACCTGAAGCCCATGTTGGTCAAATCATTGACGTGCCATTTCCGCGTCCTCGCAGCCGTATGGATGTGGTCAACCATCCCAACTATTACAGCCTGCGGAGCGAGATTGTTTATTTCCTCAACCAGCAGAAACGAGCAAAGAAACTGAAGGTGCAACATGCCACGGCGATCGCCCGCAACGGTTTAGAGAAAGTCAACCTGGAGCTTGGCTTCATTCCACTGACCGACTGCGCGCCCATGATCGTTGCCAAAGAAAAAGGCTTCTTTCAAAAGCATGGCTTAGAGGAAGTTACTCTCAGCCGTGAGCCAAGCTGGAAGGCGATCGCAGAAGGCGTAGCGACAAAGCGGCTTGATGCAGCGGCAATGGTTGCTGGAATGCCCCTGGGTATGACTCTCGGCATGAACGGCAAACCCCCTACCCCGGTGATCACAGCCCTGACCCTATCGCGCAACGGCAACGCGATTACGTTGAGCAAAAGATTATTCGACCAGGGCGTGCGAACGCTGGCAGATTTTAAGGCGGCGATCGCCCGAACGCCCGACAAGGTTCCTACCCTTGGCGTTGTGCATCCCTCTTCCATGCACAACCTGATGTTGCGCTACTGGTTGGCGGCAGGCGGCATTGACCCCGACCGTGATGTCAGCCTGACCGTAATTCCGCCTGCCCAGATGGTGTCCAACCTGAAAGCAGGCAACATCGACGGCTACTGCGCTGGAGAACCTTGGAATTCTCGTGCTGTCCATGAAGGGTTAGGTTTTGTCATTGCTACCGATCTGGATATCTGGCAAGGTCACTGCGAAAAAGTTTTGGGTGTACGTGAAGACTGGGCAAACCAGTACCCACAAACCCACCTGGCACTGGTTAAAGCATTATTAGAAGCTTGCGAATATTGCGATGATCGCCGCAATCGCCAAGAAATTTTAGACTTTCTCTGCCAACCTGAATACGTTGGTTCAGAAGCCGTCTACACCCGTCCTGGCTTCATCGATTCCTATAATCGCGGCGATGGCACTGCTCCCCAGATGGACTTGCACTATAACCAGTTTTACGTCAACAAAACCAACTGCCCCGACCACGTTGAAGGGCTGTGGATCCTGACTCAAATGGCACGTTGGGGCATTACCTCCTTCCCCCGCAACTGGATTGAAATTCTGGAGCGAGTTCGCCGAATTGACGTATTTGGTCAGGCTGCTAGAGAACTGGGACTGCAAGATATGGGGCGCGATCGCCATCCCATTTATCTATTCGACGGCACCGTCTTCAACCCTGACGACCCTATCCAATATCTCAAAGACCTGCCAATCAAACGTGAGACTCACATTGAGGAAATTAGTCTGGATGAGCTAGTGGGGGCTAGGAGCTAAAGGCTGGGTTAGAGCCGTAGATTGAGTTAAGCCTGCAAAACCAACAGCCACAAAGGTTTGCGTTTGTTAGGTTCCATACTTCAACCCAGTCTGCGACTTGATAAATTCATACTTCGACCTCAGAACCTAATGCTTTAATCTTCAGACCCCAAATTTCAAGCTCAGAACTCAAAGCTCCGACCTCAGAATCCAAAACTCCGACCTTACAGCTCAAAAGTTTGACTCCCAAACGTCAGACTTCAAGATCAAAACTCAAAGCTCCGGCTTTAGAACTCGAAACTTCAAGCTGAAAGCCTGAAACTCCAAACTCAGAACTCAAAACTTCGACCTCAGAACTCGAAACTCCACCCTCAAACTCCAAAACTTCAAATCTTCAATTTCGTCTTTCGTCCTCTATTCTTCGTCCTCCATCCCCCCAACCCCATGCAAACCCTTAAACCTACCGACTTCAATGTCAACCCGCCTTTGAACCGCGATCCCTACCTGGTGATCGACAACGTTTCTAAAGCCTATCCCTCACCGGATGGAGCATACGTAGTGCTGGATGGCATTAACCTGACCGTCTATGAGGGTGAATTTATTTGCCTGATTGGACATTCCGGCTGCGGCAAATCCACTTTGTTGGATATGGTATCTGGTTTCCGCAAACCCACCGAAGGCGAAGTGCGCCTCCAGACCAAGCGCATCACCGAACCCGGACCCGATCGCATGGTGGTGTTTCAAAATTACTCACTGCTGCCCTGGATGACTGCCTTCGAGAACATTTACTTAGGCGTGAAATCTGTCTTTCCAGGTAAACCAGAGGCAGAAAAGCGGGCGATCGTGCGCGATCACCTGGCACTGGTCGGACTCTCCGACGCAGCCGACAAGAAACCAAAAGAACTCTCTGGCGGCATGAAGCAGCGCGTTTGTATTGCTCGTGCCCTTGCGTTGCGTCCACAAGTGCTAATTCTAGATGAACCCTTTGGGGCGCTCGACCCCATCACCCGCGAAGAGTTACAGGAAGAGCTGCTGAAGATTTGGACAGATCATCGTGTCACCGTGCTGATGATTACCCACGACATTGACGAAGCGCTGTTTTTGGGCGATCGCCTGGTGATGATGACCAATGGCCCCGCTGCCCAAATTGGTGAAATTCTCGACATTCCCTTCCCCCGTCCTCGCAACCGCACCCGCTTGATGGAAGACCCCCACTACTACGACCTACGGAACCACGCACTCGACTTCCTCTACCGTCGATTTGCTCATGATGACGCTTAAGAAAGAATGAGGGATGAGGGATGAGGGATGAAGGATGAAGCAAGGCTTTTGGCTTTTGGTTCTTATACCCTAGCCCCTAGCCCCTCTTGCAAAAGCTACCTTTTAACACCGTGACAGACAGCATCAAAACACTGTGTCCTTACTGTGGCGTAGGGTGTGGGCTTGAAGTCTCACCCCCAGCTCAGCCAGGAAAGCCAGTTAATCGAGATAGTCAGGGAACTCCCATCTGGAAAGTGAAGGGCGATCGCACTCATCCTTCCAGTCAGGGAATGGTCTGTGTGAAAGGCGCAACGATTGCTGAGTCCATCCACAAAGATCGTTTGCTCTACCCGATGCTGCGCGACTCGCTAGACGAACCCTTTCGGCGAGTCAGTTGGGATGAGGCACTCAACACCTTAGTCGAACGCATCCAGACAGTACGCCACACGCATGGAGCAGATGCGCTGTGCATGTATGGCTCTGGTCAATTTGTCACAGAGGATTACTACACCGCTCAAAAGTTATTTAAGGGTTGCTTAGGTACCAACAACTTTGATGCCAACTCACGGCTGTGCATGTCTTCCGCTGTGAGTGGCTACATTCAAAGTCTCGGCTCTGACGGGCCGCCCTGTTGCTATGAAGATTTAGAACTCACCGACTGTGCCTTTCTGATTGGCACCAATGCCGCCGAGTGCCACCCGATCGCCTTTAACCGCCTGCGCAAACATCACAAGCAAAACAACCACGTCAAAATGATTGTGGTTGATCCGCGCTGCACCCCAACGGCGGAAGCGGCCGATTTACATCTGGCAATTCGACCTGGCACTGACATTGACCTGCTGAACGGCATTGCCCATTTACTGCTGCGATGGGGTGATTACGATTCTCTGTTTATTGAGGACTGCACCAAAGATTTCTCAGCTTTTGCTCAAGTGATCCAGCACTACCCACCAGAGGTCGTCGCTCAGCGCTGCGGCATTGAGGTGAAAGCATTGGAAACAGCCGCCCGCTATTGGGGAGATGCTAAGCGGGTTTTGTCGATGTGGTCAATGGGCATGAATCAGTCTAGCGAAGGCACTGCCAAAGTGCGCACACTGATCAACCTGCACCTGATGACCGGACAAATTGGCACGCCTGGTGCGGGGCCATTCTCCTTAACCGGACAACCCAACGCGATGGGTGGACGCGAAGTGGGTGGACTTTCGCATCTGTTACCGGGTTATCGTTCCGTCAAAAATCCGCAGCATCGAGCCGAGGTTGAGCAGTTCTGGGGATTGTCCCCCGGACAAATTGCTGCCCAACCCGGACGCACCGTCTGGGATATGATCACGGGCTTGGAAAGCGGCGAGGTTCATTTCCTGTGGATTGCTGCAACTAACCCGGTGGTCAGCTTGCCCGACTTAGAGCGAGTAAAAGCAGCTTTGCGGCGATCGCCCTTCACCGTCTACCAGGAAGCCTACTCCCCGACTGAGACAACTGCCTACGCCCACTTGCTGCTGCCTGCCACTCAGTGGAGCGAAAAATCGGGCACCATGACTAACTCCGAACGCCGTGTCACTCTATGCCCTGCTTTTCAACGTCCTCGGGGTGAAGCCAGAGAAGACTGGGCTGTTTTTGCCGAAGTGGGTCGCCGTCTCGGATTCGCGGCTCAATTCCCTTTTACCAGTTCCGCCGAAGTTCACGCAGAATTTGTCCAACTGACGCGCGATCGCCCCTGCGACATGACTGGCATTAGCCACGAACGATTGAGACAAGAAGGACCGCTCCAGTGGCCCTGCCCAGCCATAGAGCGTAATACTGCCAACCCGCCAGCTCCTAACCCCCAGCCCTCAGCCCCTATCCCCTCCAAACGCCTTTACACCGACCTGCGCTTTCCCACTGCTGACGGACGCGCTCGATTTGGGGCATACCACTCCAAAGGATTGGCAGAACCACCGGATGCCCAGTATCCTTACGTGCTGACAACGGGCCGACTCTATGGACACTGGCATACGCTGACCCGGACCGGACGCACTGACAAAACTCAGCAAATGCATCCCAACCCATTTTTGGAAATTCATCCGCGTGACGCCAAAGCGTTGGGCGTAAAAGAAGGGGATTGGTTAGAGGTGCGATCGCGCCGAGGTACAGCTCGCTTTCCTGCCAAAGTCACGCAAGCGATCGCCCCCAATACCGTTTTCGTGCCCATGCACTGGGGTGAACTGTGGGCAGAACAGGCTGAAGCAAATGCCTTGACTCATCCTGAAGCGTGTCCTGACTCCTTGCAGCCCGAACTGAAAGCTTGTGCTGTTCAACTGGTACCAATTGCCGCAGATTTTGGAGCGCTACGAGCGGTTCCAACGGCGATCGCTCAATAGTCTGCATTAAGTCACTCCGGCGGCAGTGGCTACTCTTTTTCGCTGAATGCCCCCCAAAGGCTTGTTTCACCTGCGATTGCTGAAGTCTGCGCTGCTGTATCAGCCGATAAGGAGCTATAAACAATCGGCATAACCCCAACCACAAAAGATCCTAAAGCAATTAACAGCACTAAGAGGATGGAATTGTGGTGCTGCTCAGGTTTACTCCAGTGAATCCGATCCTGTGTATTCATTTGAAACTCTTCAGATGACTGAATGGCTAAATATTCTCATCTACTAGATTACCTAAGATTCTGTAGCTTTGGATACAGAAATATCTTGATTTCTGGATATTCCACCTTTCTACTCTAGAGTTTTAGCCGTTAATTTTCGCTTTTATTTAAGGAGGGGAAATCTACTGTGGCTGGATTATGGTCTTTTAGCGGACGACACCGCATCTTACACTTAACCTGGTTTGCCTTTTTTCTAACGTTTGTAGTTTGGTTTAACTTTGCTCCTTTGGCTACTGCAGTGCAGGCAGATTTAGGGCTAACTGAAGCACAGCTTAGAACACTGGCTATTTGTAACGTGGCGCTCACCGTTCCAGCCCGAATCATCATTGGAATGCTGTTAGACCGCTATGGTCCACGGCTAACTTATTCCTGTTTGCTAATCTATACAGCGATTCCCTGCTTTGCCTTTGCGCTAGCTCAAGACTTTGGGCAATTGGTGATCAGTCGTTTAGCTCTAAGCATTGTTGGCTGCGGATTTGTGATTGGCATTCGCATGGTCGCCGAGTGGTTTTCAGCTAAAGAGATTGGTCTAGCAGAAGGCATCTATGGCGGCTGGGGAAATTTTGGTTCGGCCGGAGCTGCCTTCACCGTTCCGACGATCGCGATGGCTGGGTCTTTTTTGGCTGCAGGGCAGGTCAACTGGCGATTGGCGATCGCCCTAACAGGCATTGTTTCTGCCATCTATGGCGTGATTTACTACCTCAACGTTTCCGACACGCCACCCGGCAAAGTATATGAACGTCCAGCTAGCAGTGCTGGAATGGAAGTCACTTCCCAAAAATCTTTCTGGGCGTTGCTCGCGATGAACATTCCCCTAGTTGGAATCCTGGGGGTAATCGCCTGGCGTTTAACCAAAGTTGGTTTTCTCAGCCAAACTGGGCTTTACGTCACCTGGCTGCTTTTGGTGGCGCTGTATTTGTTTCAGGCTTACAACATCTGGCGAGCAAACAAGCCGCTGATGACTGGGCAAAAGCGTTACCCAGCCGAAGAACGCTACAAGTTTTCTCAGGTGTCTGTGTTGGAGATTGGCTATCTTGCCTGTTTTGGCTCAGAGCTAGCAATTGTATCGATGCTGCCTGCATTTTTTGAGCGGACGTTTAGCCTGAGTGCGGCTTTAGCGGGTGGAATTGCGGCTAGCTACTCCTTTATGAATCTGATTGCTCGTCCGGGTGGCGGTTTAATTTCTGACAAGATTGGCAGTCGCAAATGGACAATGACCGTTGTGACGGCACTTATGGGTTTGGGCTACTTACTCATGAGTGGCGCAAACGAAGACTGGAGTTTGATGTTTGCGATCGGGGTGGCAATGGCGGCCGGATTCTTTGTCATGGCTTCTGAGGGGGCAACGTTTGCGATTGTTCCGCTGATCAAGCGTCGAGTAACGGGGCAAATTGCTGGCAATGTAGGTGCTTACGGAAATGTAGGGGCGGTTGCTTTTCTCACAATTTACAGCTTGCTACCGGCGGGAGAAGTAGGCGATCGCATCTTCTTTCAAATGCTGGGAATTGTGGCTTTGATTTCAGCTAGCCTCTGTGCATTTTGCCTTCGAGAACCTGTCGGTTCCCATGAGGATGAGCCAGAAGCGATCGCACACAGCGGGGTAGCGGCACAAGTTTACGGTCAGGGGCAAATTGACCCTTAACCCATTCCCGTTCACCGAAATTTCTAAAGTTTGCTGGATAGTTTACGTCTGTAGCTACCATCCGCTATGCTTGGGCGTGGATTGCCGAGCCATTGGGGAGCAGACGAGATGAGGCGGTTGCAAAGGCTGTTCAAACAGACCAAGGACGCAGGCAGCAATGAAAACTTCTTAACTTCTTTGCATCGACTAGAGGGGTTTGTTGCCAAGGTTTTATCTGTGGCAATGGTCGTTGTGATTTTAGTTTCGCTCTTTGATCTAGCTCTATTTCTATCTCAGGAGCTATTTTCTGAACCTTACGGATTTTTTACAACCTCTCTCATTGAAATCTTTGGGCTGTTCCTCAATATTCTGATCGCTCTAGAAATCCTGGAGAATATCACTGCCTATTTAAGAAAGCACGTCGTTCAAGTAGAGCTTGTAGTTGCTACATCGCTGGTCGCTGTCGCCCGCAAAATTATCATTCTTGACCTGGATAAAACCACAGGGCTGCAATTGATTGGTTTGGCAGTCTCCGTGTTTGCCCTTTCCGTCAGTTATTGGATTATCCGCCACACCACCCGTCCATCAGCTTAAGAACCCAAAAGCCAACAGGCGCGCAGTTGCCTACACGCCTGTCTTAGATTGATATCTAGTATTTGTTAGCTAGCGAGGTATTCACGAATGTCGGCTCTGCGTTTGCGGAGCTTGGTTAGCGCTTCCCGCTCAATTTGGCGTACCCGCTCACGGCTGATGTTAAGGCGATCGCCGATTTTAGCCAGAGTCAACGCTTGTCCGTCTTCCAAGCCAAATCGTAGAGACAACACCTCTCGCTGCTGCGGGGTCAAATCAGCCATGAGTTGCTCTAACTCAGTCTTGAGCGAAGACTGCATGGCAAAGTCTTCGGGGGAAGGGCCAGTATCTTCTAGTAGCTCACCCAGTTCCGTGTCTTGGTTATCGCCAACTCGCAGGTCTAGAGACAAAGGTTGTCTTGCCCGCTCCAGATATTCCCGCACTTGCTTGGAAGTTAGATCTAGCTCTTGGGCAAGTTCTGCCGCAGTTGCAGCCCGTCCCAACTGCTGAGCCAGTTGACGCTGGGCTTTCTTAATTTTGTTCAGTTTCTCAGTGATGTGAATCGGAAGGCGAATTGTGCGACCTTTCTCTGCGATCGCCCGTGTAATTGCCTGACGAATCCACCAGTAGGCATAGGTTGAAAAGCGATAGCCTTTCGTCGGGTCAAACTTCTCGACGCCACGCTGCATCCCAATCGTGCCTTCCTGGATCAAATCCAACAAGTCTACGTTGCGCTTGATGTATTTCTTGGCAACCGAGACAACCAAACGCAGGTTTGCCTCGACCATCTTGCGCTTAGCAATTTCTCCGTCGGCAATTGTTTGCTGCAACTCATCCACCGACACCCCAGCGTGCTCTGCCCACTCCATATCACTGGGTTCACAGCCAAGGCGATCGACAAGTGCCTCCCTGGTTTCCTGAAGGGCTGTAGAGCGCTGTACCTGCTTACCATAGAGAATTTCCTGCTCATGGGTCAGGAGAGGTACACGACCAATCTCTCGCAAGTAAGCACGAACTAAATCTGTGGAAGTTTGAGCAGTTTTCATATCACTGAATGTCAGAGAATGTCAGATGGCAGGGATAAAAAGGGAATCTAATTAACGTAGCAAGTACGCAAAATTCGAAAGCGGCTCAAATAAATCGAGTTAAGACCGGATTAAATTTAAACCCGACCTAGAATGGCCGAACTGGCGTACAGCTTACAGCTCGATTCCAAACCTAAAGACTATGCTTAATCAACACTTAGGGTTCTAAGGAAGTTTGAGATACCTCGCGTAGGAAAGATTAGACTTTCCATACCTGAACATTGTCTGGTAGATCCTTGAGTACTCCCTTGAACTATTCCTAGACCTATTTTGGGGCTAGCAATGTTCCGGTTGCCTCACGTTCCTCTCACTCCTTAAGTGTGTGAATATATTAAAAACTGTAACATTTATGAAAGGATTTCGTATACCTCTCTAGTACTAGAGTTTGTCCCTCGTGCATCGAACTCATAGCTCTAGCGTACCCAGTAAACCCGCTTCTGAATGCATCCTGGGGAACAAATTTCAGCAAACTTTAGGTTTGCGTAACACCTCCCTGACAGCAGGAATTTTTAATTTTCTTAACGTTTAATGAGTAAATACTCTTATGCAAGCTGAATCTCAGCACAGCAGCTTAGTCTGAAGCTAAGGCAGGACAGCAACCCCTAGAAAATAGTGTTAAGAGAAACGACTTTTGAACTAAGTTGAGTACACAATACCCTGCATGAAGATGTAGACACGGAGAGTCTGTCGAGCATGAAGCCAATTCGTACATTCAATGTCTCCCCCTCCCTGCCTAAGCGGCTAGAACCGCTCCGCAAGTTAGCTTACAACCTACATTGGGACTGGAACTTCGACACAACAGATCTATTTCGTCGCCTAGACCGCGACCTGTGGGAGTCGAGTCGCTATAACCCAGTGCTGATGTTAGGCACGATTAGCCAGGAGCGCCTGAGAGAAGTGGCTGAAGACGAGGGCTTTTTGGCTCAGATGGATCGTGCTGCACAACAGCTAGAAGGTTATCTTACAGAGCGCACCTGGTATCGCAAACACCGCGATCGCAAACTTACCAGCGAAAAACTCAAAGAGATTCCTCTTTCTCCCTCTACCCCTCCTCCCTTCAAAGATTGCTATGCGTACTTCTCAGCCGAATTTGGATTAACCTCCTGCTTGCCGATCTACTCAGGCGGTTTGGGGGTGTTGGCGGGAGACCATTTAAAGTCTGCTAGCGATTTAGGGCTGCCGCTGGTCGGGGTTGGTTTACTCTATCAAGAGGGCTACTTTGCTCAATACTTAAACGCTGATGGTTGGCAGCAAGAGCGCTATCCTATCAACGACTTTTACAACATGCCACTGCATCTGGAGCGCAATCCAGATGGCTCAGAACTGAGGATCAGCGTAGATTACCCAGGACGTGAGGTGTTTGCTAGGGTATGGCGCGTCCAGATCGGTACCGTGCCGCTATATTTGCTCGACACCAACATTGAGCCAAACAATCAGTACGACCAGGACATCACCGATCAGCTTTATGGGGGCGACATTGATGTCCGGATTCACCAGGAAATTATGCTGGGAATTGGCGGCGTGCGAATGTTGAAGGCGCTGGGGCTACATCCTACGGCTTATCACATGAATGAAGGCCACTCTGCGTTTCTAGCATTAGAGCGGATTCGCATGATGATCCAGGAGAGTGGGTTGACCTTTGCAGAGGCAAAACAAGTTGCCCAGTCGAGCCAGGTGTTTACCACTCATACGCCCGTTCCGGCTGGGATTGATTTGTTTCCCCCAGAAAAGATTACCTATTATTTAGGACGCTATGCCAACACGTTTGGCTTGTCTAAAGAGGAGTTTTTGTCGCTCGGACGGGAAAACTCCGGAGATTTGGCAGCCCCGTTCAGTATGGCGATTCTGGCGCTTAAGATGGCTTCTTTTGTGAATGGGGTAAGCCGTTTGCACGGAGCCGTTTCTCGTTCTATGTTCCAGAATTTGTGGCCAAATTTGCCCGTGATAGAGGTGCCGATTACGTCCATCACAAATGGAGTTCATGCGCGTAGCTGTGTGGCGAAGCCTACCCAGGAACTCTATGACCGTTATCTTGGTCCAAGCTGGTCACAAGCGACTACGGACAGTCCGCTGTGGGAGCGAGTTAACTCAATTCCTGATGAGGAGTTGTGGCGCAACCATGAACGGCAGCGATCGGAACTGGTGGTGTTTGTGCGGGATCGGCTGCAAAGAAGTTTGCGCGATCGCGGTGCATCTGTCACTGAAATTGCGGAAGCGCAGGAGGTTTTAGATCCTTCAGTGCTGACGATTGGCTTTGCTCGTCGTTTTGCGACCTACAAACGAGCCACTCTGTTCTTGCGTGACCTGGAGCGAATTAAGCAGATTTTGCATGATTCTTCTCAGGCTGGCGGCAAGCGTCGGGTTCAGTTCGTTATAGCGGGTAAGGCTCATCCAAAGGATATTCCTGGAAAGGAACTGATTCGTCAGATCATTCACTTTACGCGAGATGAAGCGCTGAGCCGCTCCGTTGTATTCATTCCAAACTATGACATTCATGTATCTCGGTTGATGGTAGCGGGGTGTGATATCTGGCTGAATACACCGCGCCGTCCCCGTGAAGCGTCTGGAACCAGCGGTATGAAGGCAGCAATGAACGGACTGCCTAACCTGAGCGTGCTGGACGGCTGGTGGGATGAAGCAGACTATGTTCGCACAGGTTGGCCAATTGGTCATGGTGAAGACTACGACGACCTGGAATATCAGGACGAGGTTGAGGCAAATGCACTGTATGACCTGATTGAGCAGGAAGTCGTGCCGCTGTTTTACACCCGCGATGATGAGGATCTGCCGAGAGGGTGGGTGTCTAAGATGAAGGATGCGATTCGGCTGAATTGCCCTTTGTTTAACACAGCTCGTATGGTAGGTGAATATGCGCTGCGGGGGTATTTCCCAGCAAGCGATCGCTACTTCAACATGATTCAAGATCAATACAGTCCAGCGAAGTTACTAGCACACTGGCAAACCCACCTATTTGACCACTGGTATGACATCAGAATTGAAGACATCAAAATCTCGGAGCCTGCTGAAATCAAGGTAAATCAGGAGATTGCGGTGAAGGCCAAAATCAGTCTAGGAGCTTTGACTGATGAGGATGTCCGGGTAGAACTGTACCAGGGTTCGGTGAGCGCAACAGGAGAAATTACTAATGGTGTCCCGGTGACAATGGTTTACCAGGGTCAGGACAGCCAGGGTAACAGCCTCTATACCGTCAACATCAGCTATACCAACAGTGGCTTACAAGGTTTGTCACTGCGAGTGCTGCCTAGCCATGATTATCTCAGCAGCCCTTATGAACCTGGTTTGGTGTTGTGGGCTGAACCTGAGAAGGTGTCGATCAATTTGCAATCTAACGGAAATGGTCATGTGCTGGAGCCAGAAGCCGTTATGACTGAAGCAGTGACCCACTAGACCGAATTTGTAACTGCTTACTTAAGGTAGGGGCGAATCGCGATTTGCTCCTACCTTTTTAAATGGGTCGGGTACGGTTAAACGGGTCAGGTACGACGATGTAGCCTGTGGTGCGATCGCCTAACACCAAATTTCGCTCTATTCCCCAATACCACCAGTGGGCTGCAACATAGGCACAGATTAAGCTGTCTAATTTATCTTCGAGTTCCTTTAAGTCTCTGCTAGTTTGGGGAACTTCGGGTAATGAGTTGTTCCCTTGGAGTGTAGATAAATTCAGCGCAGGTTCCAGGGTCGGTAGAATGTCGAGGATATATTGACGCAGCTTGAGTAATTCTACTCGTCGCTCTGCCAGCTTGCCTTTTTTGTATTTCAGAATGCGTTCTAGCTTAAAGAGATGCACCATTGCCGGATGGGGAAATACTTCTATTTGATAGCGTCCGGGCTGCTGGGCAATCAGAGTTGGAGCGTGGCAAAAACCGCGTGCCTCCAAGCTTAAGCCTAGTTCCAGGGTCCGTGTGGCGAAAGGACTGCCTAGATTGGCAGGATAGCAGCCTGCGTGATAGCGACCAAAATATTTGTGGGCAAGGCGATCAGGTAGTCTCATGCCGCTATCGTTGGGAATTAGGGTGGGAGCATCAACGGCAATGAGTGCGGGCTCTTGAGCTGAAACCTGAGCATCAAGCCAGGACAACACTGCTTTAACTTCATCTAAACGAGTTAGGTCTAGCAAATGTAGGGTTTTGTTTTGCAAAGTCAGACAGCATAAGCCGCTGGGTTGCGATCGCCAACCAAAGTCAATTCCCAAAAATTTCATGCTGGACGCTACTCTTCAGATAGATACTTCGTCGGCTGATAAAGTGGTACGCTCCTGCAAAAATCATCCCATGTAAATGAGGGAGAAACTGTTGTGGCATTCCCCATCAGACTGATTATCGCACTGCTGTTTGCTCTGTTTGGTTTCATTGGCTATTGCAGCAGTGCTGTAGAAAATCCGATTACAGGAGAGAGTCAGAGAGTCTCACTTTCACCACAGCAAGAGATTACATTGGGACAGCAGGCAATCCAGGAAATTGGGGCTCAGCATGGGGGGCTGTTTCCGGATGAAGCTCTGCAACAATACATTGATCAGGTCGGGGAGCGAGTCGTGCAGCAGTCTGCGGCATCTCAAGCGCCCTATCCGTTTGAGTTTTATTTGCTGAGCGATCCACAAACTGTAAACGCCTTTGCGCTGCCCGGTGGCCCGATTTTTATTACAGCAGCGTTGCTCAGTCAGCTTTCCTCAGAAGCTCAATTGGCTGGAGTGTTGGGGCACGAGGTAGGGCATGTGGTAGGGCGACACGCGGCAGAGCAGTTAGCAAAGCAACAGTTAGGACAGTCTTTGGCAACAGCGGTGGGGGTTGCGGCTAGCGATGGTCAGGATGGCGGTCGGCAGGCAGCGGTAATCGCTCAGGCTGTAAATCAGGTAGTCAATTTACAGTATGGGCGGGAAGATGAGTTGGAAAGCGATCGCCTTGGTTTTCGCTTTATGACCGAAGCTGGATATGATCCCAGAGGTATTGTGGAGCTAATGGAAGTGCTGGGTCGAGCAGGCGGTGGCGGTGGTGCACCAGAATTCTTTAGTACCCACCCGAACCCCAGCAACCGAATTGAACGATTAGAGGCACTGGTTGCAGAAACTTATCCAAATGGCATTCCGGCTGAACTCACGTCTGGACAAGAGGAGTTTTCTAGCAATGTGCGAACTCGCCTGTCTAGCGGTGGATAGGACGACACAAAATAACAACAAATTTAGAATGAACTCCTTTCTTACACCTGAGTAAACGAGTTTCTGTCCCTAGACTCAGGTAATACGGGAAATAACCTTTAAAACTGGCAGGAAGATGTAAGTAAACATAGGTGAAACATGACAACTTCTAGCGATCGCAGTGACCAGATTCGGAAATTGCGTGACATGGTTAAAGACATTGATTATGGTATGTTAACCACGATTGATACAGATGGCAGTCTGCATAGCCGTCCAATGGCAGTTAATAAGCAGATTGAGTTTGACGGTGATCTGTGGTTTTTTACTTATGCAGATTCTCACAAAGTGCTTGAAGTACAGCAACACCAGCAGGTGAATGTGAGTTTCTCGGCACCTGATAGACAACAGTATGTTTCGATGTCAGGCGTAGCTGAACTAGTGCGCGATCGCAAACGACTAGAACTAATGTGGCAGCCTGACCTGAAAGCCTGGTTTCCCAAAGGACTAGAGGAACCGGGAATTGCTTTAATAAAGGTAAATGTAAACAAAGCAGAATACTGGGATGCTCCTGCTGGATGGGTTGCAAAAACCATTGGTCTGGCAAAGTCGCTCACCACAGGTGAAAGGGCAAATCCGGCTGATAATGTCAAGCTTGATTTGAAGTAAGCAGGTGGTTGTTCTGGCGTAAGAGTATAGAGAGTGAGGGCGTTAGGGGTGAGGGGGTGGAGAGATGGCTGCTCTGCTTTGGTTGTAATGGAGTGGCGATCGCCACTTATTCAAGCAATTTGACTACCCTCTCCATTATTTCGTTCAGCCTGAGTCACAATAGGGGAATGCCTCTTACCTGGTGTGACAGACTGTTATGAACTCAGTTACCCCCATCCTTTCATCGGATTCGACTCAACCCCAAACTCTCGATCACTTCGCTATTACCTTTGCACCACTTTCCCTGGAGGAAGTGTATGCGCGGGCAGACGATTCGGCAAATGGGGCGATCGTTGTGATGAGCGGCATGGTGCGGAATCAGACAGATGGGCAACCTGTCATAGCCCTGGAATATCAGGCTTATGAGCCAATGGCAATTCAAGTATTCAAACAGATTGCCGCAGAGATTCGTCAAACCTGGACAGATGTCACGCGAGTTGTGATTCACCATCGCACGGGTAAGCTGACCGTTGGTGAGATTAGTGTGTTGGTTGCAGTCGGTTGTCCACACCGTTCAGAAGCGTTTGCTGCATGCAAATATGCGATCGGTACCTTAAAGCACAATGCCCCTATTTGGAAAAAAGAACATTGGGCAGATGGCTCTACTAGTTGGGTCAGTATTGGAGCTTGTGAACAGTCGCCAGAAAGTTGCTAACTTTTTTGAACTATGGTTGCGATCGCCATAGTTGGTAATAGTTCTGTGCATTCAGAAGCTAATGCTTTGCGTTCTATGGTACGAGAGTCAGGGTTCCTGCACAGGTAGCAGAGGCTCAATCATAGACAGTAGCTGAGGAATATCATCCTGAATTACACCCCAAATTTCATCCACTTCGACGCGATCGTACTGATGAGTAAGAATGTCTCGCATTCCGGCAATTTCTCGCCACGGGACTTCTGGATGCTGGTTACGGAAATCAGTGGATAATCGCTTGACGGCTTCTCCGATGACAACTGTTTGATAGAGAATAGCGGATTGTTTTTCTAGATTTGCTGCCAATCCCGTCTTCTCTAATCCCTAAGCAAATCCCAGGATAAGCTGAGCAGCTCTAGAAATATCCACCAACGAGGTGCTATCTCGCGACATAAATTACCTGAGCCGTTCCCAAGATTTCATCGCGCCGAATCCAGTTATGACTTGTTTCAACGGCAGATTTGCTAACCAGGTCTACTTCACGCCCCAGCAGGTCTTCCAACTCATACTTCATTTTTGCTAACGTCATTAACCCACGTTTCGCATCTGGTCCAAAGGTAATCAGGATATCAATATCACTGTCAGAGCGGAAATCGTCTCGGAGGACAGACCCAAATAGGGCTAACTCACTAACCTTCCAGCGTTGGCAGAACTCAGCGAGCTTATCTTCAGGAAGTTGAACGTTGAGCGTGAGCATAATTTAGCCTCCCAGGTTAGCAGGCGGTTCAGCCATTCTGCCTTTATTCTATGCCTTGACCAGACCTGCCAAAACAAGAAGCTATAACAGAGTCAGCAGAAAACATGGTAGGAGAATATGGCGCGAGACGAAGCCTATCAGGAAGCAGAACGGCGAATTGAAACAGCTCGCCAGGAGAGAGCTACAGAATTCGAACTCAATAGAATGGGATTGACAGAATTGCCAGAGGAGATCAAGTTCCCGCAATTGGGTGGGGGAACTTGATCTCCTTGAAGAAGAACATTGAAAAGATGAATCTTTTGGTTGGATGAGTACTGGTGCTTACGAATAAATCCTCACAAGCTTGCTGAGATTTCTGCAACCAGTTTGAGAGTAATATATGCTCACCGCTGCTTGTCCGGGCAAGTAACTTTCAGGCGAGCTACCTATCGATTGGAGCGTGTTCCGTAAACTATGATCAGTGGCATCTTCGAGAATTGCATTGGTTCCGAGCAAACCCAGTCTGCGCTTCAGTATTGGGCTGAGTTAGGATATCGAGAAGTCCAAAGAGGACATTTGCCAGCGGAAACTGCTCACACGCTCTATGGACATGCCTCTAACCTGACATCGATTCGCCTGCAAAACGGCAACTCAGCCGATCATGGTTTGGTCCGTGTCATGGTTTGGGAGCAGCCTCGCAACGCAGGTCTACAAAAATCTCATCCGTTCGTGATTGGCAACCGCTGGTTTGCTTCTTTAGTACAAGATATCTATGCTGTTGCCGATGCCTTTAACGACGACAACGCTAATGGCGGAGATTGGATTGTCACTGAACCGATTCGAGGGATCGAATTTATCGGTCAACCAGGCACCAACTTCTACCAGCGGTTTACGGGTGTGCGCGAGTTCTTTGTGATTGGCTCAGAAACGCGACAAGCTTTCTTTCAACGCTACAACTATACTCGTCCGGGTTATGGCGTGATTGACCCGACTTCTCCCCTGGGTGTCAGTGAGGGAACTCACTCCAGTATCGTTACAGCTGATCATGACACCGTTGCATTCTACACAGATGTTTTTGGATTAGTTCCTGCTAACAATACCCGAAAGCGATCGGGCTATCAAAATTCTGCAACTCGACAAATTTTAATGTTAGAAGAAGGGAATGAATTTCTTCTATCTTCATTCTCGTCACCCAAAACGGATGTAGGTGTATTGCAGGTTTACACGCCACTATATTCAACTCCTAATAAGCTTGAGTTTGCTCAACCTGGAGCATTAGGGGTATCTCTTTTTACCTATCAGGTTAAAGATGTTCAAGCGTTTCGCGATCGCGTCAGTCGCAGCAATGCCCGATCAGTAACACCAATTTTATCGAATGAGTTTAATGAACCCTCATTTGGTTTAGTGGCACCTGACGAAATGACCTGGATCATTGTTGGACACGAAGCATGATAACTCTAGCCCTATCATGATGGGGTGATAGTTTAAAGCGCGTTCTAGTTATGACGACAGAAGCCAATACATTAGCGGTTGCTCGGCAAGCCTTTGCCCACTTTGAGCATGGACTTGCGACCGGAGACTGGCAAGCGTTCTTCGATATGCTCACTGACGATTTTTCGTTCTGGTTTCCGCTGGGTCAGTTCCAGGGCTTAAACGTCGGAAAAGAACGCGCGATCGCATTTTTCCACTATGTTTCCGAAGTCTATAGTGAAGGGTTAACCTTGACGCTCGATCGGGCAACTAGCAACGAAACAACGGCTGTTTTTGAGTTTCGTGATGAAGGACTCATGCGGGGAAAACCTTACAAAAATCGAGTCGCTGTTTCGTTTGATGTCCGTGACGACAAAATTTGTGGATACCGAGAGTACTTGGGCAGCGATGGTCAATCGAACTGATTGGACTGAGTTTAGCTGTCATCCCAAGTTAAACCTCCTCTGATTGTGGCAAAGGAAACATCTCTCCCGCTAAATAAGCATCAAAGTACTTCTGAAAATATAGCCAAGAGGTGCTGTCTTCTGTATCTAAGTAAGATGGGGGCGCATTTTTGTAGAGGGGGACGCGAGTATTAATTTCATCCTTTAGCAGTTGTGGTAATTCATCGAAACCATTGACTTTGCCACCATAAGCACTGTAGATGAGTTGACCTGGGCGATCGCCCATTTTCATCCAGGGAACCCACGGACCTATCCGATCCCAGTAAAGCTGTAGTTTAGAAACCGAGAGAATTTCAGGGTTCAATAGGTCTTCAGTTGGAACCGTTAACTTAAATAACTCGGCTGCCTGATAGGTTGGGTTGGGGCTGTAATCAGCAAATTTTGGCTCTGTAGCGAGAGGATTGGGGTAAGCCATAAATATATCAAACACGAAGGTTGTACTATCTCCGTGTGTGCGTGCCGGAAATTTGCCCTTAAAGTGACCCTGCACTGGATTGTTGGCAACATGCATTACGGTCAGTAATTCTCCCGTCCAGGGATTTTCCCACTGTCGCAAAATTTCACCCGTTTCTGGGTGAAGGTAGTACGTCAATTCCCGAGAGGTAAAATCCCAACTTCCCTCTTCTGTAGGAATGCATCTGCTGACACTCACGCCTACCATCTTAAAGAGGCGATTTCTCTTTTCACCGGGAACCAACGCGTAGATTGCTCCTGACCAAATTAAGAAGGTTGATTGGTTTGAATCGAGGGATGAGCGCGTCTTGACCCAATACTGAGCGTCGAAGTCTTGAATTTCAGTCGCCATCTACAGATTCCTCGATATTCCACTAAATTCTCTCACCATGATCATAACCGGAGGCTTTTTGTGAGCAGCAACGCGAGGCTATGCTTCTTACAAAATTTCATTCATTCGTTCTTTGAAAATATATTCATCACTTCAATTCGGCGATCGCGTTAAAGTATCAACTTAGGGAGTGGACAGAAAGCAGTGGACGGAAAGCAAAGGATAACGGAACTCTGATTTCTAGTAAGTTCATCAGTTTGCTTGATATAAAGCATTTATGTAGCATGGAGTCTTATACCTTGCCGGAAAAACGAACGTCAGCAAACGGTTCTACAGTTGGGTCAGTATTGGTGCCTGTGAGCAACTTGGAGAAAATCGCTAATGCAAGCTCAGCCCCCTCGTTCCTCCTCTTCTAATCGACCCCGATTCTTTAATGAACGGAGAGGTTTTCCTGGAGCCGTTCACTTTCACCCTGATGCACCTCCGCCCAAAATTACCCTGATTGACTACAGTCGATCGGAAGTCAAGAAAGTTGACATCAACAAACCTGAAGAGTGTATTCCCTATTTAGACAGTGAATCAGTTTCCTGGGTTGATGTGAGTGGGCTGGGGGATGAACAGACTTGGCAACAAATCAAGCAAGTATTCAACCTGCATCCGTTGGCACTGGAAGACATTATCCATGTTCCTCAACGTCCTCATATGCAGGAATACGAGGAACAACTGGTTTTGATCGCGCGGATGGTCTCACTGCGAGAAGACGGCCGCAGCGTTATGACGGAACAAATTAGCCTGGTGTTGGGTAAACACTATCTGCTCACGGTTCAAGAGGAACCTTACTATGATTGCCTGGGATTCGTTCGAGAACAGATTCAATTGGGGCGATCGCTCATTCGTAAGGCAGGGGCAGATTATCTGTTGTACACCTTAATAGATGCGATCATTGATGGCTTTTACCCAATCCTAGAAATGTATGGAGAGTTAATTGAAGACTTAGAAGCCGAAGTTGTATCTGTTCCAACTCCCC
The DNA here is from genome assembly GCF_014695745.1 of Leptolyngbya sp. FACHB-671. Classification (NCBI taxonomy): domain Bacteria; kingdom Bacillati; phylum Cyanobacteriota; class Cyanophyceae; order Leptolyngbyales; family Leptolyngbyaceae; genus Leptolyngbya; species Leptolyngbya sp. FACHB-671. The sequence continues at coordinate 8,449 of NZ_JACJOV010000048.1, read as the reverse complement.
AAACCCTGGAAGAAATTTATCAAATTAAGCGAGAACTCCTGGAGCTTCGGCGTGCTATTTGGCCGCAACGGGATGCGATTAATGCGCTCATCCGTGACAGTAGTGATTTAATTAGCCAGGATGTGCGAACGTTTCTGAGGGACTGCTATGACCATGCCGTTCAAGTTTTAGATATTGTTGAAACTTATCGAGAACTTGCTGCAAGCCTAACGGATGTGTACTTATCCTCCGTTAGTAATCGCATGAACGAGGTGATGAAGCTTCTGACTATCATCTCCAGTATCTTTATTCCTTTAACGTTCATTGCCGGGATCTATGGCATGAACTTTAATACTGAAACTTCTCCCTTTAATATGCCTGAACTCAATTGGTACTGGGGATATGTTGCGACACTTGCTGTGATGGCACTTATCGCTATCGGTATGATTATTTTCTTTTGGCGCAAGGGTTGGTTTGAAAACTTTACAGGGATTAGGAGTGATCGACGATCCTCTCCAAAGCGGAAGAGAAAGTAGCTGAGATGAGTTTTTTGTAGCGCTCGCTAGCATACTGTCTACTCAGCTAATCAAATTGTTGAAATTGGGCACGCAGAGACTGTACTGCATCAATTTCATCCTCTTTTGCCTGCTCCAAAAACTGGTAAAGCCAATCCTTGAGAACCTGGGGAAAGGTTGGGCTAGCGTCAACTTCTACGTAAACCCTTTCCTGAAGTTGATAAATGTGCCACACTTTTCCGTTAAACCGCCAGAACTTAGGAATGCCGATGTTTGCGTAAAACCGATTCTTTTGAATATCAGTATGGGTAATGTCTACCTCAACAACCAAATCAGGAGGTGGATCTTGAGCAAAATCAACATTACGCCCTTTAGCCAGAGGTTGATTTTGGATGTAGTAAGCGTTGTCGGGTTCTGCTCCCTTATTCAAACCGGGATAGTTCATTGTGGTTGAACCCATTGTCTTGATCCGCATTCCAAATAGCTCTACTAACGTTCGGATGAAATATTCAATTAGAGAGCGGTAGAATTCATGATCCTCTAATGGCATCGTTATTTCCAACACACCAGCATCATAAGGCAGGCGAGAACTCCGAGAATGGGGCAACGCATCCAAAATTTGCAGGTATGCTTCCCAGCAGACATCTCGAATGACTACCCGCCGCTCTCCAATGAGGGGAGGCTGAAGTTCAGCTTTAGGTTCTGGAGCTGCGATCGCCACAAAAGATCTCCTAATGAAATCAACCCTGTTGTTACTTGCCAGTACTTCTATTCTACGATTCTCTTCAGGGTGTCAGAATCAGCAAAATTTCCAAATGCTGAGTCATCGTCAAAGCACTGTTTTCCCACTTTAAAGTTCGACCTTTGGAGAATGGCGATCGCCAACTTGCATCCTTACCTCTTTCTAAGGGCTATCTGGAATTTCCATTGTGCCTTCACTCACCAGGATAGAGGAGCCACCAACTCGGATGGCTTGGATTTCGCTGTTTTTCAGGTCAGCTTCGACTTGAAGCAAGCTGGGGCGACCCATTTCAACGCCTTGTTCAATTGACCAGCGCAATGTGCCATCGGCGAGGTCGTTGCGGTTACACAAATAACCTGCGATCGCCGTTGCGGCTGCGCCTGTCGCCGGGTCTTCGTCAATGTTCATTGTGGGGGCAAACATTCGTGCCCACAGATGAGACGGATCTTGAGAGTCGTAGGCAAACACATAAAGGTCGGGTGCCCAGGCAGAAGCAAGGCACTGCTGCCACTCCTGGCGGTTTAGTTGAATGCGGCTGAGAGCGGCGCGATCGCTCAACGGCACAAACAAAAACGGTACACCACAAGAAATTGCTTGGGGTTTATCTTCTCCATTAAGCAAATCGGCAGGCTCAAGGGAAAGGACAGCCGCCAGCTTTTCTACAGAAGGAAGATCTGATCTGAATTCGGGCAGTTTGGCGGCAGTCAAGGCAGCAAAGGTTGGCTTACCAGACTCTACTCGAATATCTACTGAGACGGGACCGACTCCTTCTTCAAACACTACTGTTGTATCTTCAGGAGCAGTGATTTCTCCCAGAGTAGCGAGAACATAGGCGGTGCCAACGGTGGGATGTCCGGCAAAGGGTAACTCTCTTGCAGGGGTAAAAATGCGAAGCTGGCGATCGCTCCCTTGCTGTTGAGGAGGAAATACAAAAACGGTTTCTGAGAGGTTAAGTTCTTTAGCAACCCGCTGCATTTGCTCAGTGGATAATCCTCGAGCGTCTGGAAACACGGCTAGCGGGTTGCCGCCAAAGATCTGATCGGTGAAGACATCAGCGGTGTAAAAACGGTAGCGCATGGTGTTAGGAGCGATCGCTGGAGTACTGCCCTGAGTAAAGCATCACAGCGCTGTTGATGCAATCCCTTACTTCCTATCTAGTACAGGATTGATAAAGGTTAGTCAGCCAAGTTTGTACATGGGGTGGCATTGAGGTGAAATAGATGGAAAATGCGTCTTGGCTTGCTTGAGTTTTTGCAACTTTAGCGTAAATATCGTTGAGGTTCTGTGCTGGATTTGAGGCTAACAGAGTGAGTTTCAGGTTGGCAAACTCATTAATTGAAGAAATGCTATTGGGTGTTGTTACCCGAATTTGTGCTCCGGTTGCTGAAAGCTGCACTAAGTTTCCCTGAAGGTGAGTTTTGCTAACCTCTTTGCCTTCCAACAGTGAGAACTGGAGAGGAACGGGTTTAGGCAGTGGCAAAAAGACCTCTTCTTCTTTGGGTAAATACAAGTTGTGAAAGCCGCTGATTCCATATACCTCGTAAATGGTAATCGGTTGCTTTACGCCCTTCGGCTGGACTTGCTGTTGACCGCTGATTCGCACGTTTGGACCAGCTTCTTTGAAGGTTTGCTCTGAGATCAGAATTTGTCCGCCTCGCGTGTAAGATTCAATCCGATAGGTGAGATTGACCTGGCTGCCAACGATGCCATATTTGGTGCGCTTTTCAGAGCCAATGTTGCCGACAACGACTTCTCCGGTGTTGATACCGATTCCCATTTCCAGTCGGGGTAAGCCGAGTACTTTCATGTGTTCGTTGACGGCTCCCATTGCAAGCTGCATGGCACAAGCACAGGCGATCGCCCGAATCGCATCGTCTTCTCTCGCCTTGGGCGCACCAAACAGGACCAGAATGCCATCTCCCATAAACTCATCAATCGTGCCGTGATACTGGTTGATCACGTCTGCCATGTATTCCAGGTAGAGATTGAGGATATTAATCACTTCCTCTGGCGATAACCTTTCGGATAAGGACGTGAAGCCGCGCAGGTCAGAGGTGAGAATGGTAATCTTGCGGCGATCGCCTCCCAGTTTTAACCCTCCTGGGCTTTCCAACAGATTCACTACCACTTCATCGCTCAAATAGCGCCCAAACACCTGACGAATCAGCTGATTGCGCTTTTCCAGATCATCATTAGCTTGAGCCAGGTCAGCCGTCCGTTCTTTTACCCGTCCTTCTAGCCCTTTGGCGGTGTCGCGCAGTTTTCCAACCACCAGGGTTAGCCCAGACAGTCCTAAGACGGAAATGCCGCCCAGCATAAAAAAGGTTTCCCGCAGATCGGTATTTACTTTTTGGACGAACGTATCCAATGGCTGCTTAATTTCCCAAACGCCCGCTACGTCTCCTAATTCCCAATCGGTTTTAGGGCTTTGAGGATGAGTGTTGTGGCAGGCGACGCAGGTTGCTTTCATGATGCTGGCTTCGCCATAGCGCATCGTCGTATGTCCGTCACGCTCCTCAAATCGCACAAACTTTTCTCTAGGGCTTTGCCGCAGAAAATCGAGGGAAGCTTGCTCAAATTCATCTCTAATCCCCCCTTCCGACTGTCGCCAGGGGAATGGATAATCGCTGAAGAAGCGCACAGATAGATCAGGGTTGCGATCGCTAATCATGTCGCTCAACTCGATCGCAAACGTAGAGGGTAAGGGAATTGCCTGCTCTTCAGTCACATAGGCGTGAGTCACCGTCAGCCCACTCTCTTTGGCTGGGTCAGCGGCTGCATCGCTATACAGCGTGATCGCCTGGTTAAACGCTTGAATGTAGAGGGTGGCGTTTAACACAGCCTGCGATCGGATTAGGTTTGACGAGAGTTGAAACATGTTTGATAGGGCAACCCCTACCCCGATGCAAAACATCACCGTTAGCACCAGGACAATCTGCTTTAGCAGCAGTTGCATAAACCCATTCCAAAGTCGAGTCATCATTGAACGAGATCACCTTCCAAGTTTGGGTCTGATTGCGATCGCCCCTCGAAGTAAAACTTAGTACATGCCATTTCTAGTCTGATAATCTACTAAAACACGCTTTTGGAAGCAAGAGCGCAGATAGACCATTTTCTTCACCTGATACGAGTTAGCGATGGATGTCGAACAAGCCCTTGCCTTTACGGATGCGCTCGTCTTTACCAAGGCGGGCATTCATCTAAGCGATTTGCAACAGGCAATGCTGCGTGAATCCTGGTCGTGGCAACGTCAAAGTTATGACCAGATTGCAGAAACCTATGGGTATTCACCCACCTACTTGAAGCACGATGTCGGTCCTAAACTTTGGAGGTTGCTATCTGAAGTCATCGGTGAAAAAGTTAACAAAACCAGCTTTCGAGCAGCGATCGAACGTAAATCTCACACCGATGGGATCTCTACACAAACTCAAGCCGCTAAACCGGATCAATTACATATTTCTCAACCTACGGCTGAAGCGGTACCTGCAAGTCGAGTGAGTGACGCTGCGGTCGAACCGAGCGCTGTACTGACCCAGGTTGCTTCTGCCCCTCGGCAGGATTGGGGTGATGCCGCAGATGTGAGTTTCTTCTATGGACGGGCAGCAGAGCTAACTCGTCTAGAACAGTGGATTTTGGGTAGTCAATCCCAACAGCCCTGCCGACTGGTAGCAGTGTTGGGTATGGGCGGCATGGGCAAAACCTCGCTGGTGATTCGGCTGTCCCAGCGGCTCCAATCTGAGTTTGAGTGGGTAATTTGGCGATCGCTACGGAATGCCCTACCCCCTACTGAACTGCTGTCTGACCTGTTGCAATTGCTCACTAACCAGCAGCAGGTTGAACAGCCGATCGAAAGACAAATTGCCCAACTTTTACATCAGTTGCGATCGCGTCGTTGTCTGATCATTCTCGACAACATTGAAACGGTTCTGCATTATGCTCAAGAACCAGAACTCAGCGCTGTCAGCAGTCAGGGCTATGGAGTTTATCGAGAACTGTTTCGGCAAATTGGCGAAACGCGCCATCAAAGCTGTTTGGTGTTGACCAGCCGTGAAAAGCCGCCAGAAGTTGCTTTGCTGGAAGGGGAAACTTTGCCGGTGCGATCGCTCACGCTTACCGGACTCCAGCGTACAGAAGCCCAGGAATTAATGAGTTTAAAGGGATGCTTCCAAGGCACGGACACCGATTGGAACCGTTTAATCGCAGGCTACTCTGGCAATCCGCTAGCGCTCAAAATTATCTCCACCACGATTCAAACTCTATTTGACGGCAACCTAACGGAGTTTCTGCAACAAGACACATTTGTATTTGGCGGAATTCGCACGCTGATCGACCAGCAGTTTGAACGGTTGTCAGTGCTTGAAAAATCGGTGATGTATTGGCTGGCAATTTATCGTGAACCAGCTACTTTTGCTGAGTTGAGAATGGATATCTTTCCATCCATTGCACCGCAACGGTTAATCGAAGTTCTGGAACTGCTGGAGCAGCGATCGCTGATTGAAAAGCAATCCGCTCTATTCTCGCTTCAGCCTGTGGTGATGGAATATGTGAGCGATCGCCTGATTACCCAAATCTGCACCGAAATTCAGCAAGGAGTGCAGGGAATTGCCGTAAAAGACGCGCTGCTCAAACATCACGCCCTGCTCAAAGCTCAATCTAAAGACTACATTCGAGAAACTCAAATTCGACTGATTCTCACTCCAATCCTCGAACGGTTGGATGCGCTTCATGATGCGTTGGAAGATGACTTGATTCAACAGTTAACCTGCTTGCGCGGCAAATCCACTTCAGAAAGTGGGTATGCGGGGGGCAATCTACTCAATCTTTTGGGTCAGCGAAAAACTCACTTAAGTAGTTATGACTTTTCACACTTAACGCTCTGGCAAGCCGACTTGCGCCAGATGCAGCTGCACCAGATCAATTTTGCCTATGCTGATTTGTCTCGCTCCATGTTTGCAGAAATCCTCGGTATTGTGTTTGCAGTCGCTCTCAGTCCGACGGGTGATGTTCTCGCAACCGGAGACGCTGAAGGCGGTCTACGTCTCTGGCAGGTCAATCAGGGAAGCCTATTACTGGCATTAGAGGGTCACCAGGGCTGGGTTTGGTCAGTCAGCTTCAGTGCCGATGGGCAAACTCTCGCCAGTTGCAGTAGTGACAAAACGATTCGGCTTTGGAACACCCAAACAGGTGAATGTCTAAGCACGCTTCGAGGTCATAGCGGTTCGATCTGGTCGGTATCGTTTAGCCCTGATGGTCAACTCCTCGCCAGCGGTGGAGACGAACCCAGTGTAATGCTGTGGGATGCCTCTAAGGGAACCTGTATTAAGCAACTGGCTGGACATACGGGACGCATTCTCTCGGTTGCGTTTTGTCATGCTGCTATTGAGAAAAGCTCAGCGCTCCTGCTGGCAAGTGGCAGTGAAGACAGCAGTATTCGCCTATGGAATGTCCAGTCAGGGAAATGCCACCAGGTTTATCAGGGACACGCCGACCGAGTGTGGTCAGTTGCCTTTAGTCCTAATGGTGAATTGCTCGCCAGCGGCAGCGCCGATCGCACCCTCAAACTTTGGCAGGTGAAGACGGGGAAATGCCTCAAAACATTTTCAGAACATGGCGATCGCGTTCGTTCTGTCAGCTTCAGTGCTGATGGGCAAACCCTAATCAGCAGCAGCGACGATCTCACCGTGCGAATCTGGTCCGTTGACACCGGACAATGTCTGCATACCCTGTGGGGACATACCAACTCCATCTTCTCCGTTGCCTGCCATTCTGAGAGTCAAATGGTGGTGAGCGGCAGTGCCGACCAAACCGTGAGAATTTGGCATAGCCAAACCGGACAGTGCCTTAAAACCCTACGTGGCTACACCAATTCCATCTTTTCCGTTGCCTACAGTGCGAATGGTGAAAAGTTAATTAGTAGCAGTACTGACCAGACGATTAAACTGTGGGACACGAACACCGGACAATGCCTCAAAACCTTTGAGGGACATACGGGCTGGGTGACCTCAGCAGCCTTTCACCCCCAAGCTCACCTGATCGCCAGCAGTAGCGCCGACGAAACGATTAAGCTCTGGGAAGCTAGCAGCGGACAGTGTCTTAGAACCTTGCAGGGGCATTCCCATTGGGTGCAGTCGGTCAGCTTTAGCCCCGATGGAGAAGTGTTAGCTAGCGGGGGCGATGATTGTACTTTGCGTCTCTGGTCAGTTCAATCTGGGGAATGCCTTCACACTTTAGCAGCCCATTCCGGTTGGGTTTGGTCAGTCGCCTTTAGCCCCATGGGGGAACTGTTAGCCAGCAGCAGTGAGGACCAGACGATTTGCCTCTGGTCAACTACAGGGCTTCAGTGTGTTCACAGGCTGCAAGACCATAGCGGACGAGTGAAGGCGATCGCTTTCAGCCCCGATGGGCAACTCCTGGCTAGCGGCAGCAGCGATGAAACGGTACGGCTCTGGTCAGTCCATACAGGTGAATGTCTCTACACTCTGCGCGGACACGACAACGACGTTTGGTCAGTTGCTTTTAGTCCTGATGGTCAAACCCTTGCCAGCCGCAGCCTCGACCAAACCGTGAAACTATGGGAGGTCAGCACGGGCGTTTGCCGTAAAACTTTGTCTGTACCTTCTCGCTCTGTTAGGTCAGCGATCGCCTTTTGCCCAGTTTCATCCCCTACTCCAAAGAACCTTGCCACTCAAAACAAATTGACGATCGGCAGTCACAGCGGCACCATTCAAATCTGGAATATTCCAACTGGAGAATGCCTGAATACGTTAACTCCCAATCGCCCCTATGACGGCACTAACATCAAAGGAGTGACGGGTATCACAGCCGCTCAAAAGTTGGCTCTGTATGCGTTAGGGGCGATCGAGAAATAGCGTTCTGTAACCTTAGAAAAGCTGCTTCTTGCCCTAGTTTCTAACGTTGCAGAAGCGACTTAAGAAACAGCATAACTTTCCCTAACTTTTAGGCATCGTCAGCACCGAGGTTAGGGAATACATTGATGTACATGAGGAACGAAACGGGAACCACACAACGAACCCAACCCGCTCCCTCTATAAAAGCTTGAAGTCACTCCACAACCTGCTGCATGTAATCTCTCCCAGATAGCATCAGCCAGTGCAACTCCCACCGGAAAGCTTGCAACCTGCAAGGCTCCAGCCTGGGCAGATTGCTCTGCAGTGTTGCGCTTCAAACTGCATCAACTCACAAACATCCAATT
>NZ_JACJOV010000047.1:0-9931 GCF_014695745.1 Leptolyngbya sp. FACHB-671 | reverse complement strand
ACCTAATTCCTTTAGTAATGAAGTTGAGCAACCCAATCCCAGTATCACCGTTCCATCTTGGGTAAACCTTGATCAACCTCGCCCATCCGATCGCCCCGATCGCATCTCTTAACTATCCCAACCAGGAGCAGGTCAGAGGGCGATCGCCCGTGGCAAGGAAATGAAGCGACTGGAGCGAGAGATCGGGGGTACTACAGCAAAAGCTTGAGAAGTTCGAGCGGTTGTGTAAATAGTAGGGGCGATCGCCCCTACTTTTACCTCTACCAACGTATGCCTGTCCTTATATCATTGCGCTTCAACACACAATCCTCCATAGGAAATAGGAGAATTGTGTGTTGGAGTAATCGGGCTATGACTGTTCTTTAGAGGCTGATTGTGCTGGCTCTAAATCAACAGGGTAAATTCCAACTACGAAACGACCATCATCTGCGGTACAAGCTACGGCAGTTGTAATGGTTGTGTCGCAAAAACGGGTCAATGGTAAGGTAGGACAAGCCCAGCTCCACTGACTCGCTCTCCAATGTCTACGTCCTCCCTGTTTAAATGGCGGCACTTTTTGCCCGAAATCATCCTGCTGAACGTGCGGTGGTACTGCCGCTACGCCTTGAGCTACCGAGATTTGGAGGAGATGATGCAAGAGCGGGGCGTGGGGGTGGATCACTCGACGATCAATCGCTGGGTTTTGAAGTATGCACCAGAGCTAGACAAACAGATACGACAGCATCTGAAACCGACGAACGATTCGTGGCGGGTGGACGAGACTTATATCAAAATCAAGGGCGTGTGGAAGTATCTGTACCCTTGCTGTCGATTCGCAGGGCAACACGCTGGACTTTATGCTCAGTGCGAAACGAGATGTTAAAGCTGCCGCCCGATTCTTTCGCAAAGTGTTGGGAGCCCCGCATACTCAAGCTCCATGAGTGATTACCGTCGATAAAAATGCGGCTTATCCTGTAGCAATGGATGCATTGAAGCAAGATAAAACATTAAAAGCTGAGACCGAATTGCGGCAGAGCAAATATTTGAACAATCTCATTGAGCAAGACCATCGGAACGTGAAACGAATTGTCAAGCCGATGATGAGATTTCAATCATTCAACACAGCAAGGAGAACATTACGTGGGATTGAAGCCATGAAGATGATTGGTAAAGGTCAAGTCAAAGGAATCCATCAAGGGGCTAGTGTATCTCAAGCGAGGTTCATCAACAAACTCTTTGGAGTGATTGCTTGAAGCAATGCGAACAAGTCCTAGTTCATTTATCACTTAAGAATCTTTGCAACACAACCTCCTGCATTATCTCCTCCAGATCTCGGTAGCCCAAGGCGTAACGGCAGTACCACCGTACGTTGAGTAGGATGATTTCGGGCAAAAAGTGCCGCCACTTGAATAAAGTAGGAGTAGACATTGAAGGGGAAGAAGGCAAATCTGGACGTACCTACCTTACCAGTGACCCGTTTTTGCGACACAACCCTAAAAAGAGTCTTGCAACTTCGCCCTTTCGATTCCCTACCAGGACTAAAGCACCGCTACTATCTCGCAGCAATATATCGGAAGGCTAAAGATAGTTTGGAGATGCAAGTTAGAGTCGAGCAGGGTAAAAATGGGAAGCAGCTTGCTGCTCATGCGCCGAAGGATTTGCTTGCAAATCTTATGTGGTTCATGGAGTTGAAAGATTTTAGCGAGGCAGCGCACTTGTCAGATGTACCTCATTGCCGAAGGAACGAACTCTAACAAAGGCGTGCAGCGGGCATACACATTAGCTTAGTTTCTCATTTTCAAAGTTCCTACGCGCCGCTGAACTCAAACGTTAACAGTTAGCATCAATGTCGAAAATGACTCTTTTCGCGGAGTTCGTAAGCAACCTAATCTTGTTCATTAGAAACACTCAAACAATCTTTGAATCTCAACGTGTTGCCAGGTTATTTCTACCTCCTTGTACCTCTTTAGATAGACGGAACAAAACTATACCAGGTGGTATAGCTAATGAATGGAATTTAATAGTAGGGTTTCTATGCCTGCAATCGAGCAGTCAGAACTGGCAGCCTTGGTACGAGAAACGCGACAGCGGCTGGATCTCTCACAAGTTAAATTTGCCGAAAAGCTGGGAGTTTCCTTTCAAAGTGTGAATCGTTGGGAAAACGGACGCACAAAGCCCCTGCCAATTGCATTGAAGCAGATCGAACTGCTACTACAGCAGATGGGGGAACAGGGCGCAGACTTTCTTGCTCAATATTTCAGGAAGCCGCAGCAATGACAGGTTCAGTGGAGCCCAGGGCTGCCAACTCCATTTTTGCGAACGGTGGCGAAATGGGTGAGTTGATGAGATTGCTCGATTGGTCGCAAACACCCGTTGGGTCAGTGCAGTCCTGGTCACAAAGCCTCAAATCACTGGTCAAGACATTACTTACCTCGCGTTACCCAATGGTGCTGACTTGGGGAGCCGAGTTCACGCAGTTTTACAACGATGCTTACTCCCAGTTAATTGGGGATAAGCATCCAGCAGCCCTAGGAACGGATATCCGGGAAACACTGGCAGAAGCTTGGGATACGCTCGGACCCATGATTCAACGAGTAATGGCAACGGGGGTCGCAAACTGGACTCCGGCACTGCCGCTGGTTCTAGAACGTGCCGGATATCGAGAAGAATCTTACTTTAGCGTCTCCCATGCTCCAGCCGAAGATGATGCAGGACAGATTGTGGGAATGCTGGCGGTCTGTAGCGAGGTAACGCAACAAGTTTTAGGAGAACGGCGACTCCGACTGTTGCGAGATCTGGCTGCCCAAGCGGGTGAAACACGCAGTGTGCAGGACACGTGTCAGGACTTGATGTCGGCGATCGCGGCTCATGCCTTAGACGTTCCGTTTGCACTCCTTTATCTAAGAGAGGCGGACGGCAGGACGCTTACCCTACAAGGGACAGTGGGTTTAACAGTAGACGAACAGCTTTGTCCCCATTCAATCGATTTAGCGACTGATTCAGCAACAAGTCATTCAGCTTGGTCGTTTGCGCTAGCGGCGGCTGGTGAAACCGTTCTAGTGGAAGCATTGGATCACCACATGACAGTGCCCGGAGGACCGTGGAATGAGCCAGTTCAAACGGCTCTGATGATGCCGATCGCCTCCTCAAATCAAACTGCGCCGTTGGGCATTCTGGTGGCTGGCGTGAACCCCAATCGGGCACTCGATGAGGGCTACCGCTCGTTCTATGAGCTGTTAGTCGGACAGGTTTCCGTATCGATTCGCAATGCCCAGGCGTATGAGGAAGAGCGCCGTCGTGCCGAAATGTTAGCCGAACTCGATCGGGTAAAGACCACCTTCTTTTCTAATGTCAGTCATGAGTTTCGCACCCCTTTAACGTTGATGCTCAATCCTCTAGAAGAGGTGCTACAGAGTAACCAGTTGCCACCCGCTGAACGAGAGCAAATCACGATCGCCCAACGCAACGCTCAACGGCTACTCAAGCTCGTCAATACCCTGCTTGACTTTTCGCGGATCGAAGCCGGACGGGCACAAGCACATTTTGAGCCTACGGATCTCGCCACCTATACCGTCGAATTAACCAGTCTATTTCAGTCTGCCATTGAGCAAGCGGGACTGCGATTGATCATGGATTGTCCCGCTTTGCCCCAACCTGTATCTGTGGATCGGGATATGTGGGAGAAAATTGTGCTGAATCTACTCTCGAATGCGTTTAAGTTCACCTTTGAGGGGGAAATCACGGTTTCGCTGCATCTGGTGGGCAACCAGGTGGAACTGATGGTGCGTGACACGGGCACGGGCATTCCTGAAGTCGAACTGCCCCGATTATTTGAGCGATTTCATCGAGTTGAAGGTGCCTGGGGACGCACGTTTGAAGGCACTGGAATTGGGCTATCGCTGGTGCAAGAACTGGTGCAACTGCATGGAGGCACGATTGCCGTTGAGAGTACTCTAGGTCAGGGCAGCACGTTTCGAGTCCAAGTGCCGATGAACCTAATGCCTGCTGTTTCCGCACAGAGCGTGGGTGTAGTCTCAGCCTTAGAGACTCGCTATCCCGACAATCAGGCTCAACTGACAGATAGTGCAACACCCTATGTGCAAGAAGCATCCAGTTGGTTACGCGGAAACGATATAGATGCGCCTTCCTCCCCCCCCTCCCCCTCGGCTTCCTCCCCTGCTCGCATCTTTCTCGTCGATGACAATGCTGATATGCGGAACTATCTGCACCGCATCTTGGGCGAGTTTTATCAGGTTGAGATATTCACTGAAGGAGCAGCTGCCCTCAACGCCGCCCGCGCTTCAACTCCCGATTTAGTCCTCAGCGATGTGATGATGCCAGGGATGGACGGGTTTGAGTTACTCAAGCAATTGCGACGTGACCCACAAACTCGCGAGATTCCCATTCTGCTGCTGTCTGCCCGTGCCGGAGAAGAAGCGGCAGTGGCAGGGTTAAATGCCGGAGCCGATGATTACCTGGTCAAACCCTTTAGCGCTCGCGAACTGTTGGCACGAGTCACGGTGAATGTGGAGCTAGGGCGATCGCGCCAGGCTGCCGTTCGTCGCCGCCTCGATCGGGTATTGTCTTCTGTCTCTGATTTTATTTACACCTTTGATTTAGCCGGGCGGTTTACGTATGCCAACCAACCACTGCTTGACCTCTGGCAAAAACCATTGGCAGACATTGTCGGTAAAACCTTTTTTGACCTCGATTACCCACCCGAATTAGCCGATCGCCTTCAGCAGTACATTCAACAAGTCATCACCACACGCCAACCGCTCAAAGACGAAACACCCTACACCAGTGCTTCGGGTACAAAGGTTCATGAATACATTTTTGTGCCGCTGTTCGATGTAGATGGCGCAGTCGAAGCGGTGGCAGGCACAGGGCGTGATATCAGCGATCGCAAACAAGCTGAGGCCGCACTGCAAGAAAGCGAAGCCCGCTACCGTCTTCTAGCTGAAGCAATTCCTCAACTGGTGTGGATAACCGATGCAGATGGACAAAATGAATACGTTAATCAACGGTTTTGTGATTATGCAGGATTGACCGCCGAGCAAATGCGTGGCTCAAATTGGCTATCGATCCTTCACCCAGACGATTTAGAGGTAACGCAAGATCGCTGGCTGACAGCCCTGAACAGTGGTCAACTTTACGAGGTTGAGTATCGCTTTCGGGGGACTGACGGCAGTTATCGCTGGTTTTTAGGGCGGGGGATTCCCCTCAAGGATGATCAAGGTCGAATTTATAGATGGTTTGGAACGTGTACCGACATTGAACCGCAGAAGCAGATTGAGCAAACCCGTTTGCAACTCCTCGAACAAGAACAAACTGCCCGTGAGCAAGCCGAAACTGCCAATCGCATTAAAGATGAATTTTTGGCAGTACTCTCTCACGAATTACGATCACCCCTCAATCCTATTCTGGGTTGGTTAAAGTTACTTCGCAACGGCAAGCTCGATACAACCAGGACTACTCATGCCTTGGAAACAATTGAGCGCAACGCCCAACTCCAATTGCAGTTAATTGATGACTTACTCGACATCTCTCGAATTTTGCGCGGCAAACTGGTTTTGACCGCAGCACCCGTTGATCTAAGCTTCGTCATCTCATCCGCATTAGAAACCGTTCGACTTGCTGCCGAAGCGAAGTCACTGCAAGTTCAAACTATTATTTCACCCAACATTGGACCTGTGAATGGTGATACCGGGCGGTTACAGCAAGTTGTCTGGAATCTTCTGTCCAATGCGGTCAAGTTCACGCCTGTTGGAGGACACATTACCATCGAGCTATCCTCAACGGGTACAAATACACAGATTCAGGTCAAAGACACTGGAAAAGGCATTAAACCAGACTTTTTGCCCTATATCTTTGAGCATTTCCGGCAAGAAGATGGAGCCACGACCCGCAAGTTTGGTGGATTAGGGTTAGGATTAGCGATCGCCCGTCAAATCACGGAAATGCACGGTGGCACGATCAAAGCAGAAAGCCAAGGTGAAGGAATGGGAGCCACATTTATTGTTGAACTGCCCCTTTCAAGGGGTGAAGGAGTAGAGGAGCGGAGAAGTGGAGGAGAGTCTCGCCCCCTTGCCCCCTCAATCTCTTACCCCCTCACTGGATTGCACGTTCTGCTGGTTGATGACGAGCCAGATGCCCGCGAATTTCAAACATTTGTGCTGGAACAAGGTGGTGCAAAAGTAACAGCGGTTGCTTCCGCGTCGAGGCACTGCAAGTATTGGATCAGTTCACTCCTGATATCTTAGTGAGTGACATCGGCATGGCGGAGATGGATGGTTATATGCTGATGCAACAGATTCGATCGCGTTTACTCAACCAAGGGAAAACAACGCCAGAGGAAGATTCGCTGGTGCTAAAAGCAATTGCCTTGACCGCCTATGCCACAGAGGTTGATCAGCAGCGGACGCTTCAAGTAGGATTTCAGGCTCACCTTACAAAGCCTGTAGAGCCAGAGGCATTGGTGCAAACGATTGCACGTTTATGTGGACGGAATGTACTGAGACGGTCATGATTCAGCGGCAGGCAGCTTTTTGTAGGCAACGCCTTTATATAGCAGTCGAGAAAAACTGGTCGTTATGGACAAGCTGTCCCACTGACGATGATTGATCGCAGAAGAGACCGAGTTACGGCAGAGTAAGTATTTGAATAACATAATTGAGCAAGACCATAGAAACATCAAGCGAATTGTGAAACCGATAAACCTTTACCCAATCCAACATGGATAGCACCCGCCGACAACCAAGACAACTTCAAAGGAAACGATCGGAACCTCAAAGAAACCGCTTTACTTGGCTTCGGTCAAACACATTATTTGCACAACTTCGTGTTTTCCAACATATTACAAGTGTCAGTCGGCAAGAATTAGAACCTATTTTAGGCGCAAACAATGCTCAACTCTTTCGACATTTTGAAACTATAAAAATTATTCCAACCTTAAATTCTTTCCTGCTTCAAGGAATTAGCTCCGTTAATGGAAAAGTAAATAACAATCCGTTTCTAGATATTCAAATAACACCATCCCCTGCATCTGAGGGACAGCCGCAGGCCTATATTCGATTCCCAGAACCCAATACTTATCAAGCGATCGCTATTCTTCTAGAGAATAGGTTAAAGCAACTGCTAGATACTGAGCAAACAGAATCTCAGTTCACCAAACTTGCCGCCCAAACTCAACCTGTTAGTTTTTTTCCTAGAATCTTAGATTCAATCCTTAATCCAACAGCCTTTCAGCGTTTAGCAACCCAGCATCGAATTAAAGTAGAATTAAGTAATCAAAATCGCACAATTACTATTAAAAATGGCAGGGGGCATGATTTATTTGTGCTTCAGCCCTCGCAGGTCTCATATCTTGTTCTCATAGAAGTTATAGTAGAGTACGGATATTATCAGGCACATGATTATCCTTTACCAGAAATCATTCAAAAAAGCCTGTTTATCCTGGCAGTTCAAGGAAAAATTGTTCTACCTTATAAATTTTTGAGACCACGAATCAAAGATTTATTTCATCAAGAGATGTCAAACCAAGAAGAAATTGCAATTGAGTTTCTTCAGACAGAGACACCGAATGATAGCCTCCTCATTTTTTCATCCGCTCAACTCAGTACCAGACTCTATCCTCGGCTCAGGCTAAACGACAAACGAGTACCTGAATTATTAGGAATGCTTTACTGCTTTGTTTATTTGCAAGGAAAGCAGCAAGGAAAGTGGCAGAGGGCTTCAATAATATTCCGATTCATAAGTTTGTATGAACTTTTTCAGGATGAGGAGTTCAAGCACTTTCAGCTAACAAAAATTCCTCTGCAAAAACTGCTAGAAGTTGATTTAAGTTCAGAAATTCGTGCCGATTTGACTTCACTAGCAGCTAATGAAAAAATTGAAGTCCATTTCACAGATATTAGCGAGGGAATGCATATTGACCTGAGATTATCTTTCCGTTCAGAAGCGGCTTCAGCTAGTCAGACACCTATTCTGCCTGAGGTAACTATTTCTCACCGTAATCCTCAGTTTTTTGTTTGCCTTGAAACTATTACTCAGCTATGGACAGCCAGTGAAGAACGTTTGCGCTTCTTAGATACAACCCTGATTAACAAATTAGTGGAAAGACTGAGACCAGCAGGAAACTACTGGCTCTCATATTTTGAGCTACAGCCACATTTAGATAGGCTTGCTGAATCCTCAAATGCAGAAGTGGCAGGTTTAGTACAAAAACTTTTTGACCATCAACATAGCTTGCCAAAACCCTATTTTCGCTATTTCTTGGGCATTCAAGGAGAGTCCTTGATTATTGCCCCCTACCCTATCTTTTTAGGGAAATGGGCAACTGCAACTATAAATCCTGAAATAACAGAAGAAAATTCTTTGCAGCTAAACATATTTACGTCACGCTCTAGGGGTTACATGGGGTTTTGCCGCAAAGCATTAGGGCTTGCCAAAGATCTACTTGATTTGGGTGCCACACCTGGTGAAGAACGGGTTCGCTTCAATATCCCTAAAGTTGTCAACAAGATCGAAACTCACACGCTTGCTTTTATTCAACGGCACACACCTCCTTTTTTGGAGCTAGTCGATCGCATACAGTCCATGCTTCTAGACATCAGCTTGTATGCCCCTCAAGCCTACGCTCCTTATTTGGCGGGTTATCCAACCGAAGATCCTTTAAGCAAACTAAAGCAGCGATTTGTTCACCTTACTCCTAGCGAAACAACAGTCAATATTCTTAGTCCGATTTACACAGCGCTGTATACCCAAGATGCATTAATGCTACAGTACCTGCAGGAATGGCAGGCGTTACGATATCCCAATCAGCAGGTATTAGATCTGTTGCTTCAGGCTCTACAAATTGCAAATCAGCAGAAACAAGTGCAGCTTCAAACTCACAAAGCCAAGCGAATTCAGGCTCTAGAACTGATGCTGGATACGCTGCTCAAGAGTGTTCAAGTTATTACACAATACGAAGTACAAATTATTGCTCATCAGCCTCAAAGTATATTAACTACGCCTGAAATTCAGCAGAAGATTCAACTCCTCTTGATGGCTAGTGAAAATATGGAAAGTGAATGGAAAACAATCTTGCAGCGCCTCGTTAGGCAGCAGCCACCAACCTCATCATGATGTTTGTGTGAAAGCTCTCGCTTCGCGGGAGCTTTCACACAAAAACTCTTTCAACGCGGTTTGCTTGTGTAGACATCGAACGGGGAGAGCAGGGTTAAGCTTGTTTACTGGGGCAGCATTTCCCACTGACATCCAGTTCGTTGAACCTAGAAAATGCCATTGAGAATCTCTCTGAAATCGACCTCTACTGGATGTCCGAAGCTTTTAGGTTGAGGCAAAAGTGGTTTCAAGATTGTCCACTCGGCATTACTCAGGTCGTTCGCATAAGGTTTGCGTTGAGGATTTGCAATCTCAGGTAGCCATGAAGATGATTGGCAAAGGTCAAGTCAAAGGAATCCATCAAGGGGCTAGTGTATCTCAAGCGAGGTTTATCAGCGAACTCTTTGGAGTGATTGCTTGAAGCAATGCGAACAAGGCCAGTTCATTTGTCACTTAAGAATCTTTGCGACACAACCGTTCAATGTCCCTGGCGTAAGTCCTGATTTTGTTTGAACGTGTATTTCTAGCCACAACTTCCTTGCTTTCTTCGGTCTATGCTCATCACCGATTAAGCACTGAGATACGCTTGTGAGACTGAAAAACAAAGTTAGCTTTATCACCGGAGCCGGATCAGGAATTGGACAAGCCACTGCTGTCCAGTTCTCCAGGGAAGGTGCGATTGCAGTCGTCGTCGATCGCAATTTAGAATCTGCTAAAAAAACCCAACACTTACAGGACTTACGCAGCGGCACTAGGGATAGGGGGTGGTTAAGTTGAGCTATGCTCGCTACAGTTCCAGTATGAGTGCATCAAACAGCGATTGCGATGACATTTACTAAGCTGG
>NZ_JACJOV010000046.1:0-4420 GCF_014695745.1 Leptolyngbya sp. FACHB-671 | reverse complement strand
CAGGATGCTTGTAATAGTTTTCAATGATTTGATCTCTCCACTTTAGAGGATCATTATTTTCTGCATCATTCATTGTCATTTCTCTAGTTGCGTTCAAACTTGTGGGGTAGTGCTTAACTCTTCACCAATCAGGCTTTGCAGTCGTGCCAGCAGTTTTGTTTTCTCCTCCTGATTGGCTTCTGAGGACTCCAATCTGGCGATCGCCTCATCAGCCGTGCCCAGATAATCCAGCACTCGCTGCTTAGGCTTGAGGCAATCATCAGCCCGGTAGTTTTCCACCCAGTAGTAGTAAAAATAGTCTTTTTGCCCTTCCGAAGTGCGCTTGTGAACTCGTTTGCGGCGAATGAAGGACATGCTTCTGTAGTGCCTAACTCTTCATCCATCATAGCAAAAGTTAGGCACTACACTTCTAAATCTTGCATTGCTCTAGGTCTTTCCGTCAGTGCTGCCATCAAATTCCACAGGCAGCCATCTCTAGCACAGCTTGTAGTAACGTATTTTGCTCAACAGGCTTAGCCAAATGCTGCTGAAAACCTGCTGCAAGCGCTTGCTCTCGATCTGATTCTTTGGCATTAGCTGTTAGTGCAATTATCTCTATCTGAAATCCACCCAAGCAGGCAATTGACGATAACTCCATCCCCTTCTGACTCGTTTTGCCGATCGTGATCGCGCCCATTGAGGGCAGCAAGAACTCCGGTTCAGAGCAGTTTCCTAGTCCGGCATTTCCTCGATGCTTCGCGGTTCCCTCTTGGGCTGCTGGTTCATCTGATGACGGTAACGACTGGATGCCTCATAGACTTCCTTGCGTAAACGCTGAATCGATCCCAGGGGCTGATGCTCTGCAATACAATGCCAGGCGTTGAACGACAAGACGTCATCTACGTACACCTGCCGGGCAGGACTGTATGCCTCCTGTATCCCAATTGTGAGTTTGGCGATCGCCTGGTGAGGACTTTCCCCTTCTGACCACTCAATCGACGCATCCTCGATCGGCATCGTCTCCAGATTGGTGCAAAGCTGGACACGGAGTTCATACTCGGCAGACTGTTGCCGGAAGAACTCAACGATTAGATCTCGCAGTACAGAAGCGTTCTGTGTATCAATGCGTTTTCCAATGAGCGGCTGAAGGCTGGCAGAGACGGGAGTGACACTCAATTTAGCAATGTAGTCGCCATAGCGCAGGGCAGCAGAGGTATAGTAGGTTTCCCCCAGAATGTGAGTGTCGGGTTGGGTGAGACCTAACGCGCTCGGATAGAGGTTAATCCCTACTTTCTGAGTCACGGCATTGGTCATTCGAGCAACCGTTCCGAATAGCTGTTGTGCCTCCTCTGGGGCACTGACCACAACCTTTTCCTGGAGCAACTGTTCTGGGAGAAAGCGAGCAATAGTGCCCGATGGAAAAACCGGACTGTTGATCATCAAAAAGTCTTGAGTTACGGCATCAGGTTCCGTCTCCAGGAGTTTCGGTCCTGCCACGTCAATGACCTTGATGGCGATGCCGCGAAAGCAAGATAGACCATCCGGCATGATGTCACCGGGAACGGTTGAGAAGCGAATCATCACCGGATAAGTGCGGGGTTGGCAAAACAATCCCTGCGCGAGATGGGCAGGCAAGTTGTCGTAGATCCTCAGTTCCCCCTTCAGTCCGCCATGACTCTTGGCATGAGCCCCCCGCATGGCATGGCGATGCTTGTCAAACACCTTCTGCCCCTGCCGGGCAACGGAATCAACAATTTCGCGAATCAGCCGCTCCTCGTCGGGTTGCTTGACTTCTACAGTTTGGGAGTAACGGATGTATGGTTTGGGGGTGAGCATTGAGCGATCGATTCTGTGGGAACTGAACTTATACATTTGTAGTTTAAGGATTTGCTCCTGGCTCCTGCACTTCATCCTACTTAAGGAGGAAATGACTCAGAAGGCAAAACGGCAAAACGCTCTCAATGACCGCATTGAATCCGGTTGTTTAGCAAACGCGGCAAAAACACTTTAAAGCTAGAACCTTTGCTGAGCGGATGTTTAGACCTCTCTTTTCTGTAGAATTCAAGACATTCAAATCGTTAGCTCCTTTGATAAGTAGAGCTTTTAAGCGTTTTCAGGATTATACAGATGTTGGCATTCTTCTCTTGCCGTCAATAGCCCTGGGCTGGATTTAGATTAAATTACCGTTTAGTTATGGTCTGAAACCGTTGATTTTTTGTTGAGCCAAAAGTTTAGAACTACGTACAATCGTTTGATTAGTTGCTTGTCACGCAGCTATTCAAGATGAACAGCTATAGTGCGACACGCCACCCGTGTTAAAAAACGCCTTAGGTCTTAGACGATAGTATTTATCTTCTACGTCTTGTGATTGCTCATCATATGGATAGCTAAGGACTTCTTGCAACTCTTTAACTAAAGTATAGTCACCCTGCATGGCTTGTTGGTAGGCAGGGGCAATCAACCACTCTCGCCATGTGTATTTTGGGTTCGTCTGTTTCATCTTTGTTGATATCTCAGCCAAATTACCGTCGTTAATGACGAGGTCGCGCCAGCTTTTTAGCCAAGATTGCCATTGTTCATCGAGTTGTGGTGAAGTTTTAACGTAGAAGCTTTTTTTCAATGCTGAGATATCATCTGGTATATGGGATAACTCGCGGAAGAAAATGGTGTAATCTACCTCTGAGTCAGTCATTAACTGCATTAATTTTTCAAATATCTTTGGGTGATATTCAGTCAAGCCAAGTTTGTCCGCCCACATTTTTTGGATTTGTTTTTGCATGGCTTCTGAAAAGCCGCGACCTACTTTGTCGAACTGTTCTAACGCTTCAGCATCTTCTGTAAGTAGCAGTCTCACTGCTTTCCAAAACATGTAATAATTTGCTTCTGCTGCAATGGGCTGATTGAAGAATGAAAAGTGCTCGCCACCACCAGTCCAAGGTTGAAACCAAGGGTCAAATTTTTCACAAAATCCAAAGGGTCCATAGTCTAGGGTAAAGCCTCCAGCAGCGCAGTTGTCACTGTTAAAATTACCCTGGCAATAACCAACACGTAGCCAATTAGCCACCAGTGAAGTGAGACGCTGGCGAAATAGCTTAGCCAACTCAACTAATTGATCGGCAAAACCAAGGCTTTGATTAATGTCGCTTTTGTACTCTCGCTCAATTAAGTGCGACACTATCATGCTCAACTCTTCTAATGCTTTTGGATGAGCATTGCTACGAGTGCGGCGGGCAAATAACTCTAGCTGACCAACGCGCAAAAAGGAGGGTGCAACGCGAGTTGAAATGGCTACAGGATTGTCCACCAAAACATCAGGGTCAATAGAGTAGGAATCTTGAGAATACCAAGGACGGGTAACGGTCTCAGATTTAGAAACATACAGTATCAAAGAGCGCGATGTTGGCACACCTAACGATTGCATATAGTCTTGCGCTAGAAACTCACGCACACTTGACCGGAGGACAGCGCGCCCGTCGGCACCCCGGCAATAAGGCGTTGGGCCACCCCCTTTCAATTGCATTTCCCAGCGCTGTCCATTGATGATTCCTTCAAATACAGATATCGCTCGACCATCGCCATAACCATTACCCGTACCAAATAGACATTGTTGGGTATATTCGGTGCCATAAATCGACAGGGCATAACCCGTCGCCCAGCCCACCTGACGCATCGGCTCGTGGGCAGCAGAGAGATCACCAGAAAATACACGGCGAAATTTTTCATTAAGCGCCAGTCCATCGCTCAACCCAAGTTCCTTAAAAAAGGTGCGGCTATGAGCTACATATTCTGGGTCTGCAAGCGGCGTGGGTGTCACAGGTACGAAATGACCAGAAAAAACCTGGCGGGCTCGGTGATCATCACCATCTCCAGTGGCATCAGGATCGGCATTTAAGGTATCCATCAGAGAATAATCCGCCAATTGCACAAACTCATCGAAGGTTGTTACACAAGGCTCAGCAGAGGGTTTAGATGGATATGACATTGTTGCTAGCACCGATATTGTCGGGAAGGATTCATGTTTAATTGAGGACTTTGAAGAGGCTAACATATTAAATGTGAAGCTTTCCAGACTAACCGACTTATTAGTGGGGGTGATTGAGGCAGACCACCTTGAATTCCTGATTGTGTCGCAAAAACTTATCAAGGACAACCGAGCGGTATCGTTAGCATTCCCTTAAGCAGCAATTCCAAAGAGCGCATCAATCAATTTGGCTTGAGAGACACCATCCCCCTGATCGATTCCATTCACTTGTCCTTTACGAATCCTATTCATCGCTTCAATCCCACCCAGAGTTCTTCTGGCACTATTGAACGACTTGAATCCCATCATCGGTTTCACAATGCGCTTGATGTGCCGATGATCCTGCTCAATAGTGTTATTGGGATACTTGCTCTACCTCAGTTGGGTCTCTGGATGAATCGCCTCATCCGCTTTGAGCGT
>NZ_JACJOV010000045.1:0-50992 GCF_014695745.1 Leptolyngbya sp. FACHB-671 | reverse complement strand
CTGCTCTCAATCGCATGATCCAAGTTGCAAAGCCTGATAGCTATGAAGTTAAAGCTTAATCTCAACCTAGTTTAGAACTTGATTGGCTCAATTCTCAATCATGCAACAACGCCGTAATCTATCAAAGAATCGCCAAATAACGACATGATCGTGCAAATAGCGACATTTATCATGCAAACGTACACATGAATTTGAAAGCCGCACCATTTTTTGTGAAAACGTACATAAAGTGCGCAATGCAGGCTGAACATGCCACTAATTTGCGAATTACGCCATACTTTTTGGCTATTCACAATTGCGCAAGTCATTTGCAAATTGCGGAAATCTGCGCAATTCGTTTGCCGAAAAGTGAATCTGCGCAATTCATTTGCCAAAAAGTGAATCTGCGCAATTCATTTGCTCACTTCCGATTTGCAGAAATCAGCAAAAAACCTTGATGTAAAACAATTTCAGCCGCCCTACAAGTGTTTCGTACTGCGGGTCATTTTTTTGCGCAAGTCATTTGGAAACGGTATAATTTTGCGCAAGCTATTTGAAAGTAAGTAAAAACACTTAAAAAAGTAAGATTGCGCAAGTCATTCGGAAATTGCGCGATATAATGTGCTCAGTCACAACGGACACTTATTCCTTCGCTTGTAGAGCGAAGAAATAAGTGTCACAGCCGAAGAAATAAATGTCACAACCGCTTTTTGCCTCAAAGCTTTACAGGGTAGGACTTTGAGATTTTGTAGTCGCCAATTTTTAGAGAAAACGCTACCGAAGAATTACGTGTCATTTCGTGAGGCTACCGAAGGAATAAATGTCATTTCGTTAGTCACTGATTGAAACTCATGTTTTGCAAGACTTTAGCGTTTTCTGCGATCGCCGAAGAATTTCGTGTCATTTCGTTAGCTTAGAAGCTAAAACCTATATACAATAATAATTTCAGGCTTTTCTAGCTTAAGCGAAGGATTACGTGTCATTTCGTTGGAGCCGTTTTCCTTCACGCTGAGATCGCCTATCACTTATGAAATAATCCTACGACTAGATTCTATGTTGGAAGCAGATTGCTTTGTTTAAGGAGTTGTCGCTGAGTGGCTACCCATCCTCACTCTGCTCCTAGGGAAGAAAATTTGTCTCATCTTGTATGACTGCAACCGCTACGCTACAACTTCTAAACCCAATTTACCAGTGACTTTTGATACAGCGATCGCATTCGAATAGGTCATGCTCCATCGCTTAAAGTAGTAGCCCCCGGACTTAAATGATCTTCACATTGGTGCAGACAAAACGACATGATCATGTGAATAGCATCAATGGTGAACGTGTCCACAGGATTATGCAGTTTGAGATGAGGCTAACCCAATGTGATAAACCCCTCAAAAAAGGGAACTCTAATTCTAAAGCAATCCTGCTGTGGAATGTAAAGGTTCCTTGCAGTTGCTCTTGTCATAGTACTGTCACAACAATAAGTCCTTCTATTCAATGAATACTTCTAGAAGCGCTATCATTGACCAAATCATTGAGAAACGTAAACCGCTTGCAAAAAAGATTCAGCAAGTTGAAGCTAACTTGGAATTTTTAGCAGACAAGTTAGGACGTCTTGAAGCTTACCGACAGACTGTGCTTGGGCAAGCTAAAAGTCAAGTGGTTAGGCAACGTTTAGAGATGGTCAACATTTCACGTTGCAAAGACAGTATCTCTAACGAGCTAAAAACTTTAAGGAAGCTGAGAAACCGGTTTGATAGACCTACACTTAATGTTGGCGTTATCGGGCGAATGGGGCAGGGCAAAAGTACTTTGCTACAAAGCTTTAGCGGACTGACCGATGTTGAAATCCCGGCAAGAGTAGGACGAGCTTGCACCGCAGTCCGAAGTGTTTTATACAATCACGAGGGTGCTACTCAAGTTTCAGTTGTTTTACATTCAGAAGAATCATTTTTACGGGACGTTATTCATGAATATTGGCAAGAGCTAGGTTGGAATGAAGCACCTGTAAATCTGAATGCATTTGCATATAATCGATTGCCAGACTTGGTAGATGATGATGCGCTGAAGATTGAGGTTTACAAGCATCTCAAAGATTATCATGAGCATGTAGATAAGTATCGATCGCTCCTACAAGCGGACATACAACCTAGAGAAAAAGAAATTTCTAAACAGGAAATTGAAGAGTACGTTACTCAACAGAGGGATAGCCAAAATCAGTTAACGACGTTCAAGCATTTAGCAGTAAAGGAAGCGAAAATTAACTGCTGCTTTAGCAATGAGGATGTTGGTAAAATCGCACTGGTTGACGTTCCTGGTTTAGGAGATACTAAGTTGGGTGACGAGGCTCTAATGCTAAGAACTCTAAGGCAAGAAGTAGATGTTGTCCTGTTTGTGCGTAGACCCGACCCAATCCGGTACCAGTGGGAAAAAGAAGATGCGGTCTTGTATCGCAATGCTGCGAGAGAGCTTAACCAGATCGCTCAACGAGCATTCATGGTATTGAATCATCAATCTAGTGCTGGTGACAACTTGAGTGGTTGCAAAGAGTTACAAAAAACTATTTCATTTGATGTTGTTGAATGTTTAATTGTTGATTGTTCGAATCATGAAGCATCCAATCAGTTGTTGGATGCTGTTTTGACACATCTAACCAATCCTGATCTTCGCCTTGATGAAGAGTATTTTCAGTTTGTGTGCAAGAGTAGTTTGCAGCAAATTCAGGAGGACGTGGTTGCAGAGTTAGAAAAAGCACGACAGGGGTATGAGAGCTCAAGTTTTGCTGAGGAAGAACGCGTTGACGATCTGTTTGAGGAATTTTGGGAGGCATTGGCCGGAAGTTTGAAGGCGAAATTGGGTGAGATTCGCAGTCGGCGCAATGACCCTGATCCCGCATTTAAGAAGCAGATGGAGGAAACACTGCAACATTGTCGGGAAGACACAGGTGTTCCACCTCTAAGTACTATTCAAGGCTGGATTGATAGCAAAGGAGGACCTCAAACAGCCTATGAATTGTGCCTCAACGAAGTTCGTTTGATGCTCTCGCAAAAATTTATCTCGCTGGATCAGGGCTTAAAGCAATCCCTGGATCAGGCAAAGGGTGAAATGGCTACTGCATTGGCTAACGCCAGTGGTTTATCAGGGCTTTCACAGGCAAAAGGAGCTGAGTTTCTGAACGAGGTTGCTCAACAAATTCCTAACGATCTGCACATCTTGAAAGAAGTCTTTCAAACCTTTGCAGGATTTGACCTTCTATATCGTGGAATGATTCAGCATCGCATTCGCCCCCAACTTGATCCCCTTACCCCTGGCGCACTTAACTGTCCTCAAATTTCCAAATCGCCTACCGCACAGGATATTTTGGAAACTTTAGAAGAATTACAGAAAGAAGCCGTTTACAACTGTGAGCAAGCGTTGAAAGGCTCCCACGAAACAAAGGGATTACTGGAAGAACCAAGCCAAGCTGTGTTTGCGATCGCAGAAGAGTTTGTCGATGGTGTGCTGTGGGCAAAAGATGTGAGAGCGCAGTGGAAAAAGTTCTTGCGACGCGTTCGTACTAAGGTTTGGTCTAGTGAATTTGAAGTGTTTGACGCTTGGAAAGACTGGCAACGACTGATTGAGCGAGTTGAAGATGCGAATAAACTGCTCCTCAACGACCTCCTTAATTAAGCAAAGGATATTTACAATGCCAGAGATAAAAATTACGATGCTGGGACCTAGCAGTGTGGGCAAAACAAGCTTGCTCACAGCTGTGTACGAGCAATCTAAGGATGTTGCCAGTGAGACGAAATTACAATTAACTGCGATCGGTGAGAGTGCGGATCTTTTACAGAATCGTTTGAAGGAACTGAAAACCCTTCCCGCCACATTTTCCAGTATCAAAGCAGAAGGTGGAATAACGGGATCTGATAAAGTTTCAATGTTTCGCTTCAACTTAGGCAAACGAGGTAAAAACAGCTCGCTGCTGACTCTACAATTTCTGGATTACCCTGGTAAGTACCACGAGCAGAAGAAAGAATACCTTACTCAACAAATGACTGAGTGCGTTGCTGTGTTAATTGCAATTGATGCTGCAGCACTTATGGAGGAGGGTGGTAAATGGCATGAATATGTGAATATCCCCCAACAGATTACTGAACTATTTGAGAATACTTACATCAATCTGAATTCGCCTCGGCTAGTGATTCTAGCCCCTATTAAATGTGAGAAATATATGCAAGACCGTGAATCGATCCGCAAGTTACATAAAGCAATTCAAGAAAACTATAGGAACTTACTCAACCATCTTGGTTCGGAAGAACTGCTAACAAAAGTTGCAGTTGTGATTACACCGGTACAAACTGTCGGCAGTGTCTTCTTCTCCCGCATTCATCTAACCGAGGATGGACCACAATTTGTGTTCCGCAAGTTGAATTCGGCAGCTACATATAATCCTAAAGGTAGTGAACAAGTGCTTCGCTATTTATTGAGTTTTCTTTTGAAGTGCTACGACGAGCGGCGTTTGTGGGGGTTCTCTCAATTTATTCGTACTCTTTTTAACAAGGATACAGAGTTTAAGGATGCAATTCGTCATTTCACGTTTGCCTGTATCAGCGATAGTAGTTCTGAAGTGGTGCAGGGACAGCTTCTGCTGACCGTTGAGTAGGAGAATGATATGGAAATCTTTATTCAAAGTCGTGGATTTTCCCGTAAGCAGGACTACATCTGGCTAAAAGTTAGTCCAGACGGAATGGAGCCTTTAGAGCCCCCTCTGTACTCATTGGTAATAGATTCTACAGAACTGAGAGATTTTTCTGTAGTGCTGGGGAGATGGAATGGGCAGCTTTGCTTATTGGTAGCGGGGTTGAAGAGCGACCGCAAAGATATTGCCCATCGCCCGATCAGAAATTCTGTTATGTGGGTCAGTCAGAATTCTCAAGATGAATCTACATTTCGAGTACTAGCTTCCTATGCGTTGAAGAGCCAAATATCAACGTCGTCTAATCAATCCTTGCAGCAAGAGATAGATAAAGTAATCCAGGTTAGAGAATCTTATGGATTTCAGTCATCATTTTCTGATTTAAGACCTGAAAATTTTGCTGTGTCTAACGGTTCTGAACCTAAAACCGAACTTGCTATAGAGAATAACGATAGATGTTTAGCAGATAAAGTTGCCAAGATTGCTGAGCAGATTGAGAACAGTTATCTACCCAGCAAAAAGCAAGATTTGGCTTTTATTTTTACTTGCTTGATACCTCCAGTAAAGTCGAATGAACCGCAACTGTGGAGGGTAATTAATAGAGCGCCTGGTACATTAACTATGCCAAAAGAAATCATACCGTCGGCAAAACCTTTAAACCACGGCAATACTATTTTTAATCCAAAAGATTTTTTTCCAAAAGATTTTTGGATTAAAACTGTTTTTCCATCATTACTTTCCGTAGCATTAACTGCAACCATATTGCTAGCACCTCCTATTAGAAACTGGTTGTCCCCATCCTGTCCATCTCCACCTAGTTCTGCGGCAGTAACTTTCAGCGGACAGCCAGTTTTTGCAGGACTAACCATTCCTTTACTCATTGGAAGAACGGACTCTCGAATCAAAAAGTTAATTTTGATTCGAGATCATCAGGAAAGTCAGGAAGTAGAGTTAAAGTCTAATGGATTTTATGAATACCTTGGATTTCAAACTGAAGGAAAGCATCATTTAACTTTGCAAGGGCTCGATAGCGAAGGTAATGTCGTCGGTGAACAGACAAGAGAATATATAGTCCAAAAGCTTTCAGATGTTAAACAATAGATATTGTCTCTACACAAAACCTAAGGTAAAGAAAAAACTAAGACTTCTACACTCCAATAGTTTTAGGTTTCACCAGTTTCCTAAAAGATTACGTGTCATGCCATGGAGGCAATTCGCATTCCGCTGGCGATTGCTGTACGTTTTCATAGAGAATGGCGCGGCTCGCAAATTCGTGGCGTGACACCGCAAAGCCTTTGTAAAAAAAAGGATTTTACTATTTTTACCACCTCAGCATTTATTAAGTTTCACTATCAAATTTGTGGCTCAAACTTTTGGTAGTGTTCTAGACATGGAGATGAGGATTAGAGAAAATGGAACAACTTAAATCTGTTTGCTCATTCACAGTCATGGTACTTGAACCTGTCATTGCCCTACTTGCACCAGTACTAATATTGTCAAATAGGGCAAGACTCCTGAGGGCAAACAGCGATATAAATGTCGCAACATCGAATGCACTCGCCACAGCTTTGTTTTAGAGTATTCCTAACGTGGCTACTTACCTGCTATGAGGCAACAGATTTGTGATATGGTCCTCCATGGCAGTGGCATTCGCGATACGGCACGGGTTCTTAAGATTGAACCAACCACAGTGATTGAAGAATTAAAAAAGTCTTCATCTTAAACGGATCAACCGACCCCTGTTAGAACAACTCCAGCCCAGTTCTGTAAGCGCTGTGAAACATGTTGAGGAAGCTGAAGCAGACGAGATGTGGAGCTTTGTTGGGTGTAAAAAACAGAAGCGTTGACTATGGCATGCGATTGACTATCAAACCAGACACCTGCTAGCCTACGTGTTGGCAGATCATCAAGCGCATTAAAGTCGTCTGTTGATGATGAGCTCATAAGTGCAGAAAGCTGGTTTTTGTCTTTCAATCACAGCTTCTATTTCTTTTCGAAAGGATGGATTATCTACTAAATTGGGCTGCTCGCAGTGCAGGCGCACAATGAAATGATAGGCCCGTCCTCCACCCAAGATTGCCTTTTGACCGATCTCTGCTTTGCCAAACACCAATCCAGTCTCAGCGGGTTCCTCAATTGAAACATAAGGATCAGCTTCAGGAGCAGGTAAGGGGTCGATCGGTAAACCGAGGTAGAGACGCAAATAGAACCGCAAGCCCCAGCGAGTGCCATGCCAGCGGTAGAGCGTGATGGCATTTCGAATCAGGTAGCGCTGTTGTTTCAGGCTCCAGCGTGAATCAATTTCCCAACCGACCCAATGTGCTAAAAAAGGCAGCAGCGCTTCTGGTGCCGTCAACGGATCGAGGTATGCCCACATTACATCCGTTGTTTGTACAACTGGATCAAAGGCTTGTTCAAAAATCGACAGAAACCGCCCCATAAAGTCGGTTTCTCGATAGATTGCAGGCAAAAAATTGAGGTAGGCGCACCAGGGATTGATGTAGAAGTTGAAGCTATCGTAGCCAATTAAATGGTCTGATTCGTGAACAAAAATTTGGCTTTGATACTTGAGTTGTAGTTGCGATCGCCCCCTACTTAATGCCTGCTGATTCTCAAAAAAGTCTTGTGGAACGGCTAAGCGATATCTGCGGCTCAAAATTTCACCAGGGGCAATTTCTCCCGATTCTTCCCAAGTCAACCGCTGGCGTTGTGTCACTAACTCGTTTGTGGTTTGGTCCGCCTCAAACCATGAGGTAGGAAAATCTCCCTCCATATCAAGCCGCCACTGGCGTGGGCGATCGCTCAAGTTTTGTAGCTCAACTTGAATTTCACCTGGTTCACTTGGATACAGCAAAAACGCTGAAGGACTAGCGGTATCTTGAGTGGCAAAGCTTACAGATTCCGTAAACTGATAAGGACGAAAGGTTGGGGTAATTCGAACCGCCAGAGTTCGGCGGGGCAGGGCTTGGGTCATTGTTTTAGCTCAGCATGGCTTGAAGTGGGTTAGGAACGTGAATCAATTAGCTGCATGATTTCTCTGCAGTAAGGGCTTGGCATTGCCAAGCCCCTAACTTAAATGCTGTGCCTATTGAATAAACTCGACCGCGTGACTCGATCCCAACATCTCATCTGCCCACGAACACACAAGTTGCGACTCGCGCAGTTCGATTACTGACTCCGGTATCCCCTGACAGTGCCATCCCTGGTTATCTTTCTCAATCCGAAACAGTTTCACGGCTCCTAAATGCAGAATGCCAGGAACTGTCCGACACAATGCCAAAATCTCAGCTGGATAAACCGGACGACCCCAATCCCAACCTCTAATTACATCAGTAAAAGGATCGAAACTGCCGCCAAACAGAGGATTGAGAAATTGGTAAAGCTTGGTCAGGAGCTGATTGCGAAGGATATCGAGCGTGTTGTATTTTGGGTCTGGAATCACCTCCAGAATCACCTTCACGCCCAGATAATCAGGCTGAAGCGGATTAATTTGAACGCCGAGCGGTTTGCGATCGACCATATAGTCCTTAATCTTTGTACAAAATTCCTCGGAAAGCGTGAAGTATCGATCGGGATTCATGCCGTTCAACCAGCTATGGTCATGCTCCGAGCTAGGGACTGGCACAATCAGCAAAGGAACTGTGCCACCTACATGGTCAGCTGAATTTCGCGAACAGCGAACCCGCCCCACCTCTGGATGTTGCTCAACTACATACTCAAAATCTTCGGGAGTCACCGCTGCTTTGCGCGTCCGCAACTGCTTGGGGACGCGCATGACGGCTTGTGATAGAGATTCAGGATCAGCACCGCCTGTGGCTCGTTCATAGTTAACCACACTCTTAACATAGGGAATTGCCGTCTTCAAAACAGTCAGCTTCTGTGGCTCAACGTTGCCACGACTACTGCCGCCTGTGCGGTACGCCATCATATAGATTTCTGCTCCGAGCGGTGGCACCTTGCCATATTGCCGCTCCGAAGAGACAGATTGTGTGGATTCTGGTAGCGATAGTGTTGAGCCGTTGCCCTCTTGTCCTGGAAGTTTGCCCCACGCTTGCATCAAACCGCGCTGCTGAGTCTGTTGTTTCAGGTGAGCAGATTCCCGCACGAGCGGACCAAACTGTACCTCGCCTGTGCGCGAATCAATTTGGTAGTGGAGGTCTTCTGCTCCAGAGTTGGCAAAGTTACGAACTTCAGTCCAATCTTCCGCTTGTTCAAGCGACTGCCCCGGCAATTTCACCCGAATTCTTTCATCCGGTCGCCGAATTTGATCAGCATTCTGCACTTCTAAAATCAGGTTACTCTGAAGCTGAAATACCTGATTCGGCTTGCCGTTGCTCACTCCTAGCAGTTCCCGTTCAACTCTGACGCATTCGCTGGCATTAACACTGCCGCCGATCGCTCGCACTGATAGTCCTGCAATTCTGGGTGAAACACTATATCTTGACTGCTGCTCGTTATCTGGATCTAGTGCATAAACACAGCGAATCCAATAGCCTTCATAACCGCCAAAGGTAGCTTTTACCATCTGCTGCGGTAGATGCAAAATCACATCGGCTCCTTCTTGCCGAGGATTTGTACCCTGAGATGCGATCGCGCTGAAGCTAAAGCCCTTAGTCTCATCCCGGTAGCGATCGATATTGCACCATTTGTCTCCATTCCACACTTGCCATTGCAGCGGTGGATCATCTGGATCAATGCCTGTTCCTGTTGCAGATTGTCCTCTAAAGTTGACCGCTAACACATTTCCAGCGATCGCATCTGTCGGCTCGGTCAACACTAAATAGAAGCAGTTGCCAGGTCTGGGATTGAATGAATCAAATAAATAAACATCAGATTCAAAATTCTGCCATTGGCGGCTTTGCTCATGGCGAGTTCCACTAAAAGGATTTCTTAAATCGGTCTCAGTTGGCGTATCCGTATTATGGTTGATAGTCAATAAATGTTTGATTTGAGGATTGCCGATCGTCAGGTTGGCATCTGTTGTAAAAATAACGGCTTCTTCGGTTTCCGTTCTGACTGTTGCCACTTCAGTGCCGCTCGATATCGTCACCGGGGCAGGCTGTTCTCGCGTCAGTTCAAATGTTAGCTCTACGGTTGCAGCGGTAGGTGGCTCAAGCCGAATCCCCAGCAGTTCTAGAAATGTGACGTAATTGCGGCGAGGTACTTGATTAAACCGCAGCAGCATCTGATCGGTTAACCAGGCAAACAGTTCAACCAGCGTCATTCCCGGATCACCAGGATTGTGGTTTGTCCACTCTGGGCAGTAGCGGGGAATGCGGAGACGACACTCTTCTACTAAATCGTTAAATTTGCGATCGTCCAGGTCAGACTTTGGCAACTCCGGCAAAAAATCGAAATCCATGTTTACTCTTCCGCTGGTGAGAGATAAAAAGGAAAAACCAGACTCCGCAAGTCGCGAGTTTCTTTAGGTTGGTAAATAATTTGGATATCAACTTTTCCACGAATCGGATCGGGGTCTGTCCGCACTTCTCTGAGAATAATGCGTGGCTCCCACATTT
The DNA here is from genome assembly GCF_014695745.1 of Leptolyngbya sp. FACHB-671. Taxonomy (NCBI): domain Bacteria; kingdom Bacillati; phylum Cyanobacteriota; class Cyanophyceae; order Leptolyngbyales; family Leptolyngbyaceae; genus Leptolyngbya; species Leptolyngbya sp. FACHB-671. The sequence continues at coordinate 40,828 of NZ_JACJOV010000045.1, read as the reverse complement.
CCAATGCTTCTTCAATATGCAGGCGAATCAGCAGCAATGTCTGCACATTTAACGGTTCAAACGCAAGCTCAGACAAGCGTGAACCAAAGTCAGGACGATAAACTCGTTCGCCCAATTCTGTCCGCAGAATAATCAAAATGGATTCTTCTAAATTCGGCGCGGCTGAACTGAGTTGCAGGCTACCCTGAACGTTGACGCGCAGGGGAAATGCAATACCAGCACCGATGTAGTTAGGTCCTTCGGGCATGGTGATACACCCCTGAATTGATGCTTGTGCGTCATTCTACGACAGTCAACTTGAAAAACTGAAAAACTGAAGCTTTATTTAGGTTTTCAAACTGAACTAGGATTTGTATCAATTTGCTCAATTGCTGCGATCGCTTTCACAGGCAACGTATCCTCTTCAATTACTGCTTTGATGCCCGGTAAATATTCATCCATCATCATTACATTGGTGTAAACCAATCGCTTAATCAAAGCAAAAGTAAGCCTATCTCCTTCCACATCAATGCTGGTTTTGTAGCGAATTTCACCATCATTGAAGTCGAGTTCAAAATTACCGATCGTCATCCCATAGTTAGCACGGGTGAGGAATTCGGCGATCGCTTGTCGTTTGTCTTCAGGAGTGGCGATTGGACAGATAGAGTAGAAGATAAATTGCTGCTGTTCTTCTCTAACTTTGGCGTAGCAGCTCCATTCACCATTGTCACCCTGAAATGCCACCCGCAGAACAGGTTGACCTTTCAACTTAGTGAATGACCAATCATCTTCAGTAAAGAAGGCAATAACTTGACTGAGAATGGTATCGTTAGCAATGTTTATTTGGGCAATTGCTTCGATGCTAGTGTCAGCGAGATCATTGAAGAAGTTACCAATTTCATCGAGAATTTGGGCTGTGGTTTTTTCTGTGAGATCGCCAAGATTGGCTTCTGACCAGTCAGAAAAGAAGCCAGTAAGAGCTTGAGCAATCTCAGTCTCAGAAATAGTTCCGGCAGCAAGGGCGGCAGGGTTGAGAGTTGCCCAGAGGGTTGTGTAACCAACTTCACCAGATTCTTGTGATTGTTTGACGGTAAGGGCGAGCCAGTTTTCGGTGTGGAGGAGCGGATGGTCAGGGGTTTCTTGCTGTAATTGGAGTAAGTAGTTGGCTGTTGCTTCAGCAGAAGCTGTGTGAGGAGTCAGGTCAGGGAGACGATCGGGTTTAAGGGTCGCTTGAATTTCGATCGGATAGTCAGGGGAGAACTCTACAGTTGTGGCACTTCGGAGTTCGGGTTTGAGGTTGAAGAGGGAATGAGCCTTAATCTCCTGATATTGTTCGGCAGTTGATTTCCAGGTCAGGCGGCATTCTGTCAATTGCTCAGCCTGATGGCAAAGAGAAAGTGTGATCTCACAAAGCGAGATGGAATTGGTAGTTGGGGTAAGGAAGGTTAGCTGCATTTGGTTTGAAGCATGGGTTGTTCATTTAACCCTCTAAGGAAACTTCTTCGTAGAGGAGGGCAATGGGAAACTCAAACCCAACACTTTCTAATGGGATTATGTCTCCGATCTGGTAGGCAGTGTAGAGCCATAAGCGCTCTTCGCCTCGGCGGTAGATTTCGACGTTGATTTGGGTAGAACTGACCAGAACGTATTCTTCTAAACTGGGCAGAGAGCGGTATTCTTTGAACTTGTCGCCCCGATCGAGTGCTTCTGTGCCAGGGGAAAGCACTTCGATGATGAGTTTAGGATATTGAATGGCGTTGAGGGCAGTTCTGTCGCGATCGTCGCAGCTAATCACCAGGTCAGAATAGCGGTAGATGGATGGTGTAACGTTGACTTTGGCATGGGCAATGTTGATACGGCAGCCTTGAGCGCGAATGTGGGGACGCAGTGCGGTGAGCAGATTGATGGCAATATCGTTGTGCGGCAGCGTGCCACCTGTCATGGCGAAAACTGCGCCATTGACGAATTCGTAGCGAAGTTCCTGGCAGGGTTCCCAGTCCAGGTAGGCTTCGACGGTCATTTTTTGAGGTTGGGGAGTGACAATCATGCTAGCTACCCGTCAATGCTTGACTGATTACTAGGTGCAGCATCGTATATCGCGCAAAACTTGTTCTTCATTTGCTTTAACCACTCCAAATATTCCTCATCGGTGTATTGTCTCTCATCTCCTGATTCATCGGGTTCATGATATAAAATGACCCACCCGTACTCTTCTATTAGTTCAACGAGATTAGGAGGAGGGTTATCGATAACTGTACTTAAGCAGTAGAGAGCATCCTCGGCATACCAGGGAAACTGATTTACTTTTACCTCCCACTGCTGTATCGCTTCTTCTTCAGAATTATCCATCCAGATAGCAGATAAAAACTCTTTAAAGAACTCAATAGGCGCAGCCCGACGCTTGCTTGAGTCCTCGCGGATACTTCTTAAAATATCTTCTCCATTCAGTTGCTGGGGGTTTTCCATGTTGCTATTGTTCAAAGTTTTCTATTGTGGCCACGCACTATTGATATACCAACCACCTGGAGCAGCCGAATTAGGAACAAATCTAATGTACACCTCTGTAGGAGTGACATACTGCGTCATTGGGTTAGCTGAGTTAGGAGGTACAGGCATTTTAGGATCACCAGGGTATAAAGGTCGATTTCCAGTTCCCATTGGATGAGCATAAGACGGCATCGCTGTTGCTAGATACTTGGTATTGGGAGGAGGATCAGTCTTCACTAGTGCTGTTCCTCTGGAGGATAAGCGATGTAAAAGCTGTAATGTTTGACCTGTAATAATCTGCATTCTAACAGCATCCCAGTTTGAATTAATTTGCGCTATTAGTGCTTGTCTAACCGATATGTCAGCATCACCAAGAGAGGTAAAAGCGCCAGCCTTGCCAGGACAGGAAGCAGGTTGATGACGACAAACCCTCATTGCTAATTTCTCTACATCGGACACGATACCCATGCCGAAGACATGTCTTTCGGTAGTATGTCCGCCTAGCCCAAGACCATCTTCTACGCTTACACTGTTGAATGGTCGTGGTGACTGACCTCGATCGTGAGAAAGTATTGCAGTAACCATAGCAGAATTACTGAGCTTACTGATTAATGTCTGCTCAGCAAGCTGTATTCTTCTTGGCTTCTGAGCCGCTGATTCTCCAATAAGATTTGTATTACTAGAACAATCCTTCCATAATTGCGTGATTGTTCTAGAGTTAGGATCTTCTCCGGTTGGATACAAACCTGGCACACTTAGGGGATGCGGAGGTCCTGACAAACCAGGATTAATTTTGACGGTTACATGATACTTATTTTTGTCAGCCTTCAGTAGTTCAATTGAAGTTAATTTATATCTTTTTTGAATATCCGGTAATTTCGCTCTAACACTATCAGGTGTAGCATCTACTTTCTCCATTATCTTATCGGAATCTCTCAAGGCTTTCTTGAGATCAGCTTCCTTCTCTATGATGGTTCGCTTATCCGACCCTGGTTTAGACTCACCCTTATTTGTATGCCCCCCAAACCTTTTACCAACATCCTGAAGTTTCTTTTTGCCATGCTCTTTCAGGTCTTGCACCTTAGCTTTACCTCTTTCTTTCAGATCTTTAACTTTGTTCACACCTCGATCTTTCAAATCCTTCGCCTTAGCCGCACCCGCTTTAAACTTTTTCCCAAGTTTAGAACTACCTAACTTCTTCGCAAAAGCGATCGCCTTACTCATTACCCAGTCGATCGCCTTATCCACCAACCCACGAGCTTTCTCAATCAGTCCGCGAATCTTGCCGCTGATGCCGCTTAAACCGATTAAGCTTGCCAGGAAGCTGATGACAACGGGTAGGGCTTTTGACAGTGCGCCTTCTACTAACTTGGCGGCAATGCCGATTGCTCCATCAGCGATCGCCCCCACCGAATCCAGCACCGCATTCACCAGCTCCGCAATCTGGCTGCCCCGCTCCACAAAGAACATGATCACATCGATGATCAGCTTGCAGGCACGAACAAAGGCAGAGGCAGGGTTCAGTAAACTCAGTACCCAGGTTACTCCAGCATTGATGATGGTATCCACAACGAAACTTTGAATTCCACCAATCACCATCTCCTTCAGATTGGCGAGTTTATCCTGAATAAATTTCCACAGTCCTGCTGCACCCTCATTCTTCCAAAGGATAAACATATCAAAGCCCTTCTCCAGGGCACTAACCTTCTTCTCCCCCACCTTACCAGCAACCCGATTTCGCATCGCCTGATAAGTCAGTCCCAACAGGCTTGTCACCATTGCAAAGATGCCCTTGAGGTCAAAGCTCTTGGGAATTTCAATGCCCGTGCTGGCAATTTGTCCGGTGAGCCACCCAATCAAGCCTTTCTTTAAGTGGTTAGTAATATTCCCCATGAAGCCCATAAAGCCTTGCTTGATTCCGGCAACCAAATTACCCAAGAAACCGATCGGGTCTTTGATAATTTTCTCAACGGCTCCAGATGCTTTTGCCAACATGCCCATCAGCATGTTTTTCAACTCCAGAATCGTCTGGATTACGCCACCCATCGCCTCCTTCGCCTTATTGACCCAGCCCTGATTCTCTGCCTTCCGTTTCTCAATATCAGCATCCAGGGCTTGTAGATTCTCGTTGTACTTCTGTGCTAGAGAATCAATCAATTCATTCTGTTTGTTATCAACATTTTGTTCCAGTTGATCGAACTTACTCTGAATATTCTGTGCTGCTTCCTGTCCCAACTGTCGCAGCGATGGGTTTAAACTGGCAACGTATTTTTGAATTTCTTGCTTGCCATTGGTAATTTCAGTCTTCGCTGCATTCAACTTAGTCACAACCAAACTGGCAACACGATCGATAGTTGCAGTCATGCTATCAATATACTTTCGTCGTCCAATCTGGTAAAACCTATTCACCTCATCTGGCAACGGCAGAAATAAGTCTCTCACCCATAAGAGCGCTCCATCAGGACCACCGTAGCGCTTATCTTTGTAGCGCTTCATCTCCTGATCAACGTAGGTATCAAACTGGCTCTTAGCAGCAGAAGCACCCCGATCGAATTCTTGATTGACCTCTCTATCCAATGAACTCAGCAGTAATTCAACCTTCTGCTTCGTGTTGTTGTAAATTCCCTCAATTCGTCCAGCAATTTCCGATCGTTTCTGCTCATCGTGCCCTTTAGTCGTTCCCTGCTGTCCTGTCACTTGAGCCAGAACTTGTGCATTCTGCGCCTGCATCCCCTGTAACGGAGCCTGAGCAGACGCTTGAGCCTGGGTTTGGGCTTGGGCGAGGGTTGCTTGCTCCTGTTGTCGATACTCGGCTGGTGCAGTTGCTGCATTTGCTTGAGCCTCTTTCTTTGAACCTAGAGCAGCTTTAAATTCTGGCTCATTAGATTTTTCCAGTTGCTCGTCAGTAACTTTGGCATCGGTCATTTGCCGATCGAGCGATCGGCTACCCTCCTGCATTGATACCTCAGATGCATCTTTAGGCTTCGGGGTTGCCTGACTTGCACCAATATCTCCGGGAGGCTTAGCTGGAGTTGGTGGAGGTAAGGGAGTAACAGGTTTTTCGGGAATTCCGCCTGTTTTGGGTGCTTCTTTGGTTTTCTCTTCGATCGGTTCCGCTGCTTGCTTCTTCTCATTCCCGACCTGAGAGGACAAATCGCTCTTAACCGCACCTAGCTTATTACCATCCTTAAACTTATCCGCCTCATCCAGATTCTTAGGTGTCGCTGCATTAATTTTTTCCATCAAAGCAGCTTTAAACGCTGCCGTGTTGAACTGTCCAGGCTGCTGTTGGTTCATCTCCTGAACCTGACGATCCTGTGCTTTACTCTGCTTCTCGTTTGAGGGCGGTACGGCCGCTGCTTGTGCTTCTGTAGCCTTCGCTTTTGCAGGTGGCTGTTTCTTTTGCTCCTTTGCTACAGTCTCCGTTCGCTTCACCACTGCCTGAAATCCTGGATCAGCTTGGGGTGATCTCGGAGCTTGTTTACCCTGGATAGTGGCACCTTCAGGAGCCGCACTGATCTTAGTCTGGAGTATGTCCTTAGAAGATTTCAGAGCAGTAGTAGACCTACGCTGTAAGGTTTTAGCACCTGTCTGCTGCACCACATGAGTTAACTCGTGTGCTGTCAACTCATTTTTTCCTGGTGACTTTTCTGCACCGAAATAAATGTTGCTACCGTGCGTAAACGCCTGCGCTCTCAAATCTTTGTTCATTTGGATAGCAGATGGATCGGTATGCACTCGCACATGGCTAAAGTCAGTGCCAAAACGAGGCTCCATGTGCGATCGCACCTCATCACTTAGAGGACTGCCGCCACCTCTGGAACTGGCAAGACGGCTCTCTAAATTAGGCTGAGCGATCGCACTACCGTCTGCTTTTGCCTGAACGTCTTCTGTTTCCTCCTCAGACTGCCGCTGCACCAAAGGCGTAATTGTTTGCGCCAGCGGTTTCATCTGAATTTCTTCGCCTTCCTCCTCTGGGCTGTCTTCTGTCTGGCGTTGAACAGGTTCCGCTTCAGAATCTGGCATTGCCATCACTTGAGCCGCAACGTGATCAGCTTCTTGTTCATAGCGATCGCCTGGTGCTCCGACTTTTAGTTTGGTTTGTACAAGTTCTGCGTCTGCGTCTTCCTGCGGTGGTTCTGCTTCTTGGCGTTGAAGTGTTCCTGTAGGTGTTGGAACTGTGTGTAAAGGCTGCCTGACCTGCCATCTGGGTTGAATGGCTGGGGGGCGATCGACATCGAGTTTAACTCGGTTCCAGTCCGGTTTAATGGGTTTAGGATGATCCTGCTTTGCCTGAAGTTCCGATGTTTCCTCATCCTGAGCAGGTGTATTATCGTAAAGCGGATCACCGAATGGACGATGGGAAAATAGATCTGAAGTGGACGCGGGTGAAGGCGACCATGTGGACTTTTTGCTGGTATTCGCTCGTTCACCCATTGCTTGGTTCTCCCGGTTAATACTTATGAATTTGGAATCACCTCATCAACTCCTAATCAACCACCAATCACTACCGTTGGATATCCTTGCGTAATTGCATTGGGCGCATGAAGTCCTTCAAAGATTGTGTCGCCTGCTCGACAAGCGGGTAAACCGTTGATCAATACAGTATTGCTGCCTGTTACCACAACTCCTGGCGCAGGCGTGGGCAATAAGGAAGCACAAGCGTGAGTTGAAACACCACTGGTTGCTAAGGCTGCGATTGCGTTTGTAACTCTCGCAGTCTGTTCTATTTTTGTTCTCCCTTCATTAAACTTTGCGTCAGGTTCAGCAAGGGTTCCTTTTACTGCTTGGGTTGCTAGTTCTGCTTTGTAAATCTCTTCTTGTGCATCTTTTACAGTGTTCATCAAAGCTGCCAGTGCTGCTTTGGGAACACCTAACCAGGCAGGTTGATTACCAATGAAAACACTGGGGCTACAGGGTCCGCCCGTTAAAACTGGTGGTAAGGGGTGCGCTACTGCATCCCCAAGTCGTGCTGCAAATTGATTCATTGGTTTACTCCTGTTTAATTCAGCCTGATAAAAGCACCTTTAATCGTAATTTCTCCGGTTGCGCTGATGTCGATATTGCCTTTTGCCTCAATTTTGAGATTTCCTGTTGAGCTAACGGTAACGCTGCCATCACTGTCGTTGAGATGAAGTTTGTGCCCTCCATTTGTTTCAACGTAAACTCCTTTTTGGCGATCGCCATTATCTTCTTCTACAAATTGAATTTGATGCCCTGTGCGAGTTTTAAATGTTCGCAAACGAACTTTGCCATTTTGGACACTGTGTTTTACCTCAGTAGGCGGCGCATCTTTACCGTTCCAAACCCCGCCAATAATGTAAGGACGATGGATATCTCCATGCTCAAATCCAACCAGGACTTCATCGTTGATTTCGGGTAAGCAATCAAATCCTCGGCGATCGCCTGCCCCAATGCTAACGACTCGTGCCCAATTGCTGGTGTGATCTTCCGTTAACGTTGGCAACTTTACCTTGACTCGTCCCCATCCTTCTGGGTCTTCGTTATCGGTTACAATGCCAACTAGGAGGGTTTCTCCGGGCGATCGCCTGGTTTGAGCCGAGAGTGCGGTGAGCAAATCTCCTTCCCTCAACCCACGCACACTAAATTCGGTACTGTAAGCCCGTTCTTGATAAGAGTGGCGAGTTTCCGTGATGTAATACTTGCCGTCATACTGCCCCATACCCTCAAGCTTGACGACACGTCCGACTCGAATTTGTGGATCTCCTTCAGCTTTTGCATCTGCCTGAACAAATTGTCCCTGTAGCTCATCACATAACGCTTGAGCCATGATGTCTGCCTCTTTAGGATTGAAGAAGGGGCGATCGACCACAACCAAAGTCGGTTTTTCGGGTTTACCGTTAAACTTGGTGCTGGTTTCGCTGCCTTTACCATTGTCTGTAGTTGTAATAATTTTTGCGGTTTCGGCAGTTGAGATAATGGGTTGCTTCTGGCTGTAGTCCCACGCTCTTACTTCCACTGATTTGACCTGCTCCGCAGTTGTCATGCGGACTCGAAAACTTCGTAAATTCTGTAGCCATTTCAGGCTTAATTCCTGTCCATCTGCTTTGGATTTGCGAAAGTTTAATTTGCCATTCTGCACAAATAGCTCAAATCCAGTTCGAGCAGCACGCTCTCGCAGAAATTCCATGTTAGTCTGGTTTTCCTGAAACACATAGTCATGCGGAGAACCACTGCTGTCAATCGCATTCGTTTTAATACCAACTTCTGCGGCAATCTTTTTGACAATATCGCTATCGGTCATATTCTGAAAAGAACGGTTATGCCGCCCACGATGCAGACGGTGGGAGACATCATAACCCCGCACAATAACTGGAGCCTGCGACCCTTCACTGAAATAGGTTTCGATCGCCGTAATTTCCCCTTCTAAAACGGTTCCTGGCTTCTCTTCGGAGGGGCTTTGCGATTCAGTGATACTAGAGCTGAAACCGAGCTTGAGTGTTTTACCAATTTGCAGCAAGTCTTTGTATCGCCAGGGTTTGTCATGCTCCTGTCCTGGAAAGTAGTCATTTTGAATAACCAGCATAAACATTCCCGGTCGATGTAGGCTTTCTTCGACACAAACTTGCAGAATGTCATCTAATAAATTTTGCGGTGCTTTTTCCCCATCAATTTCTAATGCAGGAAGAGCGCGATAGCCGACTGCTGCCATAACAACTGAACCCTACAAACTTGCTTTAAAATTTGCCTGCCCACTAATCCGTGCCTGAAGGCTATCTTTGACGCGATCGATCCCATTTGCTAACAAGTTTTGTCCTGTTGGAGATTCATCAATCTCTTTGAGAGCAAGGCTGTCAATTACGGCCCGAACAGGTGTTCCATCTGGCAAAAACATGGTGAGCTTATACGTCAATTTTTCAATAAAACATTTTCGTAAATGCACTTGATCGCCCCAAACAAATCGATAGGTAGGTGTACGTTGATTTTGAGCATTACCCTGTCCACCACTCTGACTGTTTGGCTGCTGACTAAGAGAATTTGATAGACTATCCAATGAGCTAGAAATTTGATCCAATGGATTTGGAATATTTTGAAGCGGCACAGGTAACCCTTCTAAATTCAGCAGTGGCGCGGTGTGAGTACCAATCGGTCTGACTGCTGCTCTAAACGCTTCAAGATACTCATCTACAACATTTTTACCCTCTTCATAGGTATCAAATACAATTTTGCTAATCGTCACCTTGTACGCTTTTGTGTAAGAAAAACTTACCTTCGGCTGTTTCTTTTGCTCAGTACGCGCACCTGGATTTTCTGAAGTTTCCACAATTCCCTCAAACGTTAGTTCAGTCGGATTAAACATAAATCGAATTGGTGGAACACCTCGCTCCCAGGGAATTAAAGTTGCTTTAACCAGAGGAGTATTACTCAAAGCTAACTTGACTTGAGGAGTACCATTTAAAAGTGAAGCATTGAGTAGAGCCATATGTTTCTCCAGAAGATAAGGTTAATGAATTGAATTAGTGCAAGCGGCTTATCCGATATCCCGATCGCTCGTGTTCGATCGCCAATTTCTGTTGAATTTGACTGTAAACTTCACGAGTTAAAACTGATATGCTGCTGTCAACTGAAGGATCATGTGAAGGGGTTGGCGATCGCTCCCCAGTTTTGATTGAATTTGATTTGATTTGAGCAGATGTTTCATAAACAGAAATGATGTTGCTTGACCAAATGGGATAAGCGATTGCGAGATAACCTGAACGCTCTTGGTCAAGATCTATACAGTGTCGCATCGCGTTATAGATGTGTTGGGCTAGCATCACAAGCTGTTGATCATCAACGGTTAATTTCTGCTGATTTGCGTTGCCAACTTGTTCGTCTGATTTCGCTTGAATTCTAGAAGAGATTAAGGTGACAGAATTATCAACAGAATTATTAGTAGCGCTCTCTTCAGCTTCAGGATCATCCTCGTAGGACAAATTGCTTGAAGAATATGTGTTATCCGCTAATTCAGCTAAGCTTGACCACGAGCTAGATCGATCGTCAGCAGCATTAAACTCTTCAGCAGAGGGTTGTGGCTGAAATTCCGTTCGTTTCCGCTGCAGAGGAATAGGTTCAGCGATCGCATCCCCAGAGATTGAGGAGTCTTTGATATCAGGGTTAGAAACCTCAGTGGATTTTACTATCTCAAATGTCTCGGCTTGATAGTAAGATGTAGAGTTCTCCCCTAGCAATTCTGCCAGGCTTGACCAAGAAGTTGGAGTTTCAGAAACACTGGATGTATTCTCATCCGATGCTTTTTCAGAACGCATTATTGATAATGAGCGATCGTCATTTTGTAAAGATTCTTCTAATATGTCTGAATCTTCCATAGAACTCATAGCCTGTAGCGTAGTTTCCGCTTGTTCCTGTAGCTTGAGTTGAATTGGAGAGATAAAATTCGATATTTGAGTGAGAGGTGTTAATGATCCTAAAGGCTTGAGTGAAGATAGAACATTACTGCTTTGCTCAATTGAAGTGTCAGTTAGAGGCGATCGCTCCTCACCTAATTCTTCTGGTTCTGTTGCAGTCTTCTCTTCAGTTACCTCGACGGATTCAGATGGTAAAATTACCGGTTCATGGAGAAGAGTAGTTGAATCAGAAACTCTTTCTATAGATGGTTGAATAGAGTTTAGCTTTGAAGAATTATCTTCTGTTTCAGAAGTTATAGTATCTGATGAATTTGATGAACTAGACCATCCATCTGTTTCCGAATTGGCTGATTGTGCTTCTAATATTGACTCCGATTCAGGTACTTCCAGAACCTCTTGTTGTTCAGTAGGTTTTGTTACTAAAGATTCTACTTTTTTCTGTAATGACGCTGAAGAAACTTGTGAAGTCAGTGGTGTGGTTTCTATACTTTCTACTTTAGAAGCTGTTTTATCTGTTCTAATGGAGTTTGAAGCAAGCTTTAGAGATTTATCTATGAATGTATCTGTTGTATCTTCTGTAGAAGAAGAATAGTTATCCGCGGGTATGTTTGTTATGTCTTCTTGAGTAGATGCTGAACGACGCAAAACTATCTGAGCAGGATCTGTAGCTAACACCTCTTTTGTTTGAGGTTGTGACGGTTGCTCGATAACTTTGTCTTCTGGAATTGCGATTGCATCTGAAACAGAACTTTCTTCTGCAGTAGTTTCCGAGTATGGTTCAGCAGCAGCTTGGACTATATCAGTAGGCAAAGCGATCGCTTCTCCTACTGGTTCTACAGGTGTAGTTTGAGATGAAGTATCGGGTGAATTGTTGGAAACCCTTGTTTGTTTTGGAGAAGAAACTCTATCTGAAATAGTTGAGGATGTCTGGTTCTGTTCTAGCTGTACTGGTAAGGCTTCTGGTATAGCCTCTAAATTATTTGAACGTGTTGAAGTATGTTCGTCTTGAACTGATGCAGCAGGTTTGGTTGCTGAACTAAGCTTTTTTCCAAGTTGGTCTTCATCATTCTGGCTAGGAGATTGTACTTCAGTCGAATCTATAACGGCTTCTGATAGTAGAGGCTGTAAGGCAAGTGATTTGTTCTGAATCGGTTCTACTGGAGTTTGTTCTTCAAAGATACTTAAGTCTTCAGGAGAGTGAGTTTCTGTTGTTTCAAGTTTTTGAATTTGGCTGTCGCTCTCCTCCGAAGTTGAGTTTTTAACTTCGGGGGAAGATAAGGAAATTTCATCTAGTGCTGGCGCTTGAGCTAGCGAGATATGCCGTAATTGTCCTGAAGATTCTAAATTACTTGATTCTTCTGAAGCAGAAGTGTTTTTTGATTTTGATGAGGCTTGTTCAGAGGAGGATGAAAGTTCTTCTCGCGATTGGGCTATTGGCTGAATTCTTGCATCTGATGAGTTCGATGAGTTAGAAACAGAAGCAGTTTCCCCCAGTTCCTCAGAGGCTGTTAGCTCAAAGAACGGATCCAAAAGTGCTGTTTGTAAAAGTAGATTGAGAGGTGAAGGAGGCTGGAGCGGTTGAAAGTTTTGTCCCAACGGTTGAGCAAATTGACCAAGTGGCGGCAAAGTTCGCAGGAATTGGTTCTGTCCTAACGGTTTAAGTTGCAGGTGGTTAGTGCTAAAACCGAGCGGTGGCAATGACATGAGCTTTACTTCCTGCCTTAAAAGGCGAGCGCAAATTAAGGATTGAAGGGATTCACAGCATTGATGAGGTCACTGCCAAGACTGCTGCCTGACGAACTGCCTGAAAAATAACCCAATTTATCTCGTCCAGACGTGAGATTGATTGCACCTCCTCCAGCAGATTTTTCAATCTTCAAGCCTTCGTAAGCTAGTGACAGTTCTTCGATCGCAACTGTAGTGGAATGTGCCTGTAAAGAGGGGGCTTTCCAGCTAATAGGAACGGCTCCAATTAGAGTCCAGCACTGCATAGTCTCTCCTGCCTGACTGAATAGCAGAATGTTAATGTTGCGCCGCTGTTTTGGAACTCCGCCTAAGATCTGGCTTGCCCAAGTCCAGAAGACCAAATCATCGGTAATGCCACGTTTTAGCGTAATGTCTGTAAACTCAGATTGCCCTAGTAAAATGCGCTGCTGGTTGTTGACACCACCTTCAAAGATTGCTTCCCGCTTAACTTTAACGCCTACTCCAGAACATTCGCTGAAGGATGCTGTAATTGCGCTTTCTATTTCCACATAAAAGCGGTTAGCTGTGACATAGTTGAGTTCATAGCTAGCAGAACTATTGCTTGAATTTGCCATTAAAATAATCTCCTAGAAGAAGGACAGCGATCGCGTTGATTGCGTAAATCTTGCAGCATAATTTCATAAACGCGATCGCTCAACTTTTGCAGCAATACTGGATCGCGTAATACCTGTTTTGCTAGTTTTGAAAACTCTTCAGAATCTTGCATTAGCGTTGATTAAGGTTGGGTACAGGGTTGTAAAGGAACTAAGCCTGCTTCACTTAGCAAACACTGTCCTTCATCCGTTTTGAGTAACTTGATAAAGTTTTCTGCACCAGTAGAAGATTCTTGTCGATACACAACAACAAGTTTGAAAGCTAATGGATAGTATCCTAATGCAAATGCCTCAATATTGGGATGATATCTTCCCTTACTGCACAAATCTGTTGTAGGTTGAATAGGTTGATTTTTGTCTTGAATGAGTGCTTGAACTTTCTGGCGTTCTCCTATTGCTAAAGGATAAACAGCACACTGTCCTGATAAACTACTAAACAGCCCAAAGCCAATTCCCAATTCCTGTTTTTCATCTTGTGTTCCCTTTAAGATTGCTCCAAAAATACTTGCTGTTCTTTCATGATTAGTAAAGTTCTCGTTATGGAATTCATCATGTTGCTGCTGTCGGACAACTTCAGGTGACTCCTGAAGTTGTCCGCCCTTAAGGACAATTTGTTGAAATAGTTTTATTGCTTGATTCTGATCCGCAAATGGGACGTAGGGTTCGACTTGCCAAGTTTCTAAACTATCAGGCGGATGCCAGTTTCTATCTACATAGATTTCGCGCAGTTCGTCAAAGGATAAGTCTCCGTCGAGTTGGCTTGAAATGTTTTGTCCTTGTGCAGGATCATTAAAGGCAACAAATACGGCGACCCCATCATAAGCAACAGGCTCCAGCGCTAAATCAGCAGGAATTTTTTCAATAGTTGTTGTCAGAATAAAATCTACATCTCCTGCTTGTAGTTGTGCGATCGCTCCTTCATGAGAACTGACTGATGATTTAAAAATATTGAGTTTAGGAGGATTAGATCCAGCCTGTCGTACTGCTATCTGCTCAATCAGCTCCTCTCCCTCTGCAACCAATCCAGTTTGGTCGAGGACATTGCTCCAACTACTGCCCTGAACATAAACATAGTTCATCGGTTCATCTGAAACCTGGACATCACTCAGTTTAGATATGGTCATTTCTTCAATAGTTGAGCGACCGATCCCAAACAACCACATCCCCCCCGATGAGATCATTCCAAATAGAATTCCCAACAACAGTGCTGTAAGCGGCTGTCGAATAACGAACTCTGAGTCATCCTCTTCGACTTCCTCGTCTGCTTCAGCGATCGCGAGTGCAGAGTCAGCAGACAGCAATTTAGGTGCTTTCAGTAGCGCTTCACGAGCAGCGGCGGCACTGGTAAAAATGGGTCGCGATAGACCAACAAGCTGATAGATAAATTGCTTCAGCGATCGATCGCTAACAGCGTCCCAAGGCTGTTTAAGCTCAGGAGGCAGCAACCGGGAATCCAACGATTGTCCTGAGTTAGGAGCGATCGCTGTACCAGTCAAAAGGCTAAAACCAATGTAACCTAACGCTTTTAGGTCTTCAACAATAGAAGCACGAGATGGCGATTGAGTTTCAGATTGAAATAAGTCTTCCCAAGTTTCCAAAATGATGTAGATGAAGAACTGGGGATCACTCACGCCAACTGGAGAGTCTTGAAGTGCAAACAGCACGTTATCCAGCTTGAGATTGCCATACGGTTGCTTAACCTCGCCTGTGGCAAACCGCACCTTTTGGCTGTGAAGAAACAAGAGTGTCTGTAATACTTGCTTGAATAGTTGCCGCACAAAATTAGCAGGCATTGCTCCCACATGCTCTAAGTAGCCTTCGAGCGTGGTGCTATTGGCGATCGCCTCAGTCACAACATAGCAGCGATAGTCTTGGGATGATATATCAGTATCTAACGGTGTAATAACGCGAAACTCTGGTTTGTTGTTGCTGCTAAAGCTGATTTTTGTTAATTGCTCAAATTTAACTTTGCGTTGTTTAAGCTCTGTCGAGTCAAGGCGTTCTGAAAGAAAATATTCTTTAATCAAAACGGGTTGACCATCCGGCATTTGCATACCTTCATACAGGCGCATCCAGTCTTCTTCCTTCAGGAGCTGTCCGAGCTGGTATCGTCCCCGACGACCCATGATCCCGTTGACTGGACGAGGAGGTGATTGCAAAAGGGACGAAGTAGGTTCGACTGCAATCGCAGTGGCAGTATTTGAACTAGCTTCAGGTACGATCGCTTCTGGCGATTGGAAGAACCAATTGGGCTTAGGTGGTGTGGAACGAGTCGGGATTCTATCAGGCACCCTAATCTGCTCCAGTTTCTCTTGTCCAAAGCGTCTAGCTGTTTGTCTAGCAACCTCTTCAGGATGACGAAAAAGAGTCAGCCATTCTCTTGTCCGACTCCTGACAACATTAATCAATTCTGTGAGTTGCACTGCTACCTCATCCGGGGCTAATCGTTCCTTGCAGTTCTTCTGATTTCAAGCCAGACTGCAAATTTTGAGCTGTTGTATTATCTGATTCATCTTCTAACTCATTAATTTGTAAGTAGAAGCGATGGAGATAGTTTAAGTCACAGGCAAATAAACCTTCAATAATCGTGGGCGTGATTTCCTCTAACGCCCCCAAACAGGTGATGACGCGAGCTAGAACAATCACTGTTGAATACGCTGGATTTGCTTTAACACGTGGATCGCGAAGGGGCACGATTTCATCGATCGCCTTTGCTAGTCGCATCATGCCCCGACGATGTAAATTGCCGTGAGCATCGAGGTAGCCCTTGGGAAGGGTAAACTCAAATTCGGTTTGCAGCATGAGTTACTGTTGTCGGCTAAAGAGTTCGATCGCTAATTCCATTTCTTCAACTTCGATGTCATTACTGCTGGCGTTGAAGTCGGATACAACATAGCTAATAGGCCATGCGCTTCTAAACTGAAATATTGCCTGTGGGTGTTCTCCCTGGTCGTAGATCGTCAGCGACCCGTCTCGCAGTTGGTTTGCCCAATCTCCCCGCTGCACTGCTTCAAACCATCGCCAAAGAGTGGGCGATCGCGTCATTCCTCGACGTAGCGTCACATTGTTAGTTTTGACATTGCCTGGAACTTTGGTGCGAACAACCTGACCTGATTTTGCTTTCCCCCATTGCTGGGGTGTCACTTCACAAATTTCTACAACATCCTGAGTGCGCTTAAAGCCTTTACACTCCATGAAGTAAGCATCCACCGGGTCTTGACTGCCGTCCAATTTCAGTTCGATATAAAAACGACACGTTGTGAGGATTTCTGGAAAATTCTCAATCAGATTTGGCATGAGTCAGATTTGGAATTAGATAGGCATCAGATAGAACTAGAGTTACTTCTCTCGCACGATTCCTTCGTGAACCAAGGTAATAGTTTCATTTGCCACATCGTTTGCACCCGCCTCCAGCTTTGGACCTTCATACTTAGTAGGATAAGCGTTGACTAGGTTCCAACGAGCTTTTTCGTCTCCGGCCTGGTCATAGACGGTAATAGAAGCCCCCTTGCGATTAGCTGACCAGTCAGATCTTCCGCCTGAGTTTTTGTTACAGCTATCGTACCAACCGTAAAGGTCCTTGTTGGTTGTGGCAACAACCTTAACAGTAACAGGAGAAAACTTGGTGCGGGTTGGCGCTGCCTGCCGCAAATTAACGGCTTGTTTGCCTGAACCCAGCACCTTATCGCCACCCGCTGCTGGAGTTTCTGAGGTAAGTCCAGACACTTCTAAGATCTGTTTGTCAGTAATGCCATCTGCTTCAAAATAGAACCGACAACTGACTAAAATTTCATCGTCTGCCATGATTTCATTCCTAATTCATTAAATTCACTAACTAGTCAACATACTGATCAAAACAACGTTAGAAACTTTGTAGAAGTAACTTGCATAGACAAGGCGCTTAAGCTCCTTGTTTAAGCCATTGAATACGTTCAGGCAATCAACTTATTTCTACAAACTGCTTTACTCCATCTGTCCATTCCACTGGCTGACGCGGAATACCACAAATTCTGCAGGTCGTACTGGACGAACACCCACTTCGATATAGAGGCGACCTAACATCATTGTTTCTTCAGTGTTCAAGGTTTCATCGCACTTAACGTAAAACGCTTGCTCGGGAGAACTCCCAAACAACGCGCCTTCTCGCCACAGTCGTTCCAAGAAGTTGCTTACCGTACGACGAACTCGTGCCCACAAGTCCTGATCGTTGGGTTCAAAGACAACCCATTGTGTTCCCTCTTCGATCGATTTTTCGATGTAGCTCATTAAGCGCCGCACGTTGATGTAACGCCACTCTGTTTTTTCTTTTTCAACTAGCGTTCGCGCTCCCCAAACCTTGATCCCACGATTGGGAAAGTTGCGAATGCAGTTGATTCCCATTGGGTTAAGCAATTCCTGTTCGCGGAAGTTTACCTCATAAGACAATCCCAAAACACCACGAGGAGTTTCATTGGCGGGAGCTTTGTGAATGCCACGGGTTTCATCGTTTCTTGCCCACACTCCCATCATGTGACCGCAAGGTGGAACAAAAATAGACTTTCCTTCTTTGGCTGGATTCGCGACTTTAATCCAGGGATAGTAGAGGGCAGCAAACATCGATCGCCTGTTAATATTGTTAAGCCACTCTGCAACCTGCTGGGGATTTTTGATAGGGCGATCGCCCACAGGTGGCGGTGCATCTAAAACAACCATGCGGTTGGGTGGATTAGGAGCTGCATTTTCGCAAAGGCTAATCATTAAATCAACAAAATAGGCGAGTTTATCGTCATCCAATACAGGAGAACCATCAGGATTTTTCTCCTCGTAAAGGCGCATCAAATCAGGAAACGCCAGCATGTTGATATCATCTACCTCAAATGTTCCTTGAATTCCTGTCTGACGGTTGCGAACTCCAGTAGCATGGCGCACAATCCGTTCCGTTGTCGGCACAATAATAGGCGCACTAACTTCATACGTTCCATATGCGGGACGGAGTGAAAGCGGCAATCGTTGGCGTTGACTTTCAGGAATGATGTTAGTGATATCAATGTACTGCGATCGCGCTAGTGCAGTAGGCGCAAACCCTCCCATTGCTTTGACAGCAGGATCGCCTGAATCTGCTTCAATGACGGGTGCCTGAGGATTCATTGTTAAGTTGAAGTACTTTTCCAGTTCTTCGCTTTCCTGGCGGAAAATGGTTACATGAAAAAACTCACCTGGAAGCGGTGCTGGAGCATCAGAATCACCATTTTCGTCAAAGGGTGGCTCAGTTTCAGGCTTAGAGATGTTGACATATAGCCGTCCATCTTCAGCTTGCTCAGGCTTGAGGGAAAACTGCAAGGAGTTTGTCTTGCGCGTTGTTTTTATTTCCAGCGGTACTAGTTGGCGATCGCCTGATTCTAACGTTTCACTCGGTTTTGGCAGTTGGGTTCCTAGACTTACCACCCAGCAGCGTCCACCACCATTGAGGAACCAGCCTTGCACTGCAAACGGAAGATAGAATCTTTCTGGAGAAAATCCTGTTGAGCCCTCTTTACTGAAGTACCGCAAATACTGATCCCAGCTTGTCACCAACATTGGTTTGAACTGTTCAGCACCATTACGAATGGCTTCTGTAAATCCAACAAATCCACCCACGTTGGTTGGCACCCCCTCAATTGGGCGACTGCCGCGATCGACTTCCTCAACATAGACACCCGGAGCAAAATAATCGAGCCTCGCCATAGTGCTTAGACTTCCTTGTGTGAAGCGATGGTGTGCTGACGGACAAAATATAGATAGCGAACAGGACTAATTACCTAAGGCAAAACAAACTGCCCGATGCAAAACCAATTACCTCAGCAACTGCTTACTGAAATTATTCTCTGAATGATTCCCTGTAATTACTTCTGCGATTTTTGAGTGGGAGACACATCTCTCAGTCAAATCTCAGTCAAAAGACTACTGGATTATTTACAGATGGAAAATGACGTTGTATCTGAAATCAACAAAACCTGGAACACACAAGATTAGCGAAACCCAAGCAGTGACAGTTTTAGAATTCACAAGGACACACTTGTATCTTAATCTAAAGGGAACCTGTGGTATCTATTCTAAAATTAACCTTAAATATACGCAGCGATCGCCTGCTTACCAGGACATCTTTTACAGTAGTAGGGTAATTCTTAATCAATTGATACATCCTTTCGTTCTACTTCATTGCTTTCGCAGCGATGATCGCACAGAATTGCAAACAAATTCAGCATTTGTGCAACTCAAGCTTATAAGGGCCAGCAGTCGATGAGTAATTATTTGGCGATCGCAACGGTCACAGCTACACTGCAACGCATTTTGCAATCGGCGCTACAGATTGACGTTGCTGGGGCGAGAGTGACAACAGTTCGACCAGATGCGTCAGGCAGCGGCACGCCTGAAGTTGGGGTCAACGTTTTTATGTATCAAGTGCTGCCAAATCCAGCATGGCGAAATTCTGATTTACGCAATCGCCGCCCAAAAGGAGAGTTGAGCAAACAGGCGCAAGCAGGCATTGACCTTTATTATTTGATGACCTTTTATGGCAATGAGGTGGAGCTAGAACCGCAGCGATTGCTGGGCTGTACACTACGCACGTTAGTTGACCAGCCAATTCTCACGCCTACTATGCTGCGCGACACCATCAACAATCCCACCTTCAGCTATTTGGCTGGCTCGACGCTAGCAGAACAGGTTGAACAGGTGACTCTGGTGCCTACACCAATGAACACCGAAGAGTTGTCAAAAATCTGGTCGGTATTTTTTCAAACGCCTTACGTGCTGTCGTTTGCCTATCAAGGAAGCACCATTCTGATTGAAGGCAGCAAACCTGGAAAACGAGCATTGCCATTGCGGAGCAGCCAATTTTTTGTCACATCTAAACAGCCTGTGATTAAAGACATTGAGTCTGATGATGGAATAAATCAACCAATCGGACTTGACAGTACGGTTACGATTACAGGTAAACAACTCCGCAGCAGTCATCCCCGAATCTTGGCAAAGGTAAGAATTGGGGATGCTCAAATTACGCCTCAAGAGGTCAGCGATACACAGGTTAAAGTTGACCTGTCGCAGATTGCAGAATCAGAAAAACGTTTGTTGAGAGCCGGAGTACAAAGCCTGCAAGTTTTGCATCCACTGCCAACTCAAGTTGCGTCTGATTCTGATTTAACAACTGCTGATCTGGAACGAGCGGTCGGATCAAACGTGCTGCCTGTCGTTGTTTATCCCACCATAGTTGATGTTAGCTCAACGAATACACGAAGCAATGGTGATGAACTGTATTCTGCGATCGCTACCGTGCAAGTTGATGTAATGGTTGCTCCTGAACAACGAGCTTATTTGTTGTTAAACGAACGTGTCCTTCGCAATCCTGCTGCTTATGTATTTGGAGCGCGATCGCGTTCCGAAAGTCAGAATACGCTGACTTTCATCGTTCACGAAGTGAAAGCTGGAACCTATCTAGTCCGCGTTCAAATTGACAACGCTGAGAGTAAATTAGCAGTTGACCCGGATGGTGAAAGTCCAACGTTTGATCAGTACACTGAACCTACGATCGAAATTCGATCAACATAAGATTTAAATGCTATGACGTTTACCCTAGAAAATCAGCGAGAAAATGAGTTAGAAGCAAACCGT
The DNA here is from genome assembly GCF_014695745.1 of Leptolyngbya sp. FACHB-671. Classification (NCBI taxonomy): domain Bacteria; kingdom Bacillati; phylum Cyanobacteriota; class Cyanophyceae; order Leptolyngbyales; family Leptolyngbyaceae; genus Leptolyngbya; species Leptolyngbya sp. FACHB-671. Next base: position 20,004 of record NZ_JACJOV010000045.1, on the reverse strand, counting down.
CATGACCTGATGAGTGCGATCGCTCATCTCCACAAGGTTTTAGAACAGCGGCTTGAAGCTACTGCAATTTCTTCTTGCCCTACGCTCGATCGGCTCTGCGCTCAATTTGGACTGTCTGAGTTTGAGCGAAACGTGCTGCTGCTGTGTGCAGCAATGGAACTGGATGTGAGTTTTGCCAACCTTTGTGCTGAAATCCAGGGCGATCGACAAGCTTATCCCACTTTCAATCTGGCAATGACAGTGTTTGCAGAACCGCATTGGGGTGCAGTGCTGCCCGATCATCCATTGCGGCACTGGAGGTTCATTGAGGTGGGTGCAGGTCAAACGCTAATGTTGAGTCCGCTACGAATTGATGAGCGAATTTTGCACTACTTAGTTGGACTACACTCGCTCGATGAACGATTGAAAGGCATGATTCAACCTGTGATGACCTGTGATGACCTTGTGCCGTCTCATCAACAGATTGCAGAGCAACTGGTTCGCGTTTGGTCACAGCGGAGCGCTTCTCCAATCGTTCAGATTTGGGGAAGCGACGGCATGAGCCAGCAGGCGATCGCTGCTGCCGCTTGTCGTCTTGCCGGATGGAGTCTCTACACGCTGCCTGCTCAAGCGATTCCTACCTCCATTAACGACCTCAGTAAGCTGCTGCTGCTGTGGGAGCGAGAAGCAATGTTGCATCCGAGTGCACTGCTGTTGGATTGTAGCGCGATCGACACGACTGATACTAACCGATCCCAAGCAATCGCCTACTGGATTGACACGACCAACACTTCACTAATCATCATCAGCCGAGAACGTCAGCAAATTCAGCAACGCCCTTTCATTACCGTTGAAGTCCATCCTCCCACTAAATCTGAACAGCGCACTCTCTGGCAGCAAACTCTAGGCTCAGCCGCTCCAAACCTCAATGGGCATATCGAAAAACTCGTCACTCAATTCACACTAAACCCGCTCACCATCCGCACCGTCTGCACCGAAGCCCTTACCTCATCTCCATCCTCCTCATTTCCCCTACCATCCTCATCCTCCCCTTCTCCTGCTCCCTTCCCTCAACTCTGGGATTCCTGCCGCGCTCAAGCACGTCCCCGACTGGATGATTTGGCGCAACGAATTGACGCGATCGCCAGTTGGGATGACCTCGTGCTACCCGAGAAAGAAAAGCAGGTGTTGCAGAGCGTCGCGGCCCATGTGCGACAGCGAGAAACGGTTTATGAAACCTGGGGATTTGCCAGCAAAAGCGGACGGGGATTGGGGATCAGTGCGCTATTTGCGGGAGCTAGCGGCACAGGAAAAACGATGTCGGCAGAAGTGCTAGCGCTAGAGTTGCAATTAGATTTGTATCGCATCGACCTTAGTTCAGTGGTCAGCAAATACATTGGTGAAACTGAAAAGAACTTGCGAAAGGTGTTTGATGCTGCCGAAGCAGGCACAACGATTTTGCTGTTCGATGAAGCCGATGCTTTATTTGGTAAACGCAGTGAGGTGAAAGATTCCCACGATCGCTACGCCAACATGGAGGTGAGTTATCTGCTGCAACGTATGGAAGCGTATCGAGGACTGGCAATCTTAACCACCAACTTGAAAGATGCGATCGACCCTGCTTTCTTACGTCGCCTGCGATTTATCGTCAAGTTTCCCTTTCCCGATTTGGCACAGCGTGAAGACATCTGGCGACGCATTTTTCCGCCGCAAATTCCGCTGGCAAACCTTGATTTTGCAAAACTTGCTCGCTTGAATGTCTCTGGCGGAAACATCCGCAACATTGCCCTCAACGCCGCATTTTTAGCAGCCGATGCTGAAGAACCTGTCAGCATGAAACACCTGCTGGAGGCATCTCGAAGCGAATATATCAAGCTAGAACGATCGCTCACGGATGCTGAAGTTAAAGGCTGGGTATGACATCACAACAAAACTCAAGTCAGCATGTCTTGATACTGACGCATCATTCCAAGACAACCGTGCCACACTAGTGGCAATAGCTAAATTTAGGCTTGGAGGGGCAGTGGATTATGGCTGATCAAAAGCAAGCTCGGATGCGATCGCACGTCCAACGCAAAACGTCTACCACGCCTCCTCCTGCCCACAGCAGCTTTTTCTGGCAACGCCCCTTCACAGACCAGCTTCATCAAGCATCTGACTCACCTCAATCAGAGCCAACCTCAACCGTTGCCCTAAAACCCACAACTTCTGCCCTCAGTCGAGTCAACTTTGACAGCGATCGCCCAGCATCGGAACAGCATCGTCCTCTCCCCATCCAACCTAAACTCACCGTCGGCGCACCTAACGACCAATACGAACAAGAAGCCGATCGCGTTGCTGAGCAGGTGATGAGTATGCCGGATACAGCTATCCAGCAACCCATCCAACGAGAAGCAGTCCCCGACGAAGAAGAACTTCAAACCAAACCAATCGCCGCATCCATCACACCTCTCGTCCAACGGGAGGCAATCCCCGAAGAAGAGGAACTCCAAACCAAATCATTAGGCAATTCTTCTATCCAACGTGAGGAAATGCCTGAAGAAGAAGAATTGCAGATGAAGGCGATCGCACCTTCCATTCAACGCGAGGAGATGCCTGAAGAAGAGGAAGTGCAAACAAAGGCGATTACAAATACTCTACAACGCGAAGAACTTCCCGAAGAAGAGGAAATTCAGACTAAATCTCTAAGTAACTCCTTACAACGGGAGGAAATGCCCGAAGAAGAGGAGGTACAAACTAAACCAGCGCTACAGCGATCGCCTGATGGTAGTTTACGAGCAGATAGTTCAATCGAGAGTCGGTTGAATAGCAGCAAGGGTGGGGGGAGTCCTTTACCGGAAGAGGTGCGATCGTTCATGGAGCCGCGCTTTGGTGCTGATTTTAGTCAGGTGCGGGTGCATACAGGCAGCGAAGCGGTGCAGATGAGTCAAGCGATCGGCGCTCAAGCCTTCACACACGGCAACGACATCTACTTCGGAGCCGGAAAATCTCCCGCAAATTCTGACTTGACGGCCCATGAATTAACTCATGTAGTGCAGCAAACCAATGAGAACCCAAGCAGTCTAAGATTTAAAATTCAAAGAGAGATTTCGACTCCCATACCCTGGGACTCAGAAGAACATCCTCAAGCTCAAAAGGATGGTTCTGTTAATTTACAGGTAGCACAAGTTAGGGTGACTATAAAACCAGATAAAAAGAGTAAAAACAAAAAAATGAAAGGTGCCCATACTACTTTTAACCTGACGTGGAAAGCTCCTACTCCAAAAAATCAGCAAGGCAAGGTAGTGAGCATCAGTTCTGCACCGTTGGTCAACATGACTATCCAAACTACCTATGGTCCTCAAGCAGACCCATACGAGCAATCTGCGTATGGTAAAGGCACGACTGAGCAAGATATTGCCGATGGCAATACAACTCTTAAGTATCACGAGGGTAGTCATGGAACAGACTATATGGAATATCTACGACAAAATCCCTTGCCAAGCTTTACAGGTCAGGAAGATATGACTATTAAAGAATATATGGATGCTGTCAAACAATTTAACCAGAATATGAGGGATTACAATACTCAAATTCAGGAATACAGTAAACAACAAACCGACTGTGTTGGTACACCATCAGGAGAGTGCAAGTAGGGCAATTGTTTTTTATATTAGCCCTGTTGTTTTTTATATTAGTTCTGTCGTCATCTTCGCTCTAGGCACTCTAAGAGCGATCGCTCTCCCGTAGGATGCGTTGCGACGCACCCTACTCACCAACGCCACAACTCGGTGGTTCAATTTCTTTACCGTCTGCTCCCCAATCTGCGGCATACATCCCTACTGCAATGAATCGTCGAGACTGGAAAACTGCCATTCTTGAGGAACCCAACACAGCCCATGCGCCACCGAATTGCAATGAATGTAATCACAGTGCCGAGTAAAATTTGCTTCATCCCGAATTAGATGTTCCCAAAAGCGTTGTTGCCAATTGCGTTTCCCCCGCTTTTGTCGAGAGGCTGAAACACCTGAAGGCAAATCAAAACGATCGCCACATTGCCGCGTGACAGAGCCTTTGATCAGCCGCAACCGAGTTGAATAATCGCTGTCTCCTGTCGATAACGTCAAAAGACAGTGAAAGTGATCGGGCAGCAGCATGAAGGCATGGATCGCATCCTGAAAGCTGTGATTGTTCGACCGCTTTGTAAGAAGATAGGAGCGATCGCGGCTATGTTTGAGAGATGCGATCGAGCTATGACTGCTGGGGGCGATCGCCAGCTAAATCTTCGCTTTCCAATACCACGCCATTTTTCCAAAGCTCATACTCGCTAATATCAATGTCTTCGTTCCACGCGATCCCATAACCACCTGGCTCCACTTTAAAGTTCTTAAAAAAAGCAGGTTGTTGAAGCGGAACGAACATTAGAACCTTTAAAAGGGGACGAATATCGTATTTCTTAATCTCCTGATTCGTAAACTCAACCACTAGAGTTACGTCGTCGATCGCCCTAGCTTTTTTGATTCGAGGACACTTGTTACTCATAAACCTGTATTTACTTCAAAGGAGGTAATTTACGAAACTCTTGGGTATTCCACATTTGTAGCAAATCTTGCTGATAGAGCGTTGCCCACTCCAAAACTAATTTTTGTGCCCGGCTTGGTAAATCTCCTTCAATCATCTCAAGTGACTCAATACTGACTAACGCATTGTACTCACCATAGATTGCATGAAAATGAGGCGGCGGATGATCACCAAAGAAAACCTTGATCACAATTCCGTAGAACCGTGCAACCTCTGGCATAACAGCATTCAATAAGCAACGAACTCCTGTATTTTATCAAAATGTAAAAAGATGATCGCACTGCGATCGCCATCTTGTAGGGTGCGTCGTGACTCACCTACAACTGAGACATAGATCAATTTCTTCTCTTACTAAAGATATTCTTTACCCTCAAAAGGAAGCGGTTAAAATATTGAAATAAGGGGAAGGGCGATCGCACCTAATTCAACTGTGGCGGTAGCTCAAAGGGTGGTAACCCATTCGGATCAGATGGAACTGCGAGTGGATTGGGAGATGGTGCATCAGGGGTAGGTTGAGCCGAGTCAGATTGAGTCTGTGGTGGTGGAGTTGCTTCCATGACTGAAATCTCAGCCGTTCGCGTGACCTGTTCACCAGACTCATTAGTAACTTGTAGGGTAATAATCTGCTGACCTGGAACACTAATCGGAGAAGTGATGCTGCCCGAATTAAGAACAGACCCAGGAGCCGGGAGCAATTGAGCCTCACCATCTATAACTGACCAGTTCACGCTAAGCTCAATAGGACCTCTAGCAGGGTTAATAACGTACACCTGCCTGGGATTTTCTAAGACATTCTGACCGTTAATCAGAAAAGTGATGATTTCGGGTGGACGGGCTTGAATCTTGATGCTGGGTGTTATTGCCGCAATTTCGGGGACAGTCTGGGCAGGTTGCGATGTAGAAGCTGACGAGACAGGTGGCAAGAGCGGCACAACAACCAGCTTAAAGCGATATTCACCTACAGCTTCGATATTTGTAGGCAGATTTCGACAAACTAAGTTGGTAGCGATCGCACAATATTGCCTCAGTTCCGTTGGGACACCATCATTAACCGAATAGCGTCTGAGTTCGCGATCGACCGAACCATCAGGAGCAAGATTCACCAGCCGCAGTTCCTTAATCTGCTGAGGATTCGCAATTTCCCAATTCAGTTGAATTGGACCTAGTTTGGGGCGAGGGGAACTGTCTGGATTAGTTGAGGGAGAGAGAGGTGGACCTACTTCTTCATAGGTCGGTTGAGTCGAGAAGAAACTAACGACAACAGGTTCGGGCTCTGGCGGCAGAATGCGAATGGTGTCCGTAGTGAGTGTTGCAATAGGTTGTTCAGGGTTTTGAGCAGAGGAAGAAGCGGGCGATCGCCGTCCGAACCAACGCTGCCAGCGGCTTTGTGGTGCTGCGGGTGTGACTAAAGCCTCAGGGTTTGCAAAGACCTCAATTCTAAAAACAGAATCACCGCTTTGACTAGCCGAAGTAATGATTCTCTGGCATCTTAAAGTTGTGTCAAGCTCATCTAGAGACGGAGTTTGGGAGTCAGAGGATGGAGAGGGGGAAGGTTCGGGAGAGGATTGCTGAGGGATTTCTGAGAGCAAAACCTCTTCGCAAAAATTGTTTTCCTTAAGCTCACCATTTGGATAATTTTGTCGTTGTGCGATCGATGGAAGCTTATCGCAATCAATACTACCTTCCGTTGCACGACGTTGCCGTAGTTCTGTAGAAATGCGACAAAATGCACCTTTATCGGGCAAAAAGCTATAGCTTTTTCGATTAATCTCCACATTCTCTTGCAGCTGAACGATCGTCACTTTTTGCACTCGATTGAGATATGAAATTTCCCAATCAAGGCGGACTGGAGTATTTTTACCTTCTTGATAGGCGGGTTCTGCTGCATCAAGGCGGACTGGAGTATTTTTACCTTCTTGATAGGCGGGTTCTGCTGCTTTAAAGCTGATGACTTGGGGTAAAGGAGGCACAGCAGGGGCAGGGGCTGTCCAAAATAGGAAACGCCAGATTATGTAAGCGATCGCCCCTAACAGCCCTAACGCCAACAGCGCCAATAGAAGCAAGTGCTGCCAAGGGCGAGCTTGCCAAACAATTGTGCCCTCTGGCGAAGCAGGCAAAGCAAGCGGCTCTGCTTCTAGTTCAGGCGCTTCCGGTTCAGCATTCTTTAGATCAACTGTAAATGGGAATTGCAGTCCTTTTCCCCAAAAGGGCCGTCGCCACCTCTTTTCAGGTCTGGCAACTAACGTGATATAGCTGGTTTGCCCTCGATCAAGGGTGAGTTTTGGTAAGTCGAATGTGTAGGCAAATAACTTTTCTTGATCCCAGGCTTGCAGCCGCAGCTCACGAACGATGTTTCCCTGATTGACTAACTTAATCTCAAAGGTTTTTGGCTCCTCTGGAATGCGGCGAACCGCAGGAAACATACTGATTTCCAGGTTGACATTCGGCAGAATCTCTAAATACAAAACATCCAGCAGCACTAGATTTTCTGTGACACTAGAGGTAAGGCGAATCGTTGGTTGATAATAGCCTGCTGGCATATACTCAGGTGCACACAAGGACGCTTGAATTGCACCCACCTGCCCAGGCAGTAATTCTAACCCATCTGTTTCAACAGTTTGCTGGACAGGATTAGAAGAGGATTGGAAATATTTGGGTTGGAATGTCCACTGGGACTCTAAATCTGGACAGAGCAGTTTAAAGCGATCGACCCGTTTTGATCGATTTTCAACCTGCATTGTGAAATTGAACGGCTGTCCTGCCTGTAGCTTGTGGGGACCAGTGGGACTTGTAGCAGGTTGAGTGGTAAATCTGGGTGTATTGTCAAATGTGGTGCTCTGGTCAGACGGTAGAACCTGTAATTGTTGAGGACGAGTTAATTGTTTTGCTGGATACTCATTAGTAGTCTCAATACAAACGTCATAGTTATATGTGCCAGGACTGGCTTGCAGAGGAATTTCAAACGTTAGAGTAACTGTGATCGAATCCTCTCCTTTTAGAACTACTGTGGGTGGTACACTGATTTTGCACCAGCGCTGTAAGGGCAGAGAAAAACTATTGGTTGGATTAATCCAGACAGAAATTTCAACACTTTGTTCTGCTGCATTGGTGATTTTGATCTGCCGATCAATCGTTGCTCCGCGTGAAACTGAGCTGTTTTCAGAAAAATCTTCTAAGCGCAGGAGGTTACTAGTTATCTGCATTAGTCTTTCTTACGCTAAATAGGCTGACATGGTGCTGATCGTCTCCTGTCACCACTCGAATCTGATTGTTCACTACTTGAACATCGATGCTGTTAATCTTGGCGCTACTCCTAAGGTTTGGCAAATGCCAACGGTCAAGGTTTCTTGCTTCTTCTTTGATCCTTTCTGGGGAGAGCGATCGCAATTGTGACACAGGCGGCCACAACATCACCCGTCCATCATCTCCACCGCTGGCTAAGTACTCGCCCGTTTGATCAAACGCAACCGCACGAACAGCTTGTCTTCTGTCATTGCTTTGCCACTGGTTAACTATTAGTTCTGTCGCCGGTAATTCTGTCGTTGAGCACCTAAGCTTGTAAACAACGTTTGGCTCGTCACCTAATACATCTCTAATCTTGACAAGTTTTCCATCTGAAATACAACTTCTGATTTTATTCAAATCCCATAAAGTGATAAATCCATTTGTATCAGCCGTTACTAAAAGATTTTGTTGATCTGCGATCGCTAGGCTCTCAATATAGTCTTGTTGTCCAACGATGGGCTGTGGCTGCAACTGCTCCGGATATTTGTACTGCAACTCATACAGATTATGGTTCTGCCAATCCCAAAAAGAGAGCTTGTTATAGCGCTCTCCGATCACAACTAAATTGGGCAATGAACTTTGACTTTGACTGACTGCTACAGCAGAGACAGGAAATTTGACATAAGCAGAATTCTTGCGTGTTGTTTCACCATTGGGTTCGAGCTGCCACTGGCGCACAAATCCGCTGCTATGCCCACTGTAAAGGTAGCCAGAATCTTCACTAAAATCTAGCCCGAACACTCGATCGTTGGGTTGAAGCGTTTTAGGATTCGGCTGTGCCTGCTTTTGAGCAACATTCCAAAGCTTAAGGTCTCCGTTTGCGAGTCCAGCGGCAATGCGTCCATCTCGCTGAGGTTGCTGTCGCACAATTCGCACTGCGCCACCTGCTTCTGTAGTAAATGGGGATCGATCGCCTTTCAGGTAAACGGTTTTGAGTAGAGGCATTTCGCTGACTTGCCACCGTCGAATGGTGCGATCGCCAGAGCCACTAATTACAGTGTTTCCATTTTCAATTAAGCGCACCGAGTTGACAGGCTGCCTGTGAGATGGTGAATGAAGTAGGAGCATTAGTCCCAAAAATATTGCCAAGAGAAACGCTATCACTAGCTGTAACAACAGTGGCACGCTTGGTTTAACAATGAGTTCAAACGCTTGCACATTAGGGTCAGGATAGATTGAATCTGAGGCGTTTGAATTACTGCCCAGCTTTGGATAAACGTGAAACAACAGTCGGCGATTGAGTCCAAGCAACGGGCGCTGTCTATGTGCTGTTAACGTGACAGGTTTGATTTCGTTAGATTCTCCAGGCTGTAGTGTGATCGGATCAGAAATTTTTAAGCGACATTGCTTCTGCTCCAACGGTGGAATTTGCAGTTGAATGTGCTGCGGTAAGTTGCTTCTGTTCTCAAACTGCAATTCATAGATCGCGGCATTGACATATTTTTTCGCTCGCTTGTTTCGCCGTTGATGAGAAGGAATAGTTTGTTGAGGCGTTGGGCAACTCCATTCCACAACACCCCAAGGCAAAATTTCTAAAGTTCCCTTCTTAAGGGTGACATAGGAACTTGTGTCAGATTGCGCCTCGATTCTAAAGGGGTAGGGTTGGCTGAAGGCAGCAGCACTTGCAGGAATTTGACAGCGAAAGCTAGTCTCGGCTGAACCACCTGCATTCACAGGCACGATTTGTTCAACTCCATCAAACCAAGATGGATGGAACCTTATTGGTGTATCAGAAGATGGGGTTATATTCTCGGCTTCTCCTGATTCAACAAACGCTAAACGAATATTGGTGTATTTTGGGCTTAAGTTGTAAACCAATACTGGAATTTCGATCGCATCCCCAGGCGTAGCTTTGAATTCCTTTATAGGTAAGTAGATCTTATAAGGCTGTGGAGGTTTACTAATTTCTAGTTTGAGTTTTTGTTCAACCGACAATTGCTCAGATTCAACCGAAAAAACTTTAAGCGTTAAATCAATTGTAGTGCCGTATGCAGGAATTGGAGCTTTAACGATCTTGACTGTAAATTTGGTAATTTGTCCCGGTGGTTTTTTGGCTCCAACTTGTGGCTCTAATCGATACCAGCGCAATCCTGAATCTACGTCTAATCCTACTGCCAATAGTTCTACTTGAAAGCTTACAAACTGCTTACTGTTGTTTGTTACAAAAACATTAAACTCGCGATCCGGATTAACGTCGTCAAGCTCTGATACATCATCATCGTCCTGTGGAACAAACCGGAGATATTTTTGACTCACCTCCACCTTGACTAACTCCGCCATACTCAAAAACACCCTTGTTAATCACAAATCGTTAACGGTTATTTTTAGTGATGCGATCGCAATTCATTGACTGCAATTTACTGAGATAACTGCATTAGCTGCTGCCGTCGCCAAGCAAAATTTAGGATATTAATTCCCAGTTCTTGAGCAGTGCGAATCTCATGACGAGCAAAGTTCAAGTTCTCATTTAAGCCCCACGCTCTAGACAATTCACCTGCCACTAAAACGACACCATTTCCTGCCCATAGCTGCATCGGCTGTTGAGATATCGGGAGCGCTGAGAAGAGAAAAGGTTGAGTTTTGAGAATTCGCAGTGAGGGGTTTTGGCCGAAATTTTTCCAGGAATGCAGAGAAGGCTGTAGCTGTTGCAGAGTTGATTGCACGTGATCTAGATTCACACTGCGATCGCTAACCTCAACTAAAACAGTACTTCCTGCTTCTAACCCGCGACGAAGCAACTCTAGCGCTCCAATGTTAAAGTTCAAAAGTTGCCATCCAGTGAGGTAGAGCAAGTCAAAAGGTAGAAGAGGCGATCGCAGCTGAGGAAGTTCAACAGGAATTCCTTGTAGAGACGGGTAAAGCGCTTCTAAGGATTGCAATAGGTAGAGCAGGTCAGAGATGCGATTGCCAAATTCACTATCACCATCTTGCAGAACGGCAACCTGGACTAATCCCTGTGGTTTTGCTTGTGCTTGGTTACGATAGCGAAAATCAAGTTCATTGGCTTCGGGGACAAAGGCATTTTTGGCAGCCTTGAAAGCCACAGTTTCTGGTTGAAGCTTGATGCGACATAACTCAATTTGACGATCACTTGGCGGCTTGGTCGTTTCATCTAGGCGAAACTGCTCTTGGATAGTTGCTGCCTCTTGCTGATAAGGAGGATTATCCGGTTCAACGTAGCTAATCAGCAGATAAACCGTTACTGATCCTGTTGAAGGAGACTCTGTTGCAACCCGATAAGTGAGCGGGCAATCGACAATAATTGGATTGCCTTCCATATCAATCGCGATACCGGGCTGAACTTCTAACCAGCGGCGATCGCGAAACCGTTCAGGCGCAGTATCCGGTGGGCTGATCTGCTTAACCCCTAAGCCACAAACAACTCCGGGCTGGTGGAGCGACTGATAATGAACATTTTGGCGACGACGATGATACTGCTCAGCTAATAGCCAGCGGTCAGCATTCATCATCAGCCCGTCATAGACGTGAAGACGAGTGAGGGGATCGATAGATGGCGTAGGAAAAACCCGATCAATCACAAGTGCGCCTCCCTGAAAGGCTACTATTTCTGTAAAGCTAAACCGAGTTAACCAATCAAACCCACAGGAACCTAGCCTGAATCAACTAAATTCAATCGTTGCCACTCAAAAATTTGCAGTTCTATTAAATCTGATCGTTCAAGGGAACACAGTTGAGAGAAATTTGAGTCCCGCAAGAAGAAAAGTCTACTTGCACATAGTGACCTAATGTAGGATTATGCGTTTAGAAACTCTAAGTTGATCAAATTATTAGAAAGTCTTCATAATTGTTAGACTTGATTAGAGATAAAGGATTTAAGCCTGGAAATTTTTGTGTAACGCAGCTCAACCACGCCACACAAATTTTCGGATAAAAGTTCATTGCGTTAGTTCTTCAATTACAACTACCCTGCGTCCCGTCGGGCATCGTTGCACCACAAAAATTGGTGTTATCTTGTCTGGTTCTAGTCAAGTTTGCTCCTCTAAGGTTGGCGTTGCTGAGATTAGCTCTACTCAGGTCTGCATTGGTCAGGTTGGCATTGCTGAGGTCAACATTTTGGAGATTTACTCCACTAAAATTTGCCCAACTCAAGATCGCGTTTGAGAGATTAATCCCTCGGAAATCTCGAACAGAAATCTGCCTGAAATCATGACAACTTAAATTACTGCCGCTCAGATTGGTATTGATTAAAATTGCATCACTCAAACTCGTTTCGGTGAGACAAACTTCTGCTAAACTTGCATTTCTCAGACTTGCTGCTGCCAAATCAACGCTAGCGTTGACATTGCCCAGATTTACACCAGTTAAGTTAGCGTTGCTAAAGTCAGTTCCACGCAACGTTGTAGCCCGCAAATCTGCCTGGCTCAGATTGGCATCCCGAAAGTTAGCATTCTGTAAGTTTGATCTGCTCAAATTGACGTGACTAAGGTTCGTTTGATTCAGAATTGCGTCTATCAAGGTTGTTTCACTTAGATTGGCATAGCTGAGGTTAGCAAGCGATAAATTGGCTTCTCGAAGGGTTGCAGAACTTAAATTGAGATAGCTAAGGTTGGCATTGCTTAAATCTGCTTTAGTGAGATTAGCTCCTTCTAGGCTGAGATAGCTGAGATTTGCGCTACTCAAATTAGCAGCAGTTAGATCAGCACGGCTGAGATTAAGTTCTGCCCCAACTTGGTTGAGAATCTGCCACACTAAACGCCATTTAGGATCGATCGCCGCTCCGTCAATCTGCGTTTCTCTCAAATCAGCTCCTGCTAGCACTGCATTGCTCAAATCTGCACCTCGTAAATCAGCTCGTCTCAAGTCAGCATTCGTGAGATTTGCTTCACTCAAGTAAGCATCGCTTAAATCAGCCCCACTCAAGTTTGCGCCCTGCAAATTTGCTCCACTCAAATTTGCCGATCTAAGATAAGCTTCAGTTAAATTCGCTTCTTGTAAATTACAGTTAAGGCATTCTCTGGTTTCTCGTAACTGCTGAATATCCTCGTCTGTGTCCGCGATTGCCTGCTCTATTTGCATTCCGCTCAAAGTAGCGATCGCTATCAAGCCGATACTTGTGAGTCTTTTCATCCTGCACCCACCTTCCTTCAGGCTGTGACTAAGTTTGTCAAATCTTTATCAAGCTGAGTAAGCCAATGATTTTCTCTAGTAGCGTAACAGGTTCATTTGCAAGACAGTTCCTAATTGGGTTAGGAACAACTACTGCAATTCTAGAAGCTGTTGTTCCCCAATTCGCTCTTGGAACCAATAATACTCATGCTACATCTCGCGTAGAGATTACTCTATTAGCTCAAGCTAACTCCCCTCGGTTTGAGGTGGAGGACATTGAATTTTGGACAGACCAATGCCAAGTTTTGGCTCAGCAGCAATCCTACGCAGATGCTATTACTGCTTGCGAACAAGCCATTGCCTTGGAGCCTCGTGAAGACAATTTAGAGCTTTGGAGCGCCCGCAGTGAAGCGTTATTTCAGCTACAACGATTTCCAGAAGCGATCGCTTCATACAATCGAGTGTTAATGGTTGCACCTAATAATTCATTTGCCCTAGCGCAACAATGCGCAGCATATAGACAGTTAGGGCAGTATGAAATGGCGATCGATGCCTGTGAACAAGCGTTGAGCCTAAATGGAGATTGGGGAACCGAATCACCTACAAGTGCTTGGTATCAGAGAGGACTTGCACAGAGAACATTAGGGCAGCTACCAGAAGCATTAACATCATTCGATCGCGCCCAGCAAATCAATCCTGAAAATACTTTAGTACTTGCAGAACGATGCAGCCTGCTGATTGAATTGCAGCAAACGACTAATATCCAATCTAGTGCAAGCGATCGCTGCAACTCTGCTACTGCAATTAGGCTCTATGAAAGCGTACTGGCTGCTAATCCAACTAATGTAGATGCATGGTTACAGCAGGGTATTACCTTAGAGCAATTAGGACAGTATGAACGAGCATTAACCTCTTACAACAGAGTCGTTGCAATCAACCCTGATGCGTCAGTTGCGTTGGCTCATCAATGTGCAATGCTCAATCAGGTTCGTCAATATCAAGCTGCTCTAACTGCTTGTGAGAATGCATTACAAGGCGACGGCATTTGGCAGGAAACCAGCCCTGCTTTTGTTTGGAGTCAGCAAAGCCGCGCCCTCATTGGCTTGGAACAGTACGAAGCAGCAATCGCTGCTGCTGAACGAGCGATCGCGCTTGATGCTAGTAATGGCGAAGCATGGGATCATAAAGCTATCAGCCTATGGCAGCTAAATCGATACCTAGACGCAAAAACCGCATCTCAGCAGGCAATCACAACTAATCCTCACTCTGCTCAGTCCTGGTTTAATCGTGGACGGATTCTCAGTTCTCTTTCTGACGATCAGGAGGCAGTTCAAGCTTATTGCCAAGCGGTGATTCTAACTGGACCGCAAAACAACACTCGACCGGAACATAACACACCAGATGATGCTAATCCTGAATCAAGAATTCAGCAACAGTGTCGATCAATTTGGAACTGTTCAACAGAGAAGCAAAGCACAATCAATTGTCAAATCATTACTGGCATTGATTCCTCCGACAACGTCTTCCGCGCCAGCATTCGGGCAAATTTAGCGGCTGCCTTTCTCAACACAAACCAAAATTCTTCTGCGTTAACATCTGCTCAATCTGCAACAGAGTTCGATCCGGAGTCCTTTGCAGGTTGGTATAACCAGGGTTTGGCTCTGTTTAGGTTGAGTGAGTACTGTGAAGCAATTACTACTTACGAAAATGCAAATCGTCTCAGCCCTAACAACATCTATGTTTTGACTGCAATGGGTGCAGCACTCGCTGGAGAAGGGAGAACTGAAGAAGCGATCGCTGCCTTTCAGTCGGCTCTCAATCTTTCTCCAGACTTTCCTGCTGCTTCAAACGGATTGAGTGATGTGTACAGTAATACGTCTAATGTGGCGTTTCTCGATCGGATGAGGTACATCTGCAAGTCCAAAAGACATGTGAGTCAAGCGTTTTGTTGTACCTCACGTGAGTAGGAACCGCTATAGTATTACAGTTATAGATTTAGGATTGAGACTGTTTGCGGTAGTGATGATGTCGAGCCATTGCTTGATGCACCCTGCGCCAGTAAGACCAGTGCAAAATGAATTGGAGGTGACCAAGCCTTCGGAAACAAAAGCCGCCACAACCACCGCTGCATTTCCCACAGGCTCAACTTGATGCGAGTCCTCTGCGTTCTTTGAACACAGCCAGAGAACCCGTTCGAGTCAAAGGGGGGGTAGAATCAGAGCCTTCTATCCTCGGTTCCACTTGAGCCCGCAACACACTCAAAAATACGGCGTTGCTGAAAGGGTAATGAATCAAGCGGGTAAAGGAATAGTTCAATACTTCAAGTAATGAAGGAGCAAACGCAGTAGGGATTGGGGAGGAGAGTGGCAATGCTCACTATGGACATGGTTGGGTGATTGACCAAGCCTATGAGCGCGATGCCTCTGGCACACGGGTACCTGCTCGCGTTGGGCATGGCGGACGAATTGATAGCTTCACTAGCAGCATTGCCAGATACCCCACTAAGCAGATGGTGGTCATTGTTCTCAGCAATCTGGAAACGGCTCCAGTTGCCCAAATCAGCCATGACCTAGCTGCAATCTTGTTTGGCAGAGAGTATAAATTGCCCCAGAAACGTCAAGCGATCACTCCTAATCCCGCAATTTATGAAACCTATGTCGGAGATTACGAACTTGCTCCTGGGATCATTTTGTCAGTAACGACTGAATCTCAACGGATTTTTGCTCAATTGACGGGACAGAACCAGGTTGAGATTTTTCCAGAATCGGCAACTCAATTCTCTCTGAAAGTAGTCGATGCTCAACTAACATTTGTGGTGGAAGAAACAGGTAAAGCAGCGCGTGTCATTCTGCATCAAGGTGGACGAGACCAGACAGCAATCAGGGTTACTGCTGAAGAAGGATTCTCGCAAAGTTAGTAGCTGTTTGCTTGCTGTGACAAGGTGTTGTAGAAGAATGCTTTATATTTTTGGGGGGCTTGCAGGAACAGGAAAATCTACGCTTTCGCAATCCCTCACTCGCAATCGGCAATGGTTTCATCTGCGAATTGATACCGTCGAGCAGGCACTCCGCCAGAGTAGAAGCCTGATCACTGGCGTAGAAGGTTATGCCATTGCCTACAGTCTCACTGAGGATAATCTTCGTTTGGGGTTGAGTGTTGTCGCTGATTCCGTCAACCCTTTACCAATTACCCGTACTGCTTGGCGCGAAGTCGCTCAGCGTGCTGGCGTTCCGTTTATTAGACTTGTTGTGAAATAAGGGTTGAGAATGGGCAGCACAGATTCCCCTGGTAATCAAATAATTTAAGCAACCATGAGGTAGAAGTTCCATAACCCACAAGCAGTTAACATCAATCGGTCATCAAAATCAGTGACACGATTCCTATAAACCTCGCTGACGGCTCTGTAACGCTTCACTCCAGCAAAAGCGTTTTCACAGCGTACTCGCCTGCTGCTCCGCTCTCGGTTCTGTTGTTTTTGCAGCTCACTGAGTTCTTTCCCTTTCGGCTTTTTGTGAGGGATTTCGATATCGACAAACTCATTTTGCAGACCTTGGAACCCCAAATCCACTTGAATGGGAATCTCATCTGGAATGCCTTCAACCAGTGTTTCCTCATCGAGCAACCGCTTGTCATGCACCTTGCCTTCTCTAGCTTGGCTCAATCCAATCACTCGTTTGGTTTCATCGACTACCCCTAAATGCTTGCGGGTATTGCGCTTCTTTTTGCCCGAGTAAGTCAACTTCTGTTTTGCGCGGTCTTTAGGGCGAGCAATCGGTCGCTCGGTGCCATCGATCATGACTTCTTTGACTTCTGGGTAACGCACGAGAAACTGCTCAATCGTCTCTAGTTTGCGTTCCGGTAAAGTCATTTTTTGTCCCAGAGCAGCTTCTAATATCGCTTGTAAGTGATGCATCCAACGGTTTGCTTGGAAGCGGTCAAAGTCAAATAAGAAGCCTGCGACATCGCAGGTGGGATAGCATTTGAAATAAAACAGGATGTAGAACAACTTCTCCTGGTCGCTCGATAACTGAGCCTTCTTGCCTCCTCCAGGTGCCCGTTGCCGGGGCTTTGCCAGCTTCGCGGTTTGCAGGGCTGCTGCAAAGGCGACTAACAGTTCATCAAAGGCTTTGCGGTTCAATCCTGTCAATGCCCTCATCAACCGGTCGTTATTCAGCGCACGATGAATATCCAGCATTACTTCTTCATGCTAAGCAAACTGCTATCATTGTCGCTTATTTCGCAACAAGTCTATTGACATTAAAGTCATCTGCTCGGATCGTTCAGAACATCAACGTCGGGTCGAAACCCGTTCCACAAATATTCCTGGGTTAAGGCTTCCCACCTGGAATGAGGTCGTCAACCGGGATTATGAACAGTGGGATACAGAGCATATTGTGATTGATACAGCCGGTCAAACGATAAAGCAAAGTATAGCTGCTCTTCAACAAGCTTTAGCCCTTACACTCTAAATTTAGATATGCTGAGGATAGGAGGACAACGGTTTTCTTCTTCTATGCGAAGGCAACAAATATGCCAGTGTCCATCAACAAATAACTGCGTTATCAGTGAAAAACTTTGGAGCAAAAGAATCGGTAGAACGACTTACCTATCCGTTGTTCGAGGAATTTGGCGAGAGAATAAGGGAGTTGAAACCAGAGTACATTCTTGATGGTCGTCGCACCACAACACTTGAGGCGTTCTGCAACGAAGTTGGACAAGTTTTGCTGGCAGGGCAGCCCTGGGATGGGAACCTCGATGGCTTCCATGCTGTACTTCGTGGCGATTACGGATACTTACCTGAAGCGTTCCGATTAGTGTGGCGAGAGGTAGATTATGCGAGAGCGGCTTTAGGCTATGACGAGACCGTTCGTCAACTGCTGCAACAGTTACGGGACTGCCCTCCGACTGCATTAATTAAAACCGCTTGGGCACTACGAGCAGCCCTGAGAAGACAGGGACCCACGGTTTTTGACTGGTTGGTGGAAGCGATAAACCGTTATTCAAGTATAGAGCTAGTGCTGGTCGAAACAACGGATGATGTTGAGTAGCTACCGCTTGTGAGCGGTGCGAAGCGGTTCCCCCTACGGGGTAATCGCGCCTAATCAATCCATTGCTGTTGATACAAATACTCCAGTACTCGTTGAGTGGCTGGAGCACATTGGTCTAAATCCGTGTACCCCAGCCACGCAATCGCTTCAATTTCAGAGTTTGCCATGATTTCACCCGTGTGGTCTGCCCCAAAGCAGCGCATCGTCACCTGAGTTGGTTCTGTGTAGCCATGAGCGACTTCCTGCACGACCGTCACCTCTGCTAGGGTTTCAGCGATCATGCTGAGATTAAGTTCCTCCCGAACCTCTCGGCGCAATGCTTCCCAGTCAGACTCACCCTTCTCCCGCTTTCCCCCAGGTAGATAGAAGACATCCTTGCCCTTTGTCTGGGTACACAAAACCTGCTTGTCCCTGATGCAAATCCAGGCGACAACATCAATAAACGTGCTGTTCATTGCTAATACTTAGAATTTCAGCTTTGATAAAATATCACGCGATCGCCTTCAAAGAATGGAGCCTCCCTCGTTTGGAACTTTGACCATATTCATCCTCGATCGAAAGGCGAAAGTACTTCTTTGTGAAAAGGACGAGCCACGATCGCTGCATTACAGATGAACAATCTAGCCATAGTAGCTGCTCTGGTCCCGTTAGGTTATCAGTGGACTTGTCTAACAGTCAGGGAGCCTCAAAAAACTGTGCCTTTTGGGGCTAATACCGCTAACGCAATTTCAAGGTTTCAGGCAGCCCTTCCCTAGACATCAGATGCACCCGTTATAAGTGGCTGGCATCCCTCTACAACTTAGTGAAAGTTTTTTGAGAAGAATTATCCAGATTCTGCTGATCTCTAATATCATTGGTACAAATCTACTACTTATCGGGGGATAGAAGGAATTATGGACCTGCCTGAAGCCAATGAGCATTCTGATCAGCAAGAAGATAGCGATTTTTCTTTAATCTACGATGATGAGGATTTTGATGCTGGGGAACCTCCAATTGCTGATGAGATAGAAGAAGTGGTGACAGGTAAGCTAGAGGTTACGTTTCAACCTTCTGAAGAGTCGATCACTTGCTATGGCGCACCAAAAGACGATGAAGCAATCGAGTTTCTGGACCGTCGGTACGCTTTGGAAGATGAAGTCCTTCTTGAAAACGGAGAAAAAGTTACGCTCCAGTTGAATGATGAGCAGAAACTCAAACGTGAGGTCATTCGCAGTCTATTAGAAGCACGGCATAATCGAAAGCTGTTTAGTGAAAGGCTTGAAGAAGGAAGAAAAAAGTTAAATCTCAAATCCACTCGCCAAGTACGACGCATCTTTAAAGCCTGGGTTAATTCAGGAACTGCTTCATTATTCAAGAAAGCCACAAGCGATGGCAATGTTAAACCTCGTCGAGGCGAATATTGGTACAACCTGAGCCTCAAAATTTACAAGGATGGAAATAAGGGCGACAGCGTAATGTTCCGTACCCAGGTTGCCAGTCGTATTGAAGACCAAATCTATGAGTACATGAAACTGGAGTTGTCGGATGAAACTGCCAGATTGGAGGCAGCAGGCTTTTCTAGAGAAGCACTGGATCTGAAACTGTCAAGGTTAATTAAAGAGCGTCAAGAGGTTTGTAACGAGCAAAGGTGTGAGATTCAGAAAGAAATCTCTGCCTTAAAAACTAAGATTTCTGAGTTACGGAAGCGGAAGCTAGATACAAAGGCAGTTCACAAGCGTATCAAAGACCTTAAGGAACAGAAGCAGTCGATTGTAGCGTTTGAGTTTTGGCGAGAATACGGTCAACCCCCCAGTACCAGAACTGTCGAAATTTGGTTGAAGCCAATTGAAGAGAGGAATAATCAAGCGAAAAATAGCCGTAGTCCTGGATGGCATGGCGATACCTTAATTCTCAGAACTCGTGACGGAGAATACATTTCGGTTACTCGTAGCAATCAAGTTTGGCAAATTGACCATCAGGACTTACGCAGATGTACTAAATGTGGTGGTCAGCTTAGCCCAATTTCATAGCAAGAGTGGGTGATTTGAGTTGCCCAATCAAATAGTGGGATAACAGTCTGCTCTTG
>NZ_JACJOV010000044.1:0-9211 GCF_014695745.1 Leptolyngbya sp. FACHB-671 | reverse complement strand
TGCACTGCTTACACTTGTAGCATTGTCTCCCTCGACGATGCCCGTTCTTAGCGACTTGAGTTGAATTACATTGAGGACATTTCATTCTTCTATCATGCCAAACCAAGCATTACCCTTGCAGCAACGCCCCTTGTGCTACTCCAAATCCCTTGAGATGTTGAAATGTTCACTCCGTTTGCTGCTTCACTATTTGAAGTATCGAGCTATTCCTCTACCTACTTAACCATTACGGTTTCAGCAACGCCCATCTGTATTCTAAGCATGTGTATGCTGGCTTGTTAGTTATTACTAAAAGTATTCGTTATGTTTCAGGTTTCAAGACGTTTGGTTCTGATTGCTTTGGCGGCTCTTCTCTGGGTTGTTGCTTGTTCACCCCAGTCAACACCTCCCGATTCTGCCACTCAGCCGCTCAGAACGGGAACTGGCATCTATCCTGGTAATGCTGGACACTACGTTGCCGCAGACCAAGGCTTTTTCAATGAAGAGGGAGTGAACGTTGAAAATTTTGTCTTTCAGAACTTGGGGGATGGGATTACAGCCTTCCTTACAAACAAAGTAGACGTTCTTTGGGCGAGTAGCAGTGACGCAGTCCAAATGAGCAACGAGGATCCGTCAGTTAAAATCTTCTATTTAATCAGTTACTCAGATGGTGGAGATGGAATCTTAGGACGTAACGTCAATCGTCCTGAGGACTTGAGAGGTAAAACGATTGCGAGAGAAGATTTACTATTCGAAATGTGTTGCTGCGAGCTTATCTACAGCAGGGTGGACTAACCGAGAAGGATGTCGTGTTGAGAAATATGACCGCTGCAGATGCAGCAACGGCGTTTGCTTCAAAGCAGGTTGATGCAGCCGTGTCCTATGGACCTTGGCTAGCCAACGCTGCTGAGGTCGGTGGAGGAGAAATTATATTCAGCAGCAAGGATACCAATTTGATTGCTGATGTTCTTATTACCCGCCAAGCGGTGATTGAGCAACGAGCAGCAGACCTTCAAGCTTACCTACGAGCGATTGATCAAGGTGTTGAGCGAGTTAGGTCAGGAGATGAGGAACTCTCAACTCTGTTGCAGATGCACTAGGAATCACTCCAGAGGAGACCAAACAGCAACTTGATTGGGTCAGGTTCCTCAACATTGAAGAGAATAAGAGGGTCGCGTTTGAGCCGAACAATCCTGATAGCTTGGTCACGAATCTACAATTCACGGCTCAGGCTGCTTATGACCTCGACATTACTCCTCAACAGCTTGAGGCTAGTTCTTTGTACGATGACTCCGTCGTGAAGTCACTGTAACTTTTCGTGATAAAACTAACTTCAAGTCACTAATACCCGCAAATAACCGTCCTTGCTGAAACTAGCGATTGTTGGAGGGGTTATTGGAGCGATCGCCCCTATTTGCTTCCAGGACGATAGAGGCAAGGAAAACAGTTACTCACTTTATAGACTATGCTCAGGTCAAATGAGTTAGATTAAGTGGATTAGATCTATTACCACTCGCAACACTCAAAGCCTATTAACAGACCTATGAGATTACGCACTTTTCTCAATTTGGCGATCGCGGTAGGAACTTTTCACCTCGTAAACATCCAACTTGTTGCCGCTCAAACTATTTCTGTCCCTACATCCTCGACGGAACCCCCCGCTCAAACAAGCCCATCTACTCCTCTCAGGCAAGTTAATCCTGCCCAGCCTCAACCTGAGCTAGCTCCAAACTCTCAGCTAACGCCACCTTTAGAAGGAGAGATTGCACAATGTGCTAGTAATGAGTTTGCCTCCGTTTTCTCTGATGTGCCGCCTGAGCATTGGGCATTTGAAGCGGTTAACCGATTGGCTATTGGCGAATTCAGGTGTTTTCCTATCAGATGAGTAAATGAGATGTGAGGGAAGAGGCGATCGCAAACCAATAAGCTCGGCTGTTTGGGCGACTTCTAAACCCATGCTGTTGCGCGACAATCGCCTGATAGAACGGTTCTAACGAATTGTTCTCATTCGTAATTTGAATAGACTTACCTGCCCCCGTTTACAGTCAATCCGTACCTTGCTGCCAACTCACTTTAGAAGAGGATTGGCAGATGAAGACGATGAGCAGGGACAGAATCGCCGCAAAGAAACACCAAACCGAAACAAAGACTTGATGCAGAAACCAGTGAGAGGCGATCGCCGATAGCGCGATCGTTGCTCCAAATCTCTTAAGAGCGCGATTGGACGCAAGTGCAAAGGGAATGAGGATGATGAGCGCGTAGATAATTCGCTCAACTTCCTGAGAGAGCCAGGGATCAAAAATTAAGCGTGTATTGTACTCAATAGAATGATGGACAACCTGAACCGATAGCCAATCAATCGGGTTGAAAAACTAGCGGAAGGTAAAGCAGCGCTCCATACATAAAACCAAGGACACTTAAACTCCAACCTACTGGCCGCACGATGGGATTAGCTTCAGAGAACGCTACCGACCCAGGTGCCCAGAAGAGCCAGAACCAATAGGCAAACCCTAAGAAGCCGAAAGCTCCCAGATTTACTTCAGCGGAAGAATTCGCTTCCACGCCCAGCCAGACCAATCCTTCACAGGCTTGCTGAACCCCAAAAGCGATCGGAATAGACGCAAGTGGAAGATAACTGGAGTTTTGCCTATAAGCCAACCGCAACGCATAAAGACCTGCTGGGAGGAGCAGGGCACTGGCAGCAAAGCTAACAGAGGCAGAGAAACACATTACTCATACTCAGAAGTGTGTCACCTGGCAGGACGGCAATGCCAAGGATTTCTCGCCATCTCCATCTGATGGGACTGGACCTCCCCATACTAGACCACAGCGCCCTCTCACGCCGACTTGCTGGGTTATCTGTCCCCTTTGGTCATTGACTACAATAACGTCTAGCGTCGGGTCACTTTTAGGAATCCCCCCAGAGAGGCGATCGCCAGCAACCCGAGCCAACTTGAAGGTTCAGGAACCGATTGAGAATCATCATTGGAATTGAATCGAATAATTTCTCCCTGACCTGCAGCAATTCCTCGGTTCGCTATAAAAATATCCCCGTCATCTCCAAATGTGAATGAAGTCGGGGCAAGTAACCCTTCTTGTAAAAGGGTTGTACGTGTTCCATCTGGGTTGAGGCGAATTAATGCACCTGTAAGATCACCAGACAATATGCTGTTAGTGGCATATTCCAAAACATACAAATTGCCATTGGAATCAAAATCCAAATCAATGATGTTGGTAAAGCCTTCGGCAAAAATCTCAGGAATACCATTAGCAACGCGATAGACCCGTGCACCATCTACTGGAAAGGGGAATCCGGTCAATTCACCGACATAGAGTGTGTCATCAGAACTGCTAGCCACTGCATTGGGTACAGACTGCATGGGAATATCAGAACCCCCAAATGGGTTAGTCACTAGACGACTATTAAAGACCGACGCTAGATCAACGTCCCCGTTATCAAGATCCACCTTTAGCAAAGCATTAGCACCCGCATCAGCAACGTAAGCGGCGTTGTTTTGAATGACAAAGCTGTAAGGGTTGGAATCTATTCCGCCTCCATCAGGATTTTCAGCTTGCTCAAATGCTGAAACGTCAGCGATCGCAGTCCAATCAGAGCCACCATTGAGGGTATTAATTTTCAGCAATTGTCCAAACTCTGGCACTCCCAAAGCACTCCGAACAGCCGGATCACTACCAAGCCCGATTAGAACATAAGGCTGCCCAGTCGCATCAAAAGCAACATCATGGGCACCTGTTGCCTCACTACCATCAGGTGCTGCCAATGATGGCAATCCAGTTACAACTCTGGTCACCGTGCCGTCTTCAATGCGGGTAAGTGCACCTGTAGCACCATAACAAACTGATGCAGTTGGATTTGTTGGAGAAGGAATGCACGGTCCTGTACCACCCCGACCTGCTTCAGTTACATAAAGAGAACCATTCGCTCCGATGGTTAATCCTCTAGGGTTATCTAAATTACTCGCAATTACTTCAAAGGTCGCAGCATGGGCTGTGTTTCCGAGACTAAGAGCGCCAATAGTTGCTCCTATTGTTGCAAAAGTTAGATGCTTCAACATAAATATCTCCAAAATGCGACTTTACAGTATGTTCTTGAACCCGCTTGCATTTGCTTCACTAAGCAAAATTGCTGAGGAATTAAACCGATCGCCCCTTCAGAACGCCGAATGAATTGTTAAAGAGCTTCTGTATACTCATATCAATAATTCTTTTCATTCACACAAATTTCATTAAAAGAACAACTACTTAAAGTTTTGATGAAGTATTACTTGGCTATATAGTATTAAACCGGCACTCATTGATCTTGCATTTTTCAGGATGTCTTCAAAGCCAGGTTGTTTTCAGAGAGGTGATTAAGTTTGATACATTGGCAATGACCTGTAAAAGTCTTGGAATTGAGAAGGCAACACAATCCAACGCCATTCTTGCGGTTTATTCACCACTCATATAGGATTCACGGAATTGCATAAGAAGGCGTTTTAGCTCCGGCGATCGCACCTTTTTAACTGCCTGAGAAGGACTCATCCATTGACGCTGTCGGCGCTTAGCTTCAGGGTAGGTTTCTAGCTCTTCCTCCACTCGCATTGAAAACACCTCGATCTGATAGGAATATCCCAGTTTTTGATTAGAGTAGCGACCAATTGCAGGAGTTATAACAGTTCCAGTAACTCCTGCTTCTTCTAGCGCTTCTTTTGCCGCGGAGGACGATGATGTCATCCAAGGCGGAATCCAACCTTTAGGAATTACCCAATGTTTACCGCTGGAAGTAGTAATAAGTAATACTTCTATCTTCCCCTGATTAATTCGATAGGGAATTACCCCCGATTGCCAAACTGCAGGCATATTTTTCGCGTATGTATTGCGTCAGTAGTAGAGGCGGTGTTTGGTGACAATAACCTTGGCTGGGTTGAAAAGCAACAACTTGACCCAGAGCGCGAGTGGCGGACGCGCCCCGACCCACTTGCCCAGGTCTGGGACAGTGAGCTAGCTAAAGCCGACGAATGATTCATGGCAAGTGGATGAAACGTACGGCAAAGTCAAGGGCGTGTGGAAGTATCTATATCGAAACTGTCAATCCTCAGGCGACTCGTAAACGCTCAATATCCTTCTTCGGTGGCGCACCAAACATGCGGGAATATTCGCGATTGAACTGAGAAGGGCTCTCATAACCCACCTGATACGCTGCATGGGTGGCATCTGCATCTTCAGCTATCATCAAACGACGGGCTTCTAATAGCCTCAACTGCTTTTGATATTGCAACGGACTCATTGAGGTCACTGCTTTAAAGTGACGATGGAACGATGCAGAAGACATCCTCGCTTGCTTTGCCAAATCATCCATGCTCAATGACTTTGTAAATTCAGCTTTGATCTGTCTAATCACTTCTGCAATGCGCTGCATATGGCTGCCGGAGGTCGCAATCTGCCAAACCGCTTCGCTCTGATCGCCCATTAAAAGACGGTAATAAATCTCACGAATCATCATTGGTGCCAAGAATGGAATATCTTCGGGCGTATCCAGAAGCCGTGTGAGTCGGGTGGCACACTCAATCAACGGAGCATTTGCATCGCTTACGAACAAGCCTCTCACTGAACTTTCTTTTTGATCTGAGCTGCGGTGGAGTTGATCGATAATATCCCAAAGCTGAGTCGCGTCCAAGCTTAGCTTAAAGCACAGATATGGCTGATTTGGTGTCGCTTCAACAATGTTTCCACTGAGCGGCAGATCGACCGTGACAACGATATATTGAGCCGCACCATAGTAATAGGTTTCCTTGCCCAGTAAGGTTTCCTTTTTACCTTGAAGAATAATGCAAAGCGTCGGTTCATACACAGCGCGGAGTACTGTAGGAGCCACAGATTCCCGCATCAATTCTAACTGGGCGATCGCCGTTGCATGGATACCGTTTCCCCTGCCGTGAGTGTGGCGGTCCACTAATTCCGCCAGTTCTTGACAAGCATCAATCGTCGTCTTGCGCTTTAAGAATTCATCTGCCATACCAGGTCCTCATAAACGCTTAGTGAGGGATTGTGAGACATTCCTCTGATCGTTTTGCTGTGCTTATTATAGAGGATTCTTTTGAGCATCATCTTTCTGCTTGAGAAAATTAGGCAAGAATCTGCAAAGTCTATGTATTCAGAACCCTTTGTCCAAAGCCTATGATGAATTCATACCAGAAAGGTGATGAAAGGATAAGGCAATGAAGGAGAGCATGTCTACAACACAGGTGACACTCTTAATCCAAACGTGAGTGCGATGAGTCAAACTCCGTGATTGCTGCGGCTCTGTTCCAGCATTTCTATTGTTACTGAACGATTGATCGCCTTTGATAGCAGAGTTGACTGCGCCATCAAAACAGATGGTGAATGGCGGAGTGTGTTGGAGTGAATCAATTACTTACTGTTCATGTCACGGTGCATGGATGAACAGAAGTATTCCTATGTCTCTAAACAATGAAAGGAAGTAACTAGTGACACAACAACATCAAGATACGGCTCAATACGAGCAAAATGGACAAACTCATGTTCAAACAACATCTCCACAAGAGAAGCAGCATGACTACAAAGAAGCGATCGAGATACTCGCCTCAACGATCCGAGGTGAACTGATCCTTCCCGGACACCCTGCTTATGAAGCAGAACGAAAAGTCTGGAATGGTACTTATGATTGTTATCCTGCTGCGATCGTGCGCTGTGCCGATGCGGAAGATGTCAGAACTGCGGTTAACTTTGCTCGTGAGCAGGCAATGACGCTCTCCGTGAGGAGCGGTGGACATAGTGCAGCCGGACATGGCACCAATAATGGTGGACTGGTGATTGACCTCTCCAACCTGAAGACGATGACGATCGACCCCATACGTCACACAGCCCGGCTGGAACCCGGTCTCACTTGGGGTGAGGTCGCTGAAAAGCTCCAGCCTTATGGATTGGCGTTGACAGCAGGCGACGTTGCCTCTGTGGGGGTGGGCGGATTGCTGCTCGGTGGTGGCATTGGTTGGATGGTTCGCGCCTATGGTTTAACCATCGATCGCCTACAAGCAGTAGAACTAGTCACGGCGGATGGACAACTGCTGCGTGCTAGTGCTGACGAAAATTCCGAACTGTTCTGGGGATTGCGCGGTGGTGGTGGCAACTTTGGGATTGCAACAGCCTTCGAGGTAAACCTGCATCGGGGTGGAACTGTTCTGGGTGGTGCCGTCTTTTATGAGGCAACCGAGGCAGAGCGCATCTTGCGGGAGTATACCCGTCTAGCAGCGGCAGCACCGGATGAACTTTCCACTGAAGTTCTGCTCATGCCAGCACCTCCCGCCCCCTTCATTCCCCCTGACAAACAGGGAACCCCGGTTATCGCAATTATGGTCTGCTACACCGGTGATATCAGCGAAGGCGAGCAGGTTGTAGCTCCCCTCCGTCAGCTTGCTACCCCGATCGCCGATCTGATTGCGCCCATGCCCTATTCGGCCATGTTTGCGTTCACAGCGGCTGGTGAAATTCCTGGCTTTCAGCATCATTCGCGATCGCAATTCTTCGAGACGTTCTCAGACGAGATGATTCACTCATTAGTTGAGTCTGTTCAATCTGTTATATCTCCTGAAACGCTGGTCACCCTGCGTGTCCTGGGTGGCGCTATGAGTCGGGTCGCACCTGATGCAACAGCCTTTGCTCATCGCGATAAACAGGGCATGGTGTTAATCACTCATTTTGCACCACTATCGGCTGATGCTGCCAGTCTCGATGCCTGCACCCAGCGAGTCTTTCGGGCACTCTTACCTTACGCTAACGGGGCTTATGTGGGCTTTCTGGCAGACGAGGGAGAGCGGATTCGTGATGTCTATCCGCCCGCTACCTATGCAAGACTCGTTGCACTCAAGAACCAGTATGACCCGACCAATCTGTTTCATCGGAATCAGAACATCCAACCCACCGTTGTCCCAATGACACTGGCTGAGCCAGTGAGTTCATAGCGTACCTCTACCCCTAAAACAATGAGTACTCAATTCAATCAAAGCAAAGTTGCGATCGTTGGACAGAGCGAGAACCTCGATTGGTTCAATACAATGCCTGGTGAGCAGATGGCTATCCGCGTCCATAGCAAAGATGTCAACGGAGCTTTCACAATTATTGAAGTGAATGTTCCAGCGTTCTCAGGTCCGCCACTTCACTATCACCAAGATCGGGAAGAGATCTTTGAAGTCCTTGAAGGCAGCTTTCGCTTTCACGTTGAGGGCGAAGAGTTTGAGGTCGGTCCCGGAACCTCGGTTGTGGTGCCCCGTAACACCGTGCATACATGGGTGAATCTTGGACCCGGAAGGGCTCGGATGCTCGGCACCTTCGTCCCTGGCGGGATCGACGAGTTCTTCCCTCAAATTGGTCAAACTCCACCCGAAGGTTGGATGGATCTTGCACGCCAGCATGACACTTGGATCGTTGGAGCGCCCCTGTCTGTTTAAGCTCCATCGCCCAACGCTGCCGCTGAACCTACACTGAATTACCGCAAAGACGCTAATTGCAATCGGTCTGTGTAGTAATCCTAAATAGGTTGTGAAAGTTATATTCCTTAGGGACGTGAATTTCACAACCTATTTTGTTCACAACTTATTTGCGTCAGCTATAGTACGGCTATCAGATCAAACATCGTAAATGGAACAGTTTCTCTTGACGACTATTTGTTCTCGACAGCTATACAACGGCAAGAATAGAAAGCCACTGTTCGTTTAACGATGCTCCAGAGCAACCAGTCGCACTCCGAGAAGAATCAACACACTGCCTGTAACACGCTGCATTAATTGACTAAAGCGAGGTGTACCAGAGAGATTATCGCCAACGGTTCCAGCCAACAGTGCTACAAGTCCGTAGACGATCGCACACAGCAGAGTAAAGATTAAGCCTAGAACTAGCATTTGCAGTGGAACATGGTTTGCATGGGGAACTACAAATTGAGGCAAAAACGCAAGGAAAAACAGAATGCCTTTAGGATTAGTCACGCTCGTGATTAGTCCAGTCCAAAAGAGTTTGCCTTGTTTGCTTTGAGCCATTTGCACTGGCTGTTTTTGCGGTTTGCTCAACCACATTTGGATACCTATTAACCCGGCAACTTAAGAGGGTGCAGCGGGAAGGGGCAATTCGTAGAATTGAAGTATGAATAAACCTGATGCCCGCTTACTTAATCCCACGACTCAAGATTATCTGCGACAACAAGCGATTCGGTTACGTC
>NZ_JACJOV010000043.1:0-47448 GCF_014695745.1 Leptolyngbya sp. FACHB-671 | reverse complement strand
TGCACTGCTTACACTTGTAGCATTGTCTCCCTCGACGATGCCCGTTCTTAGCGACTTGAGTTGAATTACATTGAGGACATTTCATTCTTCTATCATGCCAAACCAAGCATTACCCTTGCAGCAACGCCAACTGATTTTTAGTGTCCGGACTGACCCTCAACCGAGTGAGCCAACTGTAAAACGCGCCAAGCTATTTGATGTAGAGTTTCAATTGGGGAGACAACCCGCAGTCTTACTAATGGCGATTACACCAGAAACTGAGCAGAAAGTAGGCGTTTTAGTCCAATTGCACCCTGCGAACGGAGAAACTTACTTGCCAACTAACTTTCAACTATCTTTGCTTACAGAAACAGGAGAGATTTTACAAACGGTGCAATCCCGCAGTCAAGATAACTACATTCAACTAAAGCGATTTCGCAGTTTAGTTGGAGAACGGTTTAATCTTCAATTAAGGTTAGGGAGCACCAGCATCAAAGAGTCTTTTACAATTTGACTAAAAGCAGTCAAGATCGTAATGAGTCAGCTAGTAGTTTTAAGTTTAGGAACAGGCGATCTACACAGCGGCTTTCCGGTTGTGACGGCTCACCTTTGGGAGTGCCCCGAACTCCCTCCAGTAAAGTTTATTGGTCGCCTACCTGCCGCACCGCAAATTTCAGTAACTTATCGCTCCTGGCAGTTGCTGTATCATGCGCTCTGCCATCGCTTAGACTTGTCTGCTCGCATCGAAGTTGAAGCATCTGATATCACCAATGTATCTGCGGTTGAGTTTAGTGAACTGTGTGAGCAGTTGGTTGACCAAATCAATGTTTGGCTAAACTCGGAGCCATTTCGTAACATCGATCAGCAACTACGGACGAACTTGAATGCCTCAGACGAAATTCGAGTGTTGATCGAAACCAATGACCCTCTACTACGAAGACTTCCATGGCATGTTTGGAGTTTTTTTGAACACTACCCTAAGGCAGAGATTGCTCTCAGCGCTTCAGAATATCAGCGATCGCAGAGTTCATCCTTTAGAAATAACCAGGATAAAGTTAGGATCCTAGCAATCTTGGGCAACAGCCAGGGCATCAATCTAAACCAGGATCGAGCATTTCTAGAACAGTTGTCAGACCAAGCAGAAATTGAGTTTTTAGTAGAGCCGCAGCGAAAACAATTAAATGAGCGATTGTGGCAGGGGTGGGATGTATTATTTTTTGCAGGACATAGTTCTAGTCAGGAAAAAGGACTAATTCAGATCAATCCGACTGATAGTCTGACGCTTGACCAGTTAAAGTATGCCCTCAAGCAAGCGATCGCTCAAGGATTGAAGCTGGCAGTTTTTAACTCCTGTGATGGCTTGGGTTTGGTGCAGCAATTAGCAGACTTGCACATTCCTCAAATGATTGCAATGCGAGAGCCTGTCCCAGATCTGGTTGCTCAGGAATTTCTCAAGCACTTTCTGAAAGCTTTTGTGCAGGGTGAACCGCTTTACCTAGCAGTGCGCCAAGCGCGAGAACAGCTACAGGGTTTAGAAGATCACTTTCCCTGCGCAACCTGGTTGCCTGTGATTTACCAAAATCCAGCCGAGCAACCTTTGAGATGGAAAAACCTGAGTCATCAAAACCACAAGGTTGCTCAAGATAAATTAACTCACTTCCAGCGTCAAGCTCCCTGGCTATTGGTTGGTTCAGGAGTGGCGATTGTGTTAGCGCTAATGAGTGGAATAAATGGATTCAGTTCCTTGTTTCCAACGGTCTCCTCTATAGAGCAACAAGCAGCGCGATCGCCCAAACTGCCCGAGCTGTCAATAGCACACACCTTCCCTGGACACAAAGAAGCTGTTTGGTCAGTTGCAATCAGTCCAGGTGGACAAACGTTTGCCAGTGGAAGTGAAGACTCAACCATCAAACTATGGCACTTAAAAACAGGTGAATTGATTCGGACTCTGGCAGGGGATTCAGGTGCAGTTCGCTCAGTTGCAATTAGTCCAGATGGACAAACCTTAGTGAGTGGACAGAGTGACAACACCGTTCATATTTGGAATATCAAAACCGGTAAACTCAAGCAAACTTTGAGAGGACACCTAGCACCTGTTTGGGCTGTGGCTATTAGCTCAGATGGACAAACTCTAGCAACAGGTAGCTATGACGGCACGATTAAACTGTGGAATCTAAATACAGGTGAACTTAATCAAACTCTAGCAGGACATAGCGGCCCAGTGTGGTCGATCTCGATGAGTCCGGATGGCAACAGTTTTGCCAGTGCCAGCAGTGACAAAACTGTCAAAATCTGGAACTTACAGACGGGTGAACTGCTTCGTCCACCGCTTATCGGTCACTCCGATGCAGTCAGGACGGTTGTGATTGGTTCTGACAATCAAACGCTCGTGAGCGGCAGTTGGGACAGGACAATCAAAATTTGGAATCTGCATACAGGAGAACTGGGTCGAACTTTGTCTGGGCATGAAAACCGGATAACAGCTCTTGCTCTCAGCCCCAACAACCAAACTATTGCCAGTGGTAGCGTTGATCAAACCATCATGCTTTGGAACTTAGGCACTGGAGAATCTCTAACCACGCTCTCTCCTCATTCAGATTGGATTCTCTCCCTCGCGATTAGCCCTGATGGTCAAGCTCTACTCAGTGGTAGTAGAGACAGAAACATTTTTCGGTTTGATGGACTACAGTCCCAAAATTGGTCTGCGTTCCTGACTCGCCATAATCGTTTTTAGCCCTACTTGAGGTTTAAGTAATGCAACGTAAATCTCTAGATATAAAACCTTTGTGGCTGATCGCAACGGGCTTTAGTGTAAGTCTAGTGTTGTTTGGATTGTTGTATGGATTGAGGCGATCGCAAGCCCTGCAATTACGACAAGAGCTTAAGCAATTAGCAGCACAGAGAAACTATGAGGAATGTATTTCCACTGCACAAACTGCTTTTGATCATGCAAACCGCGCAAATTTTGATGCAGAACTTGAAAGCCTCTTGCAGCAGTGTGAGGCGGGTGCAAACTGGCAAAATGTTCAAATTCGAACGCTTTTAGGACGGGCTGGCTGGCTATGGTCTGTTGCCATCAGTCCAGATCAGCAAACTCTAGTAAACGGCAGCGAAAACGGATTAATTCAACTCTGGAACTTAGCTTCTGGCGAGTTGAATCAAACTATTTCGGGTCACTCAGGTCGAGTTTTGGCAGTTGCAATAAGTCCTGATGGACAAACGATCGCTAGCGGTAGTAGCGATCAAACCATTAAACTTTGGAGTCTAGATGGAAAACAGCTAAATAAGTTGACTGGGCACACAGAAGCTGTGAGAACCCTTGCTATCAGTACTGATGGGCAAACGCTCGTGAGTGGCAGTTGGGATAATACTGTGAAAGTTTGGAATCTGACTACGGGACAGCTTATTCACACACTTTCTGGACATGAAAAGGGGGTTTATTCCGTTGCCATAAGCCCTGATGGACAAACGATCGCCAGTAGCAGTCACGATACAACTATTAAACTGTGGAACCTCAATACTGGAGAGCTGCTTCGTACTCTCACTGGCAATCTGCGGCAGGTAAGAGCACTGACGATCAGCCCCGATGGGCAAACGCTTGCTAGTGGTGGAGGTGATATTAAGCTGTGGAATATCGAAACAGGAGAGCTAATTCGCACTTTCTCTGGACACACAAATTTAGTGTTGGCGATCGCCTTTAGCCCCGATGGGCAGATGCTTGCCAGCAGTAGTAGAGACATTAAGCTTTGGAATCTGCAAACTGGAAAGCTGATCAATACTTTCTCTGAACATTCAGGAGACGTAAGCTCAATAGCATTTAGCCCGGATGGAAGAACTTTAGTGAGTGGTAGTAAGGATGAGACCATTCACATCTTGCAGCGATGATTCAACCCAACTTTGGAGAATTTTGGAGCTAAGAAGCGATCACGACAAGCCCCAAAAACTTAGAAGCGCCTTGATCCAAGATCTGTCTTAAGTCGCAATTTACAGGATGAGATGATTAAGAACATTTGTTCATCTCAGGTAGGATGAGCGGTAGGAGAGAGCAGTACCAAAATCTCTTCAACAACCCGGCAAAATTTGCATAAAACTGGGAGTTATTATGCCGAGAGATAAGTAGAGGTTTACATCGGTTCTTGCAACAGTTCTTGCAACTGTAGGGTTCCCCATGAATCAAACGGAGTTAGATGAATTTAATCAGCAGCTCGGGCAACTCGCGCTCTCAGCCCAACAGCATCCCCTACTGTCTCCGGAGCGGCAGTCGGCGTTGCGATCGCTTGTGCAGGCAGTTCTCCGATCGGGTCGGCTCTGCCGTCCCCAGCAAGGTAAATTTTCTGGTTTCTATCAGGACATTTACGATGAGGCACTTCAGGAACTCATGCTGTTTATTTGTCAACACATTGAGCGATACAACTCAGAGCGAGGAACCGTGATGGCGTGGGTAAACATGCTGCTAGAGCGGCGTTTTTTTAGAGAAGCGATTCCAAAGGTTTTAGGTCGCCAAGACGTGCAGCGAGTAACGCTGTCTGATCTGGATAACCTTACTGCGCCTGAGCCACAGGAGACGCTAACGGAGAAGCTCAAAGCCTGTGTTGATCAAGACCCAGAAGATATCTTGAAGGCAGAATACATTAAAGATCATCCGGCAGCCACTTTTCAGGTCTTGTTGCAGCGGCGAATTTTGGGAAAGTCTTGGAAGGAAATTTCAGCCGAGTTTGATTTGAAGATTCCAACGGTGAGCAGCTTTTACTACCGATGCTTAACCAAGTTCTCTACCCGGTTAAAAGAATATTGTACTCATGATGCGATTTAAGCTAGGCATATTATGGTGATATCAGAACTCTCAACTTTTACTGTACCTCTCCGCCCGTCAGACCATAGTTTGGCTGAACAGTTTCGCAGGCAGCACCGCGATTCGGCTAAAGCCAAACAAGTTTATCTGAATACTTTGGCAGTATCTGCGGTTAATTTCTACTTACGCTGTATGGGCGTTAAGACCAATTGGGAAGCGAGCCAGAGCCGTGATCCAGTTATACAGGCGGCAATGGATGTCGCTGATTTGGAGGTTTGCGATCGCGGCAAACTAGAGTGTCGCCCAGTACTGCCCGATGTGCAGGTGGTTTACATTCCACCAGAAGTTTGGTCAGACCGAATTGGCTGTGTCGCAGTGCAGCTTGATCCATCGCTGCAAACGGCAACGCTGTTAGGCTTTACAGAGATTTCTAATGTAGAAGAAGTGCCAGTGAGCCAGTTGCGATCGCTCGACTCACTTCTAGAGCATTTGAGCCAATCTGCACCTGCTGTCTTCTCAAATCCATCGGCAAACTCTCAGGTGAATGAACGGGTGAATCTAAGCCAGTGGCTTGAAAACCTATTTGAAACAGGTTGGCGATCGCTTGACTCACTCTTACTCCCTGGGCAACCTCATTTTGCCGTCAGTCTTAGAAATGATCGCCTGAGTGAGGCAACGGTGAAGCGGGCTAAGCTGATTGACCTGGGGTTGAGCCTGAAGGAGCGATCGGTTGCGCTAATGGTCGCAATCATGCCGAGCGCAGGACAGATCAACGCATCTGAAGCAAAGCTGCAAATGGAGATTTTAGTCCAGATGCATCCAATGGGAGGAGAAACTTATCTGCCCGCAGACCTGAGAATGAGTTTGCTCTCACCATCCGGGGAAATGCTGCAAGAGGTGCGATCGCGCAGCCACGATAATTACATTCAACTCAAAAGGTTTCGAGGAATGCCTGGAGAGTGTTTTGACATTCAGGTTGCATTCCATGAAACTTGTTTGACGGAGATGTTCACAATTTGATGATTAAAGTTTGAGGGTTAAAGTCCGATCGCGAACTGTTTAGGTTGTGATGGTTAAGTTAATTGTCCTGAGTCTCGGAGAAGGAAATTTAAGTAAGGGCTTTGCGTCCGTTACGGCTCAGTTGTGGGACGAAAGTGACATCTACCCAATGAAGTTTATAGGGCGTTTAGCCGCAGCTCCTCAGTTGGCAGAACTCTACAGACGGTGGCGATTGCTTTATTTGGCGCTCTATCAACGGTTGGACTTTGAGCTGCGTCTAGAAATTGAGACAGCAGATGTTACCAACGTGTCTGAAATTGAACTCAGTGACTTATGTCAGCAGCTATTCGATCAATTGAATCACTGGTTAAATTCAGAGCCGTTTCACAGCATTGATCAGTCGCTCCGAACGCAGCTAGCGCCGTCTGATCAGGTGCGATTCATCATTGAAACTAACGATCCCCTATTGCGACATTTGCCCTGGCATCTCTGGCAGCTTTTTGAGGATTATCCTAAAGCAGAAATGGCCCTGAGTACATCAAGCTATCAGCGTCCAAATCGACTACCGATAAATCGGAATTCTTCTCAAGTTAAAATCCTAGCCATTCTGGGTAACAGTCAGGCAATTGATGTTGAGAAGGATCGGGTTGCCTTAGAGCAACTTGCAAGCGATGCCGAAATTGAGTTTTTAGTAGAGCCAACGCTGGAAGAGTTAAATGAATACCTCTGGCAAGGCTGGGATATTCTCTTTTACGCAGGTCACAGCTCTAGTGATGATTTCGGTAGTGAGAAAGGACTGCTGCAACTTAATCAAACCGATCGCCTCACCCTTGAACAGTTGAGATACGCGCTCAAACGGGCGATCGCCCAGGGTTTGAAACTTGCTATTTTCAACTCTTGTGATGGTTTAGGATTAGCCCAATCCCTAGCGGATTTGCACATTCCTCAAGTGATTGTCATGCGGGAACCTGTACCTGATGAAGTCGCTCAAACTTTCTTGCGGCATTTTCTAGCTGCCTTTGCCGGAGGACAACCACTTTATGTCTCAGTGCGAGAGGCACGAGAGCGGCTGCAAGGGCTAGAAGACAACTATCCTTGCGCGACGTGGCTACCCATGATTTGCCAGAACCCGGCTGAGTCTCCTCCGAGTTGGCAGAGCTTACGAGGGCAGGTAGACGAAGCTGGATCATCTCACTTACAGCCTCAACCTCAACCACCTCAAATTCTCCCCACAACTGCAACCCCTTCCCAGCCCAAAAAACAGCGCCGACAGAGAATCTTTTCAAGAATCAGGATGGTTTGCCTGGTTAGCGTATTGGCGACCAGCCTGGTAGTGGGTGTGCGATCGCTTGGAGTACTGCAACCCTTTGAGTTGCGGGCATTTGATCAACTCATGCAGCTACGTCCCGCCGAGCCGCCCGATAACCGACTGCTTATTGTCACCATTGATGATGCAGATGTGCAGTATCAGGAGCAGAGGGGCATGCAGCGAAAAGGATCATTGTCTGACCAGGCATTTACTCAACTGCTGCAAAAACTAGAGCCGCATCAGCCCCGCATCATTGCTTCAGACATTTATCATGACTTCGAGTTTGAACCAAGTTTGGCAACCTACTTAGAGCAACGCGAAAACATCATTAGTGTTTGTCGAATGGGTCAAGCAGATGATGAGCAAATTCTGCCGCCACCGGATATGCCAGCCGAGCGTTTAGGGTTCACCAATTCAGTGCTTGACCCCGATAACGTAATTCGTCGCCATCTATTGGGAATGGCATCGGACTCATACTGTCCAACCAATCAATCCCTTAGTTTGCGAGCGGCAACAGCCTATTTAGAACAGTTAAAGGTGCTGCCGCTACAGTTTACAGAAGCTGGCGTGCTACAGGTTGGAGGGTTTTCCTTTCCAAAACTAGAATTCAATACAGGCGGATATCAACTCTCGACTGCTGAGGCAAACGGATATCAGACGCTGCTCAATTACCGCTCGGCTGCTTTCACCCAGATTCCGCTTCGACAAATCTTGGATGGTTCACTTGGCGACTCACAGCTTGCAGAACTGGTTAAAGATCGCATCATTTTAATTGGAGTCACGATAGACAACGTTGATTCACATCCAACGCCCTATCGAAGCGGGCTTGTTCAAGCTGAAATGCCAGGGGTTGTGATTCAGGCGCACATGATTAGTCAAATCATTAGTGCTGTTCTCGAACAGCGATCGCTCCTTTGGTGGCTACCGCAGGGGCTTGAAGCCGTTTGGATGGGTTTCTGGGCTTGGATTGGAGGAATGCTGGTGTGGATGTGGCGATCGCCCTCCCCAAAATATTCACGCGCAAGAACAAACACGGCTACCTTAAAGTTAGGACTCTCAGTTTGTTTGAGTCTTGTCATCTTACATGGAGTGTGTTTTATGTTTCTGCTGTGGGGTGGCTGGTTGCCTCTAGTTCCTGCTGCTCTTGCGCTAATCATTTCAAGCGGAGGTGTAGCGACTCAAATAAGACGGTTAAGATAACAAAATCTTTAGACCTCGTTCCTAAGTAGAGCCTTGTACGGAATCCATCTCGTAAAGAAGCACTATTTGGTGTACGGGCGAAGCATTCGGCAAAAGAATTGTGCTTCAGTGACAGGGATTGTGACCGAATGCTTCGCCCTTACCGATACCGCTACTCTACAGACGGATTTGGTATTAGAACGAGGCTAATAAGATTAAATAACTCACTTATATTACGAACTTAAAATTGAGTAATTCCCCTAAAATCATGAGTAAGCTCCTATTACTTCACCGTACATTCTGGATTTCTGTATTAGCTGCAACGCTGACAGGAGTGACGCTACAGCCCGTGTTGGTTTGGGCACAGTCAGGTGATTCCTCCAGCTCTTTAAATTCTGAACCATTGTCTGAACCATTGATTTTTAACTTCTCAAATCAAATGGATGGCTTTGAGAACACAGGCAGACCTGCCCGTCAAACCTCAACGGGTTCTCGCTCTCCTGGCTCTTGTTTAAATCGATTGATTGCGTTAATGCCCGGTAGCGAACCTCTCATCACTCAAACGCAGAGCTGTTCTGAGCCAAACTCACTATTAGCGCTGACCGTCGATGACACCCCTACTTTCTGGTTTTATTTGCCGCCTGAATTGAGCAATTCTGCTGTCTCCGCAGAATTTGTATTGAGCAATTCTGCGGAGACAGCAGAATTTGTGCTGCTAGATCAAAACCATCGCCCCATTCATACGGAGCAGGTTTCCCTCAATGGTGAATCTGGAATTATCGGCGTTCAATTAACCCACTCTCTGGAGGTGAATCAGGTTCATCGCTGGGTTTTTCAAGTTGAGTTGACTGGGGAACCGGGACAAGGTCCCGCCGTAGAAGGATTTGTTGAACGGATTCAGCCCGATTCAGCGCTAAACCGTCAGCTTGCAGCAGCAACATCTCCCCAAGAGCGAATTAGAGCTTACGCCGAGCATGGAGTCTGGCATGATGCGCTGACTGAGGCAACAGCATTGAGTCTCACTCACTCAAATTCTGCAACACCGACTGATTGGACGAGTTTGCTCGACTCCGTTGGGCTGGGGGCGATCGCCCATTTTCCTTTGCTAGACTGCTGCACCTCACAGCCAGTTTCCGACTAAGACGTAAGGCGACCAGAAGAGAGGTTCTGGATAGCCAGATTGAATCAGCGCAACTTGGGCGCGGCGGAGTGCTTCGGCTCTGGTGATGGGCGTACCTGAACTGGATAACTCCTGGTAAAAGCGACTGATTAGCTCAGCCGTAGCCCGATCATCAATATTCCATAATGTGGCGAGTGTACTGCGTGCGCCCGATTGCACAGCGATTCCAGCTAAACCCAATGTGGCACGATCATCACCATCGGCAGTTTGACAGGCACTTAGGATGAGTAATTCGATCGCCTCTGTGCTGCTTTGGTCCCGACGCTGCAAGATGCTGCTGAGTGTGTTGACATCAATTTGACCATCCCAGGCTAAGACAAAAGTTTGCTGTGGGTCAGAACTAAACTGCCCGTGTGTTGCGAGGTGAACCACAGAAAACGGCTCAGTGCTAACCTGTTCTTCCAGCGCTGCTTGAGTAAACTCCTGATTTAGAAAGACTTCACTCGGAATCTGAGCCTGAATGACTTGCAGTTCTGTCTCTACGTTTTGAAGAGGAGTAAAGTTTTGGTGAGGCGGAAAGTTACTTCTAACCTCAGAAAGCCCAAAAGTCAAAGCATTGAGCCGAATTTTGGTGAGTGGTTCAGGAGCAAATAATTGCAAGCTAGGAGTGAGGGCGATCGCATACTGTTCAACCAAATGCTGCTGCCCATCATGCAGTGCCGCCATTGGCACATTGCGTAATGCAGCATCTAAAACAAACACTAGTGTTTCTACATTGCTTGCTGCGAGTGCTGAACTAAACGGACGGATCAGCCAGTCATAAACCTGTTGCGATAAAGCCTCTCCTTCTGGAGACACATACTGTCGTCCCAGTTCCTGCCGTAACTGGTCCAAGGTTTGCTCAACCTCAGTTTGAGCGATTGCATTGATGTGAATCTGTAGCTGTCCCGTTTCTGGCAACCTCAAAATCACTGCTAGCTGACTGGGCAAAATGATGGGGTAAAAAATTGCTGCCGTTGGATCAACCTGAGGAATGTCTGTGGCGATCGCTAAATTACAGCGCAGAAAGTTCTCCAATTCACTCACCTGAAGGGCATTCACCTGTCGAATTGCCTGTTCAAGATAATCTTGCCTCACCTCATTGCTGTTGCCACTTGTGATCAACAGTTCCACCAGTTCTCGGTAAACAGGTTCCACATCATCTCGAAAGGAGAACTGCACCTCTGAATCGACAGAGAGTAAATCATTGCGAACCAGGTTAAGATTCTCAACCGCAGTTTGATAAGCGGCGATCGCCCTCTCCTCTTCCCCCCGCTGCTTTAGCAACCGTCCCAACTGCCACTGCCACCGATAAGCAAGGTCAGGGACATTAATCTGTTGAGCAATGAACAATGCTTCCTGGGTCAAATTCTCCGCTTCACCCCACCGTTGATGACGTTCATTGACCTGCCCCAACACACCTAGCGCATACGCTTCTGCCCGTGAATCCTCCAACTTCCTAGCCTGCTGCACCGCCGTATTCAGCAGTC
Organism: Leptolyngbya sp. FACHB-671; assembly: GCF_014695745.1. NCBI lineage: Bacteria > Bacillati > Cyanobacteriota > Cyanophyceae > Leptolyngbyales > Leptolyngbyaceae > Leptolyngbya > Leptolyngbya sp. FACHB-671. Next base: position 36,541 of record NZ_JACJOV010000043.1, on the reverse strand, counting down.
CAATCACCTGATCAAACCCCTGCCCAATCCCTACTTCCCAATCTCTACTTCCCATCATGCTTTCAGCCAAATTGATCCGAGCATAAACCGCTCTACGACTGGGCGGTAGATCTGCAAGCTGCTGTAGAATTTGAGGAAACAAGTCCTCAGCCGTGTTGCCCCTTTCACTTGCTAGCTGTTCATCTTCCAACAACAGGCTAAACTGACGCAGTTGAGCCGAGATTCGCGGCAGGGGTGCAGGTGCTGTCTCAGCAGCCCGCTGGTAAAACGTTAAAGCAGCCGGATAGTCTTGTTGCGTCCGAGCAACATCACCGAGGCTAAGTAAGGTGTCACTCATGGATTGAGAGTCTGAAATTGATTCTGCGATCGCAAAACTTTGCTGCAACACCTGTTGCGCTCCCTCCGGATTGCCCATGACTCGCAAAACATTACCTAAACTCCGTAGCCCAGTCACTTTCAGCGCGGAATCGGGCTGACTTTGCAGCGTTTGCTCGACTTCACGCAACTGCTCCTGTGCCTGACGATAAAATCCTAAACTTTGCAGCGCTTGAGCCTGGTTGATCTGGTTGCGAGTGAGTAAAGTTTCGTCACCTAACTGAGTGTAAATATCAGCCGCCTGCTGCCAAATTTCAACCGCAGATTCAGCCTGTCCACGTGATAGATACAAACGACCCTGCACATCTAGAGCCTGAGCCAGAATGGGCGATCGCTCCCCTTGATAGGAATTAAAAGTGAGAACGATCGCCTGCTGAATTGCTTCCTCCGCCTCATCCCATTGTCCAAGCTGCTGATAAGCCAGAGAAAGGTTACTCAACACCATTGCCTGACCTAACTCATCTCCCGTAGATTGGAAGGCGATCGCTGCCCGTTGCCAAACTGAAACTGATTCGGCAAACTGTTCTGTCTGATAGAATTGCCGCCCCTGCTGGTCTAGCATGTTTGCATCAGGCAAACTTTGAACCACTAAATTCTCAGTGACGACATGGGCGAAAGTTGGTAGAATCGCTGCTCCTAAAAACAGAACTACCAGAAACAGCGATGTTGCTAAACACCGCACTCTCACCTGCATGTACCTCAGCAAGCGTCGCAGTAAGCGGTTTTTTGAGGCTTGACTGTTTCTCACCTTTTTCCCTCCTCTACTTAGCGGAATTCTTACACTTAGCGGAATTCTCACTGAGATGCATGACAACCAACAGGATGCCAGAGGTTCTGAGATGTAGTGAGGGGTACAGCCGCAGTGAGAACGACTTCACCATTAGCATCCAGCATCCAGCCTTGAGCTTCTACAACTGGAGCATGGGTTTGAAGCATGATTTGATTTCTATCCTGCTCTGTATTCTCTTCAGAGTTGTTAGAGCGATCGCCCTCAGCGAGATTTACCTCCTCAACCGCACGAGTAACCAGGTCAACTTGAACGGCATCAGGGGCGATCGCCTCATCTGAACTAGACGGTAGCCCACCGCGCCCTGTCACAACAAACTCACTCGGGGTTTGGCTGCCCCTTGCCGTACAGCCTTGAGCAATTTCAGCCGTGACTGGAGTGCCTTCTAGCTCTTCAAATTCGCGTTCCTCTGTATCGATGTCTAGAGTTCCATCGATTCCCAAAACTGAGCTTGCCGTGAAATCACTTTCACGGGTTCGTTGTTCCCGAAACTGGCGAAAGCCAAACACTCCAGCTGCTCTAGCGCGGGCAGCTCCACCATTTCCAGCATCAGCACTCGCTACAATGTCACTGTCTTCAGACAAAACAGCAAGCACAAACCCATTAGGAGTTTCAATCGTGACATTGCCACCATTCGCAAACCCACTTGCAGAAGCAGAAATCAGGCTGCGATTTCGCAGTAGCGTTAACTCCTCCACGTTGAGGTCAATGTTGCCACCGCTGCCTGAGCGCGTTTCAGTCCTAAGAGAACCTTGATCTTGCAGTGTAATGGTTCTTGCAAACACGGTTAAATTTCCCGGATTACCTGTGCCGTTTTGCCCATTACTCACTGTAACGATGCCTTGATTTTGCACCCGCAAATTCTCTGTTTCTAGCCTAATTCCTCGTGCATCACCGCTCCCTAAGGTATCAAATGAGAGACGGCTACCGCGTCCATCTACCACAATCGACTCACTTGCATTCACCTCCAAGATGCCGCCTCGTCCTGCTCCAGAAGTTAGGGCAGAAACGTTTGCTCCGTCTAATACCATCAGCCGAGGGGTGTTGATTTCTAGCTCCCCTGCGTCCCCGGCAGTTGAGGTGTTAAAGTTTAACTGGCTTTGACTTCCGTCTGCATTTACTCCGCTCACCCGGATAAATCTGTCAGCAGTGACAAATAACTTACCAGCATCTCCCTCACTTAGCGTTGCAGCCGTAATAGTGGCACCCTCTAGAATAGACAGCGACCCTGTTTGAATGCGAATCACACCACCGCCGCCGCCCCCCTCTGCATTTGTCTCAGCCCGACTATAGATGCCGCTGAAGCGAAACTGAGAGTCAGCGCCAACCCCCTGCAAAACAATGTCGTCCGCAATCACAGTAACGCTGCCAGCATCTCCTTCACCTAAAGTACTGGTGTTTACGCCGCCGCCGTTAGTAAAGCGGATCGATCGCGCTTCTAGCTGAACCTGACCGCCATCGCCCTGTCCCCGAACAGCACTAAAAACAGCGCTTTCAGAGCGAAAGCGTTCCTCGGGCACTTCTGGGTCAAAAACAAAGTTTTCAGTCTGTCCGTCAAAATGAATGCGATCGCCTCTCACTTGAATGTCGCCTGCATCTCCAATGCCATCGGTAGTAGTGCTAATAGCAGCACCATTGGTGAGTAAAACGCGATCGCTCACAGAAACAAGGATATCGCCGCCTCGTCCTTCCGCCGCAGGATTAGCAGAGCTGCCAGGTCTGAGTCGGCTGACAATTCTAGTCAATCCTCCATTTGGAGCGCTGCCGTCTAGATGTAGGTTATTTGCAGTGACAATGATATCGCCCGCCCGCCCCGTAGAGCCTTGCAGTATAGAGTTGCCGATCGCACTTCCCTGATTCAGAAAAACGCGACCCGATGCATTCACAACAATATCTCCAGCTCGACCTCTGACGACACCAGCATTTTGAGCAATGCCTCCCTGCAAGAAACTGGTGTTGAGCAGGTTGAAGTCACCTGCATAGATGGCAATAGCGCCTCCAGGTGCCTCTCTCACGTCGATCGTACTTCCGTTGATTAGGGTGATGGGCGATCGCGCTAAACTATCTGGAAATCGCAGAAACAAGAGACCACTTTGAATGTCAAGTCCAACTCGACCTGGCTCTGCAACGGCGGCGACATCTACTCGTCCTGCTGGCGCTTTCAGTAGCCCATCGTTGAACAGTACTCTACCGCTTGCAGTATCGCTTGGAAACGGATTGCCACCTACAAGCAGAATGCTTTGATTCGTAGGCACAGTTAACTCACCATTTACCGTGATGGAGTTTAACGGCTGATTCGCAATTTGGTTAAATAGAAACGCAGTAGGTGTGACGTTGAGTAGTGATGAGGTCTCCGGCTGAGAAGCACTAAATAGCCCTCGTCTCCCTAGCTCCATCGCGTTAGCCGTTGTAGCGACGAATGATCCATTGACGTCTAATCGAGCGTTTGGGCCAAAAATAATTCCATTAGGATTAATTAAGTACAAGTTAGCGTTACCTAAGTTGCCGGGTTCTCCTACGCCCAAAGTCCCCTCAATATTAGATGGATCAGATCCAGTCACTCGACCCAGGATATTTCTAACTCCACTTAAGTTTTCAAAGTACAAAGAACGATTTTCGGGAATATTGAACTCCTCAAAGCTATGAAAAACATTAGAACCCTGTTGAGTTCCTCCACGAACTTGATCAACTGTTGGCGGTAGTCTCTCAATGCGAGTTTCCAGGTCACGATCAGGAGCCGTGTCAGGGGTGAGATTAAGCTGGGCAAGGGCAGGAGTTTGGATGCTGGCGATCGCCCCACTGATGCACCAACCTGCTAGCCTTGTCCAGTTCCAATGCTTTCTCTCAGTTATCACAACCGTTGCCTCGCTAAGAACGTCAATTGATGACTCGACTGACTGCGTCGCGGTGACGTAAACCTGAACTTAAGTTTGATATGACCTCAATACCCTGGACTAACCCGGTGAGCAATCTTTCTGTTACTGCAAATAAGAACTTTGAGTTGACGACAGATTTAAGTTAATCCCTTAACTTAGGATTATACAAACGGTTCTAGGTTTAGAGGAAAGAGATTTCACATTGCTTTTTGTACGATAAAAGCTCTTTTCTTCGCAGGTTTAGAATGAGTCAAGACACCTCAATTGAACCATCCGACGACCACAACCCGTTAGCTATACCGCCTTCTGAGCGAGACTATCGGCAAGGACCGCTCAGCGCCAGGGTTGTGCTCGTCGAGTATGGAGATTATCAATGCCCTACCTGTGGAGAACTTCACGCCTTGATCAAGGCAGTTCAAACACAGCTTGATACGACCTTGGCTGAGGAGAACTATCTATGTTTTGTGTTCCGACAATTTCCTCAACCTCAGATCCATCCTCACGCCCAAAAGGCTGCAATGGCAGCGGCAGCAGCGGGAGCACAGGGAAAGTTTTGGCAGATGCATGACATGTTGTTCAATCATCAGCAAGCATTAGAAGATTGCTATCTAGTAGAGTATGCCAACCATCTCGAACTCGATATTCCTCAATTTTTGAGAGATATATCGAGACGAGTACACGCCGATCGCATCAGTCAAGATCTCGAAAGTGGATTACTCAGTGGAGTAACGGATGCTCCAGCACTATTTATCAATGGAACTCGATACACCAGCGGCTGGGACATGGAGCAGTTAATGGCAGCTATTCTCACCTAGCGTTGTCAAGACAAGCGCCTAGCATAGAACGCAACTCTAAAAAAATTGCGGTTAACCGTGAATATGCCGCGCAATAACAAAAATGAACCCTTGCAGACAACTCAGGAGGCTGTCATGACTCACTATGACTACATTGTGATTGGTGCCGGTTCGGCAGGCTGCGTAGTCGCCAACCGTCTGACCGAAGACAGCAACACAACAGTGCTACTTCTCGAAGCAGGTAACCCAGATACGAAACCAGAGCTTTTTATCCCGGCAGAATGCGTCAACCTACTTGGCACTGAGGTGGACTGGGGCTATTTTACTGAACCCGAACCCTACCTGAACAACCGCAAAGTCTTTTCTTCTCGTGGCAAAGTCTTGGGTGGCAGCAGCTCGATTAATTTCATGTTTTACGTTCGGGGCAATCATCACGATTATGACCACTGGCAGTCATTAGGAAATCCCGGTTGGAGTTACCAGGATGTCTTGCCCTATTTCAAGAAATCGGAGCACCAGCAGCGCGGGGCGTCTGAATTTCACGGGGTTGATGGAGAGTTGAGCGTCACCGATCCGATTTCCCCGAACGTCGTATCCCAACGCTTTATCGACGCAGCGGTGGCACTCGGCTATGACTACAATTCTGATTTCAACGGTGCACAACAGGAAGGGGTGGGACTTTATCAATACACTATTAAAGATGGCAAGCGACACAGTACTGCGGCTGCTTTCCTTGTGCCCATTCTTCAGCGTCCCAATCTAACTGTAACCACTGGCGCACTGGTGACTCGATTGTTGTTTGAGGGAACTCGCGCCGTTGGGGTGGAATATCTGCACGAGGGAATGCTGCACCAGGTCAGGGTCAACAGGGAGGTGATTTTAAGTGCGGGTACGTTCGATTCGCCCAAGCTGCTGATGCTTTCCGGGATTGGGGATACCGCACAGTTGCAAGCATTGGGAATTTCTGTTGTCGCTGATTTGCCAGGGGTTGGTCAAAACCTCCAAGACCATCTTCTCGTTCCTGTGTCATACCAGGCAACTCAGGATTTACATCCAGCAAGCACCAGTAGTATCGCGGAAGCTGGATTCTTTTTGCATAGTGAGGAGAATTCGGAGGCTAGACCAGATCTTCAGTTTTTCTTCGGTCCCAATCTGTTCGTACCACCTGGATATCCCCAGCCTGATTGGGCATTCACTGGTGCAGTTTCTTTGACCCGTCTTCAAAACATTGGCAGTGTCGGCTTACGATCATCTGATCCCAAAGACGCACCGATGTTTCAGATGAACTATCTGCAATGTGAAACCGATGCACAAAAGCTCGTTTTCGCAATTAAATTAATGCGTCGATTGCTTCATACCAGCTTCTTTGATGAGTTTCGCGGTGTAGAAATTGCTCCGGGTGCTGAAGTCCAAAGTGATGAAGCCCTCGAAGCTTACATCCGCAACAATGGCAGCACGGTGTGGCATCCTGTTGGCACTTGCAAAATGGGCATTGACCCGATGGCAGTCGTAGATCCTGAACTACGGGTATATGGAGTTGAGGGGTTGCGAGTTGTCGATGCCTCCATCATGCCGACAATCATCTCAGGAAATACGAACGCACCGACCATCATGATCGGCGAGAAGGCAGCGGATTTCATTAAAGCGAGCCGCACAGCGCAAACTAGCCCCCGTGGGTTGAATGTTCAAAGTCCAGAACGCTTGTCTATCTAACAATCGACCACAGTTGAATGAGACTAGGATAGTTCAAAAAATTGCATTACAGCTTCAACCGTCTTGTATAGCTCCAAACTTCATCCTCTTTGCTGTTGGTGCTACCGATCGTTATGCTTGCTCACTTAACCTGATTTTGAACAGGAGAATCATGGCACAACCTCTCTGGTTTTTTGGTACTCATCTTACTATCGTTGCTGATCACACTACGACTGGAGGTAAATACGATCTGATTGAGGGCTACTTCCCACCTGGCACACAGCCTCCTCCTCATCGTCATACCCGCTACTCTGAACAGCTCTATGTGCTGGAAGGAGAGTTTACGGTTTGGGCTGGTGAAGACAAGATTGTGCTGGGTCCTGGTGAAAATTACCTGATTTCTCCAGGCGTACCGCATGTGGTTGCTGTAGTCGGTGATAAACCAGCGCGTGGGTTGGTCGTTGCTGCGCCCAGTGCCTTTGCTCGGCTGATCGCAGCAGTGGGGACAGTGGATGAGACAAAACCACCAGACATGGCGCTGTTTGGACATATCTCTGCTGAGATTGGAGACGAGTTGCTTGGTGCGCCTGGAGATCTTCCCCCTCAGATGAGTTAACACCGCTTCTGCATATCTGCTCCATAGACTGCTGTTAGTAACCCTAACTTAATTATCTTGTCTGGTCTGATGCTGTTGATTGTTCTATTGTGAGGTGAGCGATCGCTCCATAGGGAGAATTGCCTGGCATTGCACCTGGAATATTCCTCTCCTATCGATTGGAACTAGGGAACGAGGACAGCTATATGAACTGGTCGCACTTATACACATGGGTTGTGATGAGTAGTATCGTGAGCGCAGTGTTCTGTGCTTTACCAATTGCTGCTCAAGTTGTCCCCGATGACACGTTGCCAGCAGGAGAGCGATCGCAAGTCATAGGCGATGTTAATGCTCAGATTGATGGCGGAGCCAGACGAGGGGGTAATCTGTTCCACAGCTTCCAATCGTTCTCAGTACCTACTGGAGGTTCCGCCTATTTCAACAACGCTGCTGACGTGCAGAACATCTTCAGTCGCGTCACAGGTCGCTCTGCCTCAAATATTGATGGCTTGATTTGGGCAAATGGTACGGCAAACCTGTTTTTGCTCAATCCCAATGGCATTCTCTTTGGTCCCAATGCCACTCTCAACATTGGAGGTTCGTTCGTTGCCAGTACAGCTAGCAGCATCCACTTTGCCAATGACCTAGAGTTTAGCGCGATCGATCCGTCTGCGCCTCCCTTGCTAACCATCAATACACCAATCGGTTTGCAGTTTGGCACCAATCCAGGTGCAATCCAGGTGCAGGGAGCGGAGTTAGCAGTTCCCACTGGAGAAACACTTGCTTTGGCTGGAGGAAATATTTCTATCAGAGGTGGAACCTCAGGTGCATCCGGAGAACCAAATTTGACGGCCCCAGGTGGACGAATTGAATTAGGCAGCGTTGCCAGAAATAATCAGGTCAGTCTAACAACAGTTAATACAGGTTATCAGTTGGGCTATGAGGGAGTTGGACAATTTTTGGATGTGGTAATCGCCGACTCAGCCCGTATTAATGTAGCCGCAGACGGAGGGGGCGATATCGCCATTAACGCTCGCAACCTTGATATTTTAGCGGGTAGCCTCCTGGAAGCAGGGATTGCTAGTAATTTAGGTTCAGATGATGCACAAGCTGGGGATATTTCAATCAATGCGACAGGAGCGATCGCTCTCAGGCAGCTAAGTTGGATTAACAACGAGGTATTTCCCAACGCTACAGGGAGAAGTGGTGATATCAACATTCGAGCAAACTCTTTGGAAATTAGTGAGTTTGGTCAAATCAGTAATAGCATTTTTGGGCGGGGACAGTCAGGAGATATAAACGTAAGCATCATAGACAACATCACTGTGACTGGAAGCGACACTCCTTCAGGCATCACTGGAGTTAAGGCAGACTTAACTGGCATTGGTGCCAACGTTGCGCCCGGAGGAGTTGGAAATACTGGCGATATCAACATCGAGGCGGGTGGTCTGGTCTCCCTAACCAATGGAAGCCAAGGGCGGACTTTGTTTGTCAGCGTCATTTTATTTGGTGCAGGTCAAGGGGGAGACATTAACCTGCGGGCTCAATCGTTATTCCTAAGAGATGGAGCGTATTTTATTACCACGACCTCAGGAATAGGAGATGCAGGAAACATTTCAGTGGATGTAAGAGATTCCGTAGTAATCTCTGGTGTGAGTTCCCAAGGATTTTCTAGCGCCCTCAACTCTAATGCGTCAGCAGTAGGACAGGGTGAAGGGGGGGCGATCGAAGTACGAGCCAGGAATCTCTACATGCGAAATGGAGGTGTTGTAGCAGCGCGATCGCTCAATGCGTTTAACAGTGGCGATATCGTAGTTAACGTTGATAACTTAGAGTTGACAGGCGGTAGTCAAATCCTCACCACTGCTTTCCAATCTGGACTTGCTGGTAGCATTAGGGTTGATGCTGCCAACATTACTATTTCGGGATCTGATCCAACTTTCGCCGCGAGACTTGCCCAATTTGGTAGACCTGCGGTCGATCCCGCCAGTGCTGAAAGTGGAATCTTTGCCAACACCGATACCAATTCAATCAGCCAAGGAGGAAGCATCAGACTCAGGACTGAGGAGTTGATCATCCAAAATGGAGGTCGCATCACCGTCAATAGTCAAGGCTCAGGTGATGCAGGCAGTGTTGAGGCGATCGCTAATTCTATTCGTTTGGGCAATGGAGGAACTTTCAGTGCTGAAACAGCATCTGGTCGAGGCGGAAATATTACTCTACAAAATGTGGATGTATTAGTATTACGCAACGGCAGTATGATTTCCTCTACAGCAGGGACTGCTCAATCTGGGGGAGATGGCGGCAACATCACCTTTAACGGCAATTTCATCGTCTCGGCTCCCAATGAAAACAATGACATCATTGCCAATGCCTTTGAAGGGTCAGGTGGACAAATTACGCTGTCTGCTCAGGGTATCTACGGATTTGCTGTCCAGACTCGTGAGGACCTGCAACGCTTGCTCAACACCACTGATTCAGAAGAACTCGCTCCGCGCAATCTGCTAACCAATGATATTACGGCTTTCTCCCAGGAAAACCCGACGATCGACGCAGGAACTGTTACAGTTCAAACTCCCGATCTTGATCCAACACAGGGACTAATCGAATTACCCACTGAACTCTCCGATCCAAGCCAACTGATAGCGACGGTCTGCCCAGCAGGTGAGGGGAGTTCGTTTGCCATCACAGGACGGGGAGGCTTACGTCCCTCACCAGAACAGCAGCTTGATGATAATGTCGGTTGGAGAGATCGACGTAGGCTTGTTGTGCCACAACAAGTGGATAGTGGGAGTGGAGGGGAAGGAAATGCAGTGACACGAGGACAGGAGGAATCTGTCACGAACTCTCTCCGCGTCTCCGCGTCTCCTCTCCAGGCTCGTCCTTCCTCCCTCTCTCCCGCCTCAATTACTGAAGCAACTGGATGGCAAACTACTCCTACAGGGGAAGTGGTTCTGGTTGCCGATACCTCTAACCCAGTAGTGCAGAATTCATTGAATCAGGCGATCGCCTGCTATGAGAGATAACCTTGAGTGGCTGAAGAACTTAGGGCTTGATGTCGACCTGAACTTAAGTTTGATCTAAACCAGTACCCTGGATTAACCAACTATTGATCAATATGTTGCTTAAACTATGGACCTTAAATGGACTACAAATTTGATTGATTTCTCTAAATTAGGTCATACAAGGATTGCAGAGCTGAAGTACAGAAGATGTACTGCTGTAGAAGGCTACCACTTCTTCAGAGCCAAAAATTACGGAGCCAAAGATGAAAGTCATCTCTGTCAATGTCGGGCTTCCACGTGAAGTAACCTGGAAAGGAAAAACCGTAACAACTGGAATTTTCAAAGAACCAGTCAGCGAACGAGTGATGGTGCGCTCACTCAACTTAAACGGTGATGGACAGGCAGATCTCACCGTTCACGGAGGAGCAGACAAGGCAGTTTATGTCTATCCATTCGAGCATTACGACTATTGGCAAAGTGAGTTGCCCGATACAGAGCTACCATTAGGCATCTTTGGTGAAAATTTTACGACCACTGGGCTAAAGGAAGAGGAGCTGAACATTGGCGATCGCTTTCAGATTGGTACTATTCAGCTGATGGTGACACAGCCCCGCCTGCCCTGCTACAAACTGGGAATTCGGTTTGGGCGACCCGATATGGTGAAGCGATTCCTTGCGAGTCGGCGCACTGGATTTTACTTCCGAGTTTTGCAAGAGGGCGAAGTTGGAGCCGGAGACACTCTAGAGTTGGTAAACCGAGACGACAACAACATCACAGTTGCTGATATCACTCAACTTTATGTACGCGAGCAGGATAATCCAGAGTTACTTCACCGTGTTGCTCAATTAGAAGCTTTACCCGAAAGTTGGCGCAACTACTTCCAAGAGCAAGTCCGCCGTCAGGATAAATTCTGACATAGCCAAACCTTTGCAGGAGGTCTAATGTTTATTGATTACATTTCACTCATGCTCATTAACCTGACGGCTGGGCTCGCTCTGTTGGCGGCCTATCTGTATTTTGGTCTAGGCAGCTCAAACCAAAGACGTTGGATTCCAGGCTTCGGCATCGTCGGGGCGATCGCGTTACTCACTGGTTTTCACATGACGTTGACCTGGCCCGTTCCTGGTAGCTTTAATATTGCCTTTGGTGAAACAACCGTTCTATTTGGCATTCTATTTGTCGGAACTGCCCTCACTCTTGCAATGGGCTGGGAATTGCTAACCCTGGGTATTTACGGTTTCTTTGCCGGGCTTGTATCCCTTCTCATTGGCGTTCGCATCATTAACTTGGAATTAACACAGATTTCTCTGCTGGCAGGAACTGGTTTTATTTTAGTTGGCTTAGGCGGAGTTTTTGCTGCACCAACTCTCTACATCAAAGAAACCCGGCTCTTGCGGACGATTGGAGGAACTGTGCTGATTGCAGCAGCTTTCGTCTTTGCTTACATTGGGTTAACTGCCTACTGGGTACATCTTGCCAACTTCTCCACATGGCAACCCCTACCGGGCTAGTCACCGTAAAACGACTATCAGTTGTGCTGCAAATGCAAAGGAGTTCAATCATGCAGAACATTACGCTTGATACCATTACTCAAGCTGTCATTGATCATGGCGATCGCGGTAAATCTCACCCACGATTGCATGAAATTTATACAAGCTTGGTTCGACATTTGCATGAGTTTGTGCGTGAAGTGAATCTGACTGAGCCAGAATTGCAACAAGGACGTAATTTTCTTAATCAGGCAAGTCATCACACTCAGGAGATTCCTATTGGAGAAATCCATCTGTTAACGGATCTACTCGGGATCTCAGAGTTGGTAGAATTGCTGCACGATGCCCATCGCGGTACAGAAGGCAATTTAGAAGGACCCTTGTATGTGCCGAATGCACCAGAACGGCAGATGGGCGATCGCCTGGGTATTGATGCAGAAGGAGACACACTTTTTCTATCAGGCAGGGTTTTAGACTTAGATGGTCAGCCAATCGCCAATGCTGTGATAGATGTCTGGCAACCCAATTCCAAGGGAGCGTATGACATTCAAGATCCATCTCAGCCACAGGGAAACTTTCGGGGACGTTTCACGACAGATGCCAGCGGTAAGTATAGGTTTGAGACGGTAGTGCCATTTGGTTACAAAGTACCCACCAGTGGTCCATCGGGTGAGTTGCTACGATTGCTAGGACGACATCCCTGGCGGGCGGCTCACATTCATTTCAAAGTCAGTGCCCCGAAGTATACTCCGCTAACATCCCAAATTTTTATTGCTGGCGATCCTCACCTAGATTCAGATACGACCTTTTCAGTGCGATCAGCGATCATTCAATTACACAAGCACGAAGCATCAGACGAAAAGGCGCACAATCAGAGTAAACCGTTTTACACGAACGAGTTTGATTTTGTATTGAGACCCATTACTCCAGCGGAAGACCATCAAGCAATGGCTAAACAGTATGACTACACCACCAAGTGAGAATAACCCGCTCATTGGTATGTGGAAGTTAATCTCTGCAACGGCTATTCATGCTAATGGAACGGCAACTCCAGATGTATATGGTACTCATCCCGTTGGTTACATTACGTATACATCAGATGGTCACATGATGGTGATGTTTGCTAGGAGCGATCGCTCACCACTGAGTCAAGAGGTTCAATCACCGCTGAGTCCCCAGATGCATGCTCTACCCGTAGAAGAGCTGGCTCAAGCATTCACGACCTTCAGTGCATACGCAGGAACATATACCTTGAGTGGAAACACAGTGACTCACCAGCTCGAAATTGCATCGATTCCTAATCGGGTGGGTACAGCGTTAGTTCGCACGTTTACTTTAAGTGAGAGTCAAGTGACGCTAAGAACGTCGCCGGTCTTAACTGATGGTGTTGAAACAGTCTTTGAGTTGGTGTGGGAACGCATTTAATTTTTTAATCCTCCACGCAAGCACTTCAACTTCACTATAAACAAGGAGTAATTTCATGACTACATATCGCACCGTTTCGATCGATGGTTTAGATATCTTCTACCGGGAAGCTGGCTCTCGTGATAATCCGACCATTCTGCTGCTGCACGGCTTTCCAACGTCCTCTCACATGTTCCGCAATCTGATCCCTGCGCTTGCGGATAAATTTCATCTCGTTGCACCCGACTATCCAGGCTACGGCAACAGTTCGATGCCAACCGTGGATGAATTTGACTATACGTTTGACCACCTGGCTGAGATCGTGGAGAAGTTTATTACTGCGATCGACCTTAAAAAATATAGTCTTTACGTGATGGATTATGGTGCTCCCATTGGTTATCGGATTGCTGCCAAATATCCAGAGCGGGTACAATCCCTGATTGTGCAGAACGGGAATGCTTACGAGGAAGGTCTGCGGGAGTTTTGGGACCCAATTAAGGCATATTGGCAAGATCGTTCTCCTGAGAATGCGGACAAGCTCAAATACCTTGTGACCCTGGATGCAACGAAATGGCAATATACCAACGGCGTTCGCAATCCTGAGGTGATTAGCCCGGATACCTGGACGATGGATCAACATTTCCTCGATCGCCCCGGAAACGCTGACATTCAATTAACACTGCTGTATAGCTATGGCACCAATCCACCACTTTATCCCCAATGGCAAGAGTACTTCCGCAAATATCAGCCACCCACTCTGATTGTCTGGGGCAAGAATGACTACATCTTCCCTGCCGAAGGTGCTTATCCCTACCAGCGCGATCTGAAAGACGTTGAGCTCCATTTACTCGATACCGGACATTTTGCCCTGGAAGAAGATGGGGATGCGATCGCAAAGCATATTACCCAATTCCTTGCATCACGACTCCAACCCGTTCCTGCCTGATAAGAGCAAAAAACGCTACTTTGATTTCTCTTCTCGTACCTTTGTAGCTGAAGAAGGCATCGCTGATCTAACGTGTGAATTTTGTAGGGGCATGGCAATGCCATGCCCCTACAGAGGGGATTGAGACCCATGAATCATACCCGTATTCAGCAATGCCTTGAAGCATATACCGTTCTTGACTTCACAAGTATTTCTAAACTCAAGGAAAGCAGAATGCAATTTTTAGTATTAGCGCGAGCTGCTGAAGGTGTGGCAATGGAACAAGTGCTGCCCTACGTCAAAGCTGAGGCAGAAATGGTGTGGCAACAATACTCTGCTGAGATTGTGCGCTCGGTCTACTACATCGCAGACATGAGTGGTGCTGTTCTCATGTGTGAAGCTCCAACTTTAGAGGTGATGCAAGAGATTGCTACACAGTTCCCAATGGCACAGGCAGGAGTTTTAAAGTTTGAGGTTCTTCCATTAAAACCATACCTTGGACTGGGATCGTTGTTCGCTAAATCCCAGCCATGAAAATGCAGTTTAAGGAAATTTGCAAACTCTCACGTTGCTATCGCTTAAGCATTGTCTACAATCATTGCTCATCAACAAATACTGTTAAGTCATTCAGTTGAACGTGCCACTTCAACAGATTGTTCACTATTTATCAACAAAAGGAGAACGTCATGGTTGCTCAAGTAAATTCACAAGCGGTGAAAATTTTGGAAGTTGCAGATGATCCACGTCTTTCCCAGGGAACGAAGGAATTTTTGAAGGGGCTGAACTCAGCAGGTGTCGCGTTAGAGAAATTAACTCCACTCGAAGCGCGTCAAGTCCTCGTGGATGCACAGGCTTCTGTTAACGTAGACCTTTCAGGCATTGAAGAGTCTGAGAAGACGATTACCGCTGACGGTTATTCGATTACACTCAATATCGTCCGACCTGAAGGAGTCAAAGGCATATTGCCGGTTTTCATGTTTATTCATGGTGGCGGTTGGGTGTTAGGCGATTATCCAACGCATAAGCGCATGGTTCGTGATCTGGTTGTGCTTTCAGGGTTTTCGGGGGTTTTTGTCAACTACACTCGCACGCCAGATGCTCAATATCCACAAGCGATTAATGAGATTTATGCTGCGACCAAATGGGTTGCCGAGCACGGTGAGGAAATTGGAGTTGATGGCAAAAATCTGGCGATCGTGGGAAACAGCGTCGGCGGCAACATGTCAACAGTAACGACATTGATGGCGAAAGAAAAGGGAGGTCCGCACATTAAGCTGCAAATTTTGATGTGGCCGATTGTGGACGCTAATTTTGAAACGGATTCGTATCACCAATTTGGTGACAAACGGTTCCTGTCCACACCTTTGATGAAGTGGATGTATGACATGTACATCGCTGACCCAGAAAAGCGCAAAGACATCTATGCTTCTCCCTTACAAGCTACGGTTGAGCAGCTCAAAGGTTTGCCTCCAGCATTAATTCAAATTGCCGAAAGCGATATTTTGCACGATGAAGGCGAAGCGTATGGACGCAAGCTAGATGAAGCTGGAGTACCTGTGACAACTGTGCGCTACAACGGTATGATTCATGACTTCGGATTGCTTAACGGTTTAGCAGAGCTTCCATCAGTCCGTTCTCTTTTTGTCCAAGCCGCTGCTGAACTGAAGAAATATCTGCAATAGGAAGCGGTGAGGCGGTGAGACGGTGAACCAGAACAGTGATTGGAGTCTCCGCGTCCCCCCCTCTCCGCGTCATCTTCGTTGTTTCTACCTCTAAGCAAGATCTCACCCTATTTCATACCAAAGGACTCACTCTGCATCTGGTTTATCGGCTCATTCCCATACTCTATGGAGTGGGGCGATCGCGGCAGGGAGAGATTCTGACCCAAGTGGCTCAACTGGTGGATGCAGGACAGGTACACCCCTTGTTGGATACCAAAGTATTCAATTTTTCTGAAGTGGCTCAGGCACACCAACGGGCTGAATCCGGTCAGGCGTTGGGCAAAGTTGTACTCCAACGAGAAGCTTAGACTCATGACAGCAATCCAGATTGATCCTAATGAGTTATCTCACAAGAGAGTGCTGGTAACAGGCGGAACCAAAGGTATGGGAGAAGCGATCGTCACTCGTCTGAGGCAAGCGGGTGCAAAAGTCATGACAACCGCTCGCTCAAAGCCTGACGAATTGCAATCACCGGACTTGTTCATTCAGGCTGACATCAGCACGTCTGACGGTGTGGAAAAAGTGACCAAGGAAGTGTTCGCTCATCTCGGCAGTGTAGACATCTTGATTAATAATGTGGGTGGTTCTTCAGCACCCACGGGTGGCGCACTTGCCCTCAGTGATGAAGATTGGCAGCAGACATTCAACGCCAATTTGTTTGCTGCTGTTCGATTAGATCGGGCGTTTCTGCCCCACATGCTAGAACAAGGTTCAGGCGTCATCATTCATATCTCCTCTATCCAACGCACCCTACCGCTTTTTGCAACCTTGCCATTAGCTGCGGCAAAAGCAGCGTTAACCAACTACAGCAAAGGACTTTCCAAAGAAGTTGCCCCGAAAGGCGTGCGAGTGAATACGGTGGCTCCCGGGTACATCGAGACATCGGCTACCACAAGACGGATTGAGAAATTAGCTGCAAATGCAGGAACAGATTTTGAGACTGCAAGACTTGGGCTGATGAAGTTACTCGGAGGAATTCCAATGGGTCGTCCGGGTCGCCCTGAAGAAGTTGCTGAACTGGTTGCTTTCCTGGTATCCGATCGCGCTTCTTACATCAACGGGTCTGAGTTTGTCATTGACGGTGGAACCATTCCAACAGTGTGAGATATCGAACGGCGAGGGTTAAGTTCTTGCATTCAGGAAAAAATTATGAATATTAACAGGCAAGGAGAAAAAACATGAACATCAACAAAAACGACACCGCAGTAGTTGTCATTGATCCACAAAACGATGTCTTAGATGGAGAAGGTGTCTCCTGGGATTTGGTGGGTGATAGTGTAAAGGAAAATCAGACCATCGAAAACATCGAGCGGATCTTCAAAGCTGCTAAGCAGAATGAATTTGAAGTATTTATCTCCCCCCATTATTATTACCCCACAGATTATGGCTGGAAATTTGCCGGAACCGTGGAGCGCATGATGCTGGAGTCCAGGGAATTCGATCGCAAGGGTGCGTTGAGCCTTGACGGTTTCTTGGGGTCGGGTGCTGATTGGCTTGATCGCTATAAGCCCTTCATTGAGGATGGCAAAACCATTGTGGTTAGCCCTCACAAAGCCTATGGACCACAGAGCAACGATCTCGTTCTACAACTGCGTAAGCGCAACATCAGTAAAGTCATTCTCCTGGGAATGTTGGCAAATATTTGTGTTGAAGCGCACTTGCGTGACTTGATTGAGCAAGGTTTTGAAGTACTTGTCGTCAAGGATGCAACTGCTGCTCCGCGACACCCAGAGCTAGGCGATGGCTATAAAGCAGCACTGATCAACTTTGGATATATCGCCAATCAAGTTCTGTCTACAGACGAGGTTGTAGCAGTAATGGCATAACACCAAACGCAGCTAGCTAGTTATCTCACCAGTTTCAAGTTAATTGTGCGGGCAACAAAGCCCATTTTAAGGATTTCAGTAATTCAATAGGAACAAAGCATTCACCCAGAAGGAGTAACCCTTATGTCTAAAGATAAACCGTCGATCGTTCTTGTTCATGGTGCCTGGGCTGACGCTACATCATGGCAACACATCATTCCGCTTTTACAACAGGCTGGCTATACCGTGACTGCTGTGCAAAATCCTCTTACCTCTCTGCCAGACGACGTTGCCACAACCAAACGCGTGATTGATGCCCAAGAGGAACCCGTCGTAGCGGTCGGTCACTCCTATGGCGGAGCCGTAATTACAGGGGCAGCGGATGGCAACCCACAAGTGAAAGCACTGGTTTATATCGCTGGTTGGGCATTGGGTCCGGGCGAAAGTGTTGGTCAATTAATTGGCAAATTTCCGCCACCGCCGCTTGCCACAGCAATTGTTGCGGATACAGCCGGATTTCTCTACATTGATCGTGAGAAGTTTCACGAAGTCTTTGCCAAAGACGTGTCACCAGTTGAGGCGCGAGTGTTGGCAGTAACGCAAAAACCTCCTGCCAGTCTAGCCTTTGGACAATCATTAGACAGCGCAGCTTGGAAAACAATTCCCTCATGGTATCTGGTGTCCCAGGAAGACCAGGCTATTAACCCTGAGCTTCAGCGATTTATGGCAGACCGGATTGGTGCTAAAACAACTGAAATCAAAGCCAGCCATGTGGCCTATATCTCCCAACCCAGAGAGGTTGCCAACTTAATTATTGAAGCAGCAACCTCTGCTGTGACAGCAAGTGTTTCTGTGCAGTAATCCCTATTTAATCACAGTGACATTTGCCGATTCGCGACAGCGACAGTCTCTGCTTACCTCCAGCAATAGTACTGTCATATCGACGATATATGAGTTTCATAGGGGCATGGCAATGCCATGCCCCTACAGAGGGAATTGAGTCCGTAAATCATACCCGCATTTAGCAACGCCCTTTTAATCTTCTACAGTTCTTACCCCGTCCGCTTACAGCGTTTGAAACAAGCGTGAGTGTGTTCTGAAGGGAGAACCCGCAACTTTTATCTCTTAAATTAACCCCTGACGCAAAGCGATCACAGCAGCCTGTACACGATGACCAACTCCAAGTTTATTGAAGATGCTACGTACATGAGTCTTTACAGTGTGCTGGCTCAGATATAGATGGGCTGCAATTTCAAGATTACTTTGACCTTCAACCATGAGTTTCAAAACTTCCAATTCACGAGCTGAAAGTCCGTGAACAGGCGTTGAATAAGTTGATGAGTAATGTTCTACTCTTTGCATGGGAACCTCTTACAAAACTTGATGTTGATCAATGCAACTACCCGCGATCGCCTAGCGCTTTCCCCAGTAATCCAAGCTGATTTTCAGAGGGTGAGGAAGATAGTGGCAGAAAGGAAAAAATTACTCACTACACTGAAGTACTATGAGGTTTCCCCTTTTCTACAATCCTTTGCATAGTCATAATTTAGGGAATAAACCCAAATTTGTCATCAATGCAGAGTCTATATTTGAAGTAACAAAATGATCAATCGTCAGGCAGCCTGTAGCATTGGGGTTACATCAAACTTAAGGTTAGAGCTACATCAAACCTAAGTTCGTATAGTACGAATGATACTGAAATGAGCTGTCTCACCAAGATAGATTAATAGTAAGGTAAAAAAGCTTAAAATTTTGCACCTAATTGTCCTCACAGTGCAGCATTCGTTGAATCAGGCGATCGCCTGCCACGGCAAGCAGTGAACCGATGAAAGTAGAATACATTTCTCTCTTACCCAATCTGAGGACTAACAGATTGGATCAGTATTCGACTGCTCCTAATGCCCTCAATGTGGCTTGTTGCGCGGCGGTCAACCCATGAACACCCCAAATATTCATCCCTTCATAGAGGCGATCGGCTCTCAGCGTTCTGATGCAATGTCCTGTTTTTACATCCCATAGCTTAATAGTCTCATCATGACTGCCGCTAGCAATCACCTGACCATTGGGGCTAAAGCTGATGGAGTAGACTGCTCCTGTGTGACCCTGTAAGACTTTGAGGCATTCACCGCTTTGCAAATTCCATAAGCGAATCGAAGCGTCCCAACTGCTGCTTGCTAGAGTTTGACCATCCGGGCTGAAGTTAACTGAGCAGACCCAACCGGTGTGTCCCTGAAAGGTCTTAAGACACTCACCACTGTGGCTATTCCATAGCCTGATAGCCGCATCAAAATGCCCAGTGACTAATGTTTGATCATTGGAGCTAAAGCGGGCAGACCAAACTCCACTGGGAGTTTGCAATACCTTGCGGCACTGACCGTTTTGTACATTCCACAGACGCACCGTGCGATCGCTGCCGCCACTCACTAAAGACTGACCATCAGAGCTGAAGCCAACTGTCCAAACCCAAGCCGAATGACCTCGCAACACATTGCGGCACTGACCACTTTGCACATCCCACAACCGCACTGTAGTATCTTGGCTGCTGCTTGCGATCGTCTGACTATCCGGACTGAAATTGACGCAGAGAACCCAGGATGTGTGACCGTGAAATACTCTTAAACACCGCCCCTTTTGCATACTCCACAACCGCACAGTTTGATCTGTGCTGCCGCTGACTAAAGACTGACCATCGGAACTCAAACTGACAGAGTGAATCCAACCTGCATGACCCTGAAATTCCCTCAAACACTCACTTTTTTGCACATTCCACAAACGAATGGAGTGGTCTGTACTGCCACTGATTAAAGACTGACCATTCGGAGTGAAGTGAATGGAGCGGACTCCAGATGAGTTTCCCCGTAAGACTTTGAGGCACTGACCCCGCTGCACGTTCCATAAACGAATCGAGAAATCGTAGCTGCCGCTGGCAAGAGTCTGACCATCCGGGCTGAAGTTGACCGATCGAATTGCCTGGCTATGACCATGCAGCATCTTGAGGCACTGACCGTCTTCCACATTCCATAGACGAATCGAAGAATCAAAGCTACCGCTGGCGATCGTTCGACCATCAGGGCTAAAGCTAATGGATTGGATAACACCTGTGTGACCCTGCAGTACTTTAAAACATTGACCGCTCTCCACATTCCAAAGGTGAATGGCTGCATCATCGCCACCACCTGCGACCGTTTGACCATCTGCGTTGAAATGGACTGAGCGAATTCCACCCGCTTGTCCCTGCAAGGTCTTGAAACACTCACCGTTCTGCACATTCCAAAGGCGAATGGTTGCATCATTACTGCCGCTGGCAAGAGTCTGACCATCAGGGCTAAAGCTGATCGACCAAACCCGGCCCGTATGTCCTTCTAATGTTTTAAGACATTGCCTGGATGCCACATCCCAGAGGCGAATGGTAGAGTCCTCATCACCACTAGCTAACGTTTGACCATCAGGGCTAAAGCTGATGGAGAATACAGAATTCCTGTGCCCTTCCAGTTCTCTGAGGCATTGACCGGATGCGACATTCCACAAACGAATGGTGAAGTCTTCACCACCACTAGCAAGCATCTCGCCATCGGGGCTAAAGCTGACGGATAAGATCCAACTCTGATGTCCTTGCAGCGTCAACAGTTGCTTTCCGTCTGCCACCTGCCAGAAACTTATTTTTCCATCGACACCACCTGTTGCCAATTGTTTACCATCTGGAGTGAAAGCGACTGAATCAATCCCACTTAAGGTTTGAGTAAACACAGAGGTTGCCAAGTCAGCATTGCAAAAATTGACCCCTGCCAAGTTGACCTGCCGTAAGTCAGCCTGCCACACTGCTAACTCTGAAAAGTCATAGCCACATAAATCACTTTGCAAATGCACCAGCAAGTTGAGCAGGTTTCCCGCGACATAGTGTGACTGGGGTGATTGCTGCTGGTGCTTCAGCATGACTTTCAACTGTTGCTCGATCGCTTGAGAGCTACCAAACTGGATCAGCAGTTGCTCAGCAATTGGCTCTATAATCAGTCGCTTTTGCATCTCTCGAACATAATCTTTTGCTTGTGCTCTGATCAGGGCATGAGTTCGGAGTCGCTGTGGTGTTTGATTAGTAATTTCTTGAGAAACGCACTGAACCAACTGATGGGTGGCATACTCCAGCACGACAGGCTGAAGAAAGAAGTACTCACCTTCCTTTTCAATTAGCGATCGCCGCAATAATAACTGTATTGCATCTAGCAGTCTGCTTCTGGAGATTGTGGGGATAACATCCTGACTTAATTCAGCTAGCGAGACGGGCTCCCGATTAATCGCTAACTCAAAAATCATTTCCTGCTCAATGTCAGAGAGGCGATCGAACTGGCGTTTGAGCAAGTCGCGAATGTCATCAAAAACGGCAAACCCCTGCTGCACACACTTTAATACTTCAACGATTCTGCCATTAAACAATTCTTGAGTTGTGGCTGCCACCAGTCTCAACGCTAAAGGGTTGCCGCCATAGTGTGCTACTAATCGCTCCCACTCATGCTCCGTGCCAGTGAATTCTCCTTTGTGGCGAAACAGTTCTTGTCCAGCTTCTACATCTAGTCCCTTGAGCGACAGCGAAGCGCAAGTGCGACGAGAAGACGTTCGACCTGATTGTCCCTTTCCTTCAAGTGGCACAATTTCTCTAGGCTTCTCGCGGCTGGTGAGCAGAAAGCAACTCTGGTGAACGACTTCTCCAACCTCCTTGAACAGTTGACCGTATCCTTCACAGCCTGCTCGGTACTGTCCCATCTGCCAGGTTGTACTCAAGATAGCTTCGGCATTGTCCAGGATCAGCAAACAGCGACGAGAGCGCAGTCCCTCCATCAGCTTCAGCAGTTTTCCGTCCAGGCTAGCGGGTACAGCGATATCCTTTCCCTGAACTTGCAGCAGAATGGGCAGCACGCTCTCTAACCACTCCTCAAAGGGCGGGGCATTTTGTAGCGATCGCCACACCACAACCTCAAACTCAGCTTCAATTTGCTCCACCAGCTTGGCAGCAAGCGTACTTTTGCCCATCCCACCAATGCCCAGTAGCAGGACAAGGCGGCAATGTTCCTCTAAGATCCACCGCTTGAGACACAGGAGTTCTTCATCACGTCCGCACAATAGAGATGTGTCGATGATGTTACCCCAATCTCGCTGATACTTCTCTCCTTGAACAACAGACTCGATCGCTGCACCAGGTCGAGTATAGTCATCCTTGTTGAGCTTCAGCCCAAAGGCTCGAAAGGCACGCTGCAAAGACTGTTCATCAACGGGGGCTGAGCGTCTAAACACTTTAGAAATTGTGGTTAAAGACAGATCCATGCGTTCACTGAGTTCTTCTTGAGTGAAGCGCTCCCCAGCATTCTCATTCAACTCAGCCTCAGTTTTGGCAGCTTGAAGCCTTTCCCATCCTTGCATGGTCAGGACGGCTCCCCGGTAGGATCTAGTCTTTTGCGGTGGTGTCAGAGTCATCTAAAACGCGCATGGAGTTTAAGCAGAATATAAATGCTCAACTTAGAACACTGTTATAAAAACTTTATTAAGATGCAGCAATTTATGTCAGGCTCATACAGGGTGTTTGACAAGTTCTAGAGTGCGATTCAGCAGCACACCCCCAAGTTAGGGATTAACCTAATTAACTTAACTGGTAAAAACCGAAGAAATGTTAAAGAATGAGCATTGCTGACTGAATAC
The DNA here is from genome assembly GCF_014695745.1 of Leptolyngbya sp. FACHB-671. Classification (NCBI taxonomy): domain Bacteria; kingdom Bacillati; phylum Cyanobacteriota; class Cyanophyceae; order Leptolyngbyales; family Leptolyngbyaceae; genus Leptolyngbya; species Leptolyngbya sp. FACHB-671. The sequence continues at coordinate 13,384 of NZ_JACJOV010000043.1, read as the reverse complement.
ATGAATTGCGTAGGGGTGTTTCGTGCAACATCTCTACTAAAAGAATCTACATTCGCGTCTTGTGTCTGTGTTCAGCGATACCGAAGAATGCCGCACAACTACAGCAAACGGAGGTGTGAAAGGGAAAAGTTTTTGTGCTGAACGATCGAATGCTGGAGACAAGACCGGATGAGCAAGTGGTGTCTAAATGTAGGGGTTTTGCTGGGTAGTGCCTTAGGAGTATTGGTTTGTTCTCAACCGATCGCCGCCCAAGTGATCCCAGATAATACGCTGCCTGCGGGGGAGCGATCGCAAATCACAGGCGATGCCAATGCTCAAATTGATGGTGGAGCAAGGCGAGGGGGCAATCTGTTCCACAGCTTCAGCCAGTTTTCAATTCCTACTGGCGGGTCTGCCTACTTCAACAATGCGGCTGATGTGCAGAACATCTTCAGCCGGGTTACAGGTGACTCAGTCTCGGAGATTGATGGCTTGATTCGAGCTAATGGCACAGCAAATCTGTTTTTGCTCAACCCCAATGGCATTCTGTTTGGACCTAATGCATCACTCAATATTGGGGGTTCCTTTATTGCCAGCACTGCCGACAGCATTAACTTTGCCGATCAATTTCAATACAGTGCCACAAATCCTCAAACAGCACCACTGTTGACCGTTAGTGTTCCGGTTGGCTTGCAGATGGGAGCAAATCCAGGACAAATTGAAGTGCAGGGGAATGGATACGATTTATCTGTTTCACCCCCTCTTGCTTCCCCTCGTATTGTCAGAAGCGTTAATCCAGAGGGGTTGCGAGTGCCAATTGGGCAGTCCCTCGTCTTAATTGGAGGAGGTATAAACATTAATGGTGGTGTCCTGACAGCGGAGCAAGGACGAGTTGAGTTAGGAAGCGTGCGTACTGGACAAGTCAGTTTTGATGATGGCTTGGTCTTGAGCTACTCAGGAGTGAAAGATTTTGACAATATTCATTTATCTCAACAGGCGTTAGCTGACGCAAGTGGGGGTGGCTCAATTCAGGTGCAAGGGCAGCAAGTCTCGCTAACAGGTGGCTCACTGCTATTTGTTGAAAACCAAGGGACTCAAGCAGGAGGGAGCATCAGCGTGAATGCTGTCCAGGCTCTAGAACTAGCTGGAACCAGCCCAAATGGTGGAATACGAGGTGGACTAGATAGCCAAAGTGTGGGCGTTAGAAGTGGGGCAGATATTACAGTTTCAACTCGGCAGTTAACTCTTCGAAATGGGGCACAGATTGCTGCGATTTCCTTCAGTTCTGGTAGATCAGGCGATGTAACTACGCGAGCCTCTGATTCAATACAAGTCATCGGAGTTTCATCCATTAATCCTTCTATAGTTAGCGGCATCGGCAGTAGTGTTTTTAGCTCTGGAGCGGCAGGAGATGTTGCTGTATCAACACGGCAACTAACACTCCTCGATGGAGGAAGCATATCATCACTAACGTATGGAAGTGGTCGTGGCGGAGATGTAAAAGTAAATGCTCTTGACTTCATAAGACTGATTGGACAGAGCAGCCTTTCCGTTCCAGGTAGTATAACTGCTGTTACTCTGGGTACCGGAGATGCAGGTCAAGTCATCGTCAACGCTGGAAGACTAGTAATTCAGAATGGAGGAGCTGTTGCGTCTTCAACCCTAGCAACTGGCCGCGCAGGCAGTCTCACAATCAATGCCAGAGAATCTGTGGAAGTTAGTGGTCGCCCCGTAGGTCCTGGTCTTCCAAGTTATGTGGGTTCGGCTGCCTCTATTGTGCCTGAATCCCAACAGCAAGCTTTCGGACTGCCCGACAGACCTAGTGGAAGTTCGGGCGATCTAACCATTAACACGCCCCGTTTAAGCATCAGTAATGGTGCGATCGTCACTGTCAACAACGAAGGAACTGGAAACGCTGGCACATTGCGGGTGAACGCCAACTCCATTTCTCTAGATCGTGGCGGTACGATTACTGCGGCTACTACATCCGGTGAAGGGGGAAATCTTGACCTGAATGTGCAAGATGTCTTGCTGCTACGAAACAACAGTCAAATTACGACCTCAGCGGGTGGCAATGGCAACGGCGGCAACATTCGGCTTGATGCAGGTGCGATCGCTGCCGTGCCCCCTGAAAATAGCGACATTAGCGCCGATTCTATCAACGCTCGTGGTGGCAATATCCTGGTTAATGCTTCTGGCATCTTTGGTATCCAGCCTCGCCCACAAGATACGCCTTTAAGCGACATCACCGCAACCGGTGCAACTTCCGCCTTGAGTGGGGCGATCGATGTCACGACCATAGGCGCAGACCCGACTGCTGGATTATTGTCCTTGTCTACAGGTTTAGAGGACTCATCTCAGTTAATTGTCCACGGCTGTTTTGCTGACGAGGGCAACTCCTTCATTATCAGCGGTCGCGGAGGCTTGCCTCCCACGCCAGAACAGCAGCTTGACGAGGATGTAAGATGGAGCGATCGGCGGCGACTGGTCGTGACTGGAGGGGGAGGACACAGGGACACGGAAACGCGGAGGCGCGGAGAATCTGTCGCAACCTCTCCCCGCGTCTCTGCGTCTCCTTCTCCTTCCCTCACTCCTACCTCAATTACCGAAGCTACTGAATGGCAGGTCAGTTCTGCTGGAGAGATCATTCTGGTTGCTAACCCACCTAGCCCTGTCAGGCAGAATTCACTGAGTTATCTGACCGTCTGCCCGGAGAACTAAGGAACGGCAACAACATCGTTTCTGATTCATCGCGCATGTCTAATCTCTAACCCTCACTAGGCACTGCCATAAACTGGAACTGCTGCCCCTCGGACATCTTGCGCTGCTTCAGATGCCAGAAAGCAAATGACTTGAGCTAACGATTCGGGCTTAACCCATGTGTGCGCATTTTCAGCTCCCATCGCAGCTCGGTTGGTCGGTGTATCGATGATGCTAGGTAGAACAACGTTGGCAGTAACATTTGTGCCTTTCGTTTCATCTGCGATCGCCTTAGTCAGAGCAACCACTCCTGCTTTTGAAGCACCGTAGGCGGCGAGTTGTCCGCTGGGTTCTACTGCACCTCTTGATCCGACTGTTACGATCCGTCCATAGTTCTGTTCCAGCATTCGTCGGAGGCTGTGCTTGCAGACTAAGAAGGTTGAGTTGAGGTTTAAATTAAAGTCTCGTTGCCAGTCGGCAAATGGATACTCATGAGTTTTGCCCATTGCAAAGCCACCAACGAGATGAATTAAGATATCCACTTTGGGCATGTTGTTCACCAAGCGTTCTACGGACCGCTCATCTTGAAGATCAGCAGAGACACCAGTGATGCGAGTTATGTCATCAGCAGGCAACGATGCTTTTAGGCGAGCGAGATCTTGAACCCGACGGTATGGAATTGTTAGGTTAGCCCCTTGTGCTAACACAACCGGCGTTACACCCAAACCAAGTCCACCTGTTGCGCCTGTTAACAAAACATGTTTCCCTTTCATGTAATATCACCTTATATTGATTCAGTCATAGATCAGTTGCAGTAATGCCTTCTAACGCTAATCTGTAGCCGATTCTTTCAATGATTAAGCATTTGAGTTGTTGGGTGAGCGCAACGCTCGTGTAGCGTAAGTTCAGTAAAAGGGAGGTGGAGCTTGACCTCCCTCTACCTCACGCAGATGGAGAATGCTGTAACATCCTTATTTGATTTCAGCCGGATCAAATTCTGTAACTCGCCCAAGCCGTGCTGCTAGAAACACATCGTAGGTTGCACAATAGGCGATCGTGACATCGTTGGCTTGGTTGTAGAGATGGACAACCGTACCTGCTCCTCCCGGTTGAAGTGCGATCGGTCTTAAATCTCCAAAGAAAAGACGACGAATCGTATCACCGCTGCCTAATTCATCTCTCAGTTTTCGCAGTAGAGCCAATTTCTTCTCAAGATCTTGAGGGGTTGGATCGGCTGGATTTGTGGCTTGGCTCATGATCAAAGTTCTCCAATGATGTTTACAACGTACATAACTACGGCTCGATATCCGCAGGCTCATTCACTGATTGCAGAATTAAGCTGCATTCAGACTTCTCTACTGTGCGATCGCAGCATGCTCAATGATCTCGGCAACGGCATCTGGATGGGAAATCATCACGACATGTGACGCGCCATCTACAGCGACCGTCTCCCTTGAGTTAGCACGCTCCGCCATGAAAGATAGTGCTGCTGCGGGAATATTTAAGTCGCGATCGCCATAGATAAACCAGGACGGGATAGACTTCCATGCAGGCTCACCAGAAGGTTCGTTCAGTGCGGCTTCCGTGATCGGACGCTGAGTGCTTGCCATCAGTTGCGCGTCGCTGGCGGGCACGTCGGCGGCAAACTGTGCGTGGAACTTGTCCTGTTGAATGTAGAGGTCTTTCCCGCCATCCGGCAATACAATGGGCGGTGCGAGTGTCGGTCCGAGTGTGCTTCCCGGAAAACGTCCTGAGAGTTCGATGGCAGTCTCACCGGTATCAGGAGCAAAGCCAGCAACGTAGACTAGTGCTTTCACGTTGCTGTTATCATTCACCGCATTGGTGATCACTGCGCCTCCATAGGAGTGCCCAACCAGTACAATGGGACCTTCGATATTCTGAAGGACGCTAGCGACATAATCTGCGTCACTCCTGACTCCGCGCAGGGGATTGGCGACCGCAACTGTCGGATAACCTTTTGGAATCAGCTCGGACAATACGCCATTCCAACCGGAAGAGTCAGCGAACGCACCATGAACGAGAACAATAGTGGGCTTGCTATCTTGTGCGCTAGCAGGATTCATATTGGCTCCTAGAGAAGTGATCACAAGGGTTCCGACAAAGAGTATGACGATTAGAAGTAGACGGATGCTGTGCTTGAGGGTGAGTCTATTCATGTTGTAATCTCCCTTTCTGTTAGGACGCTTTAAATCTGTGCCATACCACCGTCAACAAACAGCTCAATACCGTTGACAAAGCTGCTGTCGTCTGAGGCGAGAAAAACAACAGCTTTGGCAATCTCATCAGGTGTGCCGACTCGTCCTAAGGGAATGGTGACAACTTGGCTATCCACGAATTCTTGTACTTGTTCACCGCTCAGTCCCAAATGATTATAGGCAGGAGTTGGAACTACGCCAGGGCTGATAGCATTCACCCGAATCTTGCGCCCTTTAAGGTCGAGTGTCCAATTGCGGGCAAACGATCGCACAGCAGCTTTGGTCGCGCTATAAACGCTAAAGGCTGGAGTGCCAACGGTAGAAGCCGTCGAGGCAGTCAGAATGATAGAAGCACCCTCTGGCAATAGTGGTAGTGCCTTCTGCACGGTGAATAGCAGACCTTTGACGTTAGTGTTGAACGTTTTATCAAACTCTTCTTCGGTGATGGCTTCAAGTGGGGCGACTCCACCACCGCCAGCATTGGCGAAGAGTATATCGAGGTGTCCTTGCTCCTGCTCGATTGTGGCAAACAGGCGATCGAGGTCTGTCAGATTGGAGACATCGCTTTGAACACCCGTGACATTTTTACCAATCTCTTTAACGGCAGCATCGAGTTCAGTTGGGCGACGACCTGTGATGAAGACATAAGCACCTTCAGCGACAAAACGCTTGGCAGTCGCAAGACCAATGCCACTCGTACCACCTGTAACAAGAGCGACTTTTCCTTCTAGTTTGTTCATGGTGAATCCTAAAGTTGTTGAGTTTGAAAGAACCGTCTGCACGGGTCACGAAAACATGAGAACGTACCCTTGTGAAGTGCCTGCAATGGCTGCCTTCTTACACCTTTGAAAACAGGATATTTAACCCCTCAGTCATTGTGGGATGAGTCAAAATTCCATCGCGCAGAACGGTATAGGGCATCTGCGCTTGCATCACCATTTGCACGGTCGAAATCACTTCACCCGCTGCATGACAAAACAGGGTGCAACCGAGAATCCGACCTGTTTCAGTATCCACGATCGCCTTCATCAGTCCAGTGGTTTGACCCTCTGTTACTGCTCGCATAATGTTTGAGGCATTCAACTTTGCCACTCGGATGGCATACCCTTGTTGTCGTGCTTGGGTTTCGGTCAGACCTACCTGAGCCAGTTCTGGCTCGATGAATAGGCTGGAGGGAACCACCCGATCGCTCGTGCTGCGGTTGCTGCCATCAATCAGATTCGCTTTGACAATCCGATAATCGTCCAGCGCCACATGGGTATATTGCGGTCCCCCATTGATATCGCCTAACGCCCAGATATTCGGTACGTTTGTCTCCAGGCGATCGTTAACTGGAATGAATCCGCGTGCATCGGTTGCCACACCCGCAGCAGCCAGGTTTAAGCTATCAGTGGTGGGCGCACGACCGACCGCAATGAGCAGATGTGACCCTTCGAGACTTACCTGGCGATCGCCAACTTGAATCTGAAGTTGAGTAGCATTGCCAGTGCGATCGACTTTCAACACCTTCGCCTTCAACAAGAAGTCAATGCCGTCTCGCTCTAACAGCGTTTGCACGGCGATCGCAATATCTGGATCGTGCTGTGACAGGATTTGCCCACTTTGCCCAATCACAGTGACGCGAGAGCCAAAACGCCGAAACATCTGGGCAAACTCCAACCCAATGTAGCCACTTCCCAGCACGATCAGATGTTCTGGTAATTGTTCTAGCTCCATGATCGATTCGCTGGTCAAAAACCCAGCTTCTTTGAGTCCCGGCACCGATGGAATCAGCGGTCGCGTACCTGTATTGATAAACAATCGTTCTGCGGTGAGTAAGCGAGTTGTTCCCTCATCGGTTGCCACTTCAATTGTTTTAGGTGCCACAAAGCGAGCCGTGCCAATAATCAGATTGTCTCCCAATGCAGTGTTCAATATGTTGAGATTGATGGGTCGCAAAGACTGCACGACCGAGCGCTTGCGCTGAATCACTGCCGCCATATCAACTGTGGGCGGTGCCGTGTGAATGCCATAGGCTGCACTGTTTCGCACCGTATTTGCTGTCGCTGCACTTGCCACCATCGTTTTGCTGGGAATGCAGGCAATATTAGGACACGAGCCCCCAATCATGGTTAAGCTGCGTTCCACCAGAGCAGTTTTGCGTCCGTCTGCGACGAGTGCGGGTGCCAGGGTTTTACCGGCTTTGCCACCACCGATAATAATGTCATCGTAGTGTTGTGTGTCCATTTATATCTCCTTTGAGTGGGAGGAATGTCTTTAACTAGTTTTGGCGGGCGATCGCATAAATCGTTAAGCAGCAGCAACTTCCAAAACAGAAGCTTCAACCTGTTTCAGATATTTCTCAAACCATTTCACGGCAGTTGTGCTGGCAATCTCAAAGCCCTGTCCCTGGAAACCGTCGAAGTGTCCACCCTTCAAGATGGTGAAAGACTTCGGCTCCATTGCACGCGCATAGACAGCAGCGGTTAAATCAGGAGATGCTAGAAAATCCTTCTCGCCTGTAATTAGACATAGCGGAGTGGGAAAGATCGCCTCAAGGTGAGGAACGGGTTCGTAATAGAGACAGTGTTCGATCGATTCAAAGGTAATACGATTCTCCCATCTTCCTTCACTGGCGTTTTTCGCGGATTCAACCCAGGTGTATGCATCGGGTGTCGGCAGGAAGCTCGGTTGTCCGGGTGGAGCAACCAGGGGAAAGTAACTCACTTCCCCGGTTTGATACCGTTTGACTCGGTCTTGTGAAAGCAACGTTGTCAGTCCATCGAGTTCAAGGGGTGAAGTCAGGCGACGGGAGTTGAGAAACGCATTCACCGTAGGCATCTGTGCCACAACAGCTTTGACGCGCCGATCGAATGCTGCCAGATGCAGCACATGACCACCGCTATAGGAGAAGCCCCAAACACCGATGCGTTCAGGGTCAACTTCCCTTTGGAGTTGGGTCCAGGTGATAGCATTGCGATAATCCTCGTGCTGCTCAGCAGGCAGCATTTGTCCACGAGGCTCTCCCTCACTGGCACCCATGTAGCGGTAATCGAACAGCGTGACGACAAACCCAGCTTGAGCAAAGCGCTCAGCAAACTGGGGCAAACCCATTTCTTTAGTCAAGCCAATGCCATGCGCCATAACAATCGCAGGACAACGCTGACCAGATGCGGCTTTATCTGGAGTGTAAAAGGTGACGGAACACTTTAACCCTTTACTGTCAAAACTGGTGTTTCTTTTTGGCACAGATACTTACCTTCTTATTTCTGGAATACGCCCAATAATGGCGCTGATTAGACAGGAATGGATTGCAGTCCCGATTTGAGAAATTAACGGATGTAGTTTGCGATCGCGAAGCGCAGATTGCATCACTAATAGGCTCTTACACGTTGACCCCATTGCGTAAATGCTGTTTTAAGAACGCCAACGTGCGATCGCCCGCTAATTCTGCGGCTTCTTTGCGGTAAGCAGAACTATTGATGCGACTAAACCCGTGGCTCACGCCTTCATAGCGGTAGATTGTGACTAGAGGATTGTCTTTCAGCCCTTGCTGAATAGTGGTTTGAGCGCTTGGTGACACATATTCATCATTTGCAGCCATGTGCAAGATCAACGGTTTCTGAATCTTTGTCGCCTCTGCTAAATTTTGGTCAATCTCAACACCGTAGTAACTGACATTGGCCTCGGCATCGCTACGAGTTGCCATAAAATATGCCAGTTTGCCGCCCAAACAAAAGCCTACACTGCCGACCTTACCGGTGCTGCTAGGATACTGCCTTAGAAAAGACAGACTCGCCTTCAGATCTTCTACACCACTATCTATATCAAACGCTTTGAGTAACTCAAAAGCTTGAGCCCAATGATCCTGCTTCTCAGGGTCGAGTTGTATACCGGGGTTTAGCCGCCAATACAGATCTGGCACGAGCACCAAATAGCCTTCTCTGGCATAAGCATCAGCAGTCTGCCGCATATTATCATTGACCCCAAGAATTTCTTGAATCAGCACAATTCCCGCATGTGGCTGAGTATCGGGTATTGCTAGATAGGCGCTAAAACTGCCTCCAGAAAAGGCTGAAATGGTTACATTTTGAGTTGTCATTATGTCTTTTACAGAGATATATACTTATTGCATCAAACTGTTGTCGAGCCAGTAACTAAGCTTGCTCAGGAGGTGGGGGAATAATCTCGATGCCATACTTAGGCGCAGTGGTGAGGATTTTATCTAAATCTTCAGGACTCAAGGGTGAGGCAGATGTAATTTGACCATTCACCGCCTTTCCAACTTCGGCAATAAATTTCTCAAACCCTGCGGGTGTCACCCAAACCAGCATTTTGGCAGGTACAGCGGTAGTGTTGGTAAATCGATGAAGCTGACCTTTGGGCGAATGGAGGAAGGTTCCTGCTGTTGCAACAAGGGTACGCTCGTCAAGCTGAAATTCAATCTCTCCCTCTTGCACATAGAACGATTCATTTTCCCGGTTGTGCCGATGGGGAGGAGTACCCCCTTGAGGTGCAACAACAACCTCACAAAGCGCATAAGCTTCACCTGTATCTTCACCAACTGCCTTGAAAATATAGAGGTCTTGACCAAACCAGTACGAATGCCCTTGACCTTGTTCAACTAAAAGTCCATCTCGGTTGATTGTCATTGTTGGCTCCAAGGAAACAAGTTGTTGATTCGTAAGTTAGTGTTAGTGATGGTGTACAGGAATGTTGCAATCTCGATCGCACACTCAATTTAGAGAACACCCCGCTACCGTTGGAATATAGTCACGCCAACTTTTGGGTAAGGCTTCAAGTTGAGCAGCGCGGTGAAGTAACTCTGGGTTGTCTTCTTCACTACGACCTCAATTTAGGGGACTAAATCAAATTTGTAGTCCATTCAGGGTCTATAGTTTAGGCAACATATTGATCAATAGTCAGCTAATCTGAGGTATTAGTTTGGATCAAACTTAAGTTCAGGTTGGATCAACCTTTTCCTCCATTAGTTCAACGCTGGTTCATGCGTTGAACTAATGGAGGATTTCCAAATCAGCCATGATACCGAAATGGTCAGAAGGATAAAGAGTACGACTGTTAGAAGCGGGTTGATCCAAAATTAGTTGGCAATTCTTGACCCGCAGATGATGATTCACAAAAATGTAATCCAAGGTACCTCGCCAAGGACGAAGTGTGCGATTGAAGCGCAAATTACGGAAAGCGTGCCACAGCACTTTCTGCCAATTGCGTCGCACCAGGGGAGTAGGGCAGGTATAGACTGGCTCCTGACCATGGTGTGCGGCATAAGCAGACGTGAACTGTTGCCGCATAAGGGCGATCGCTGAGGTTTCTGGAGTTCCGTTAAAGTCTCCGACTGCAACAACAGGTAGTTCTGGTGGAAGCTGTCCTAGCCAATCTAAAATCTGCTGCACTTGAATATCCCGACCCGGATGAGAACCGGGGTACCAGTAATAATGTCCATTGCAGAGGACAAAGGGTTGCCCATCCACCACAACCTGAACATACTGGGCAACACGGTTCTGCCCTTCTAACACGAGCATTTCCTGTTGGACGAACGGATAACGGCTAAGAATTGCGATTCCTTCAGATAGAGAATTCTCTTCATGGTTGGCTTTAGGAACGAAATACACGTAGGGCATATCCAGTTCTTCTGCAAGCCAGGCTCCTGTATCTTCCGGTAATGTGACGACCTCCTGCAAAGCAATTAAATCAGCATTCTGTGCAGCCAGTCCTTTGACCAGTAGGTCCCGTCGCTGTGTCCATTCTTCTAGGTCAAATAAGATGTTGATTGTTGCAACTTTAACCATCAACGAACATTGAGCTTGTTACTTGATACATTATCAGTTTGAGGCGTGTACACAGTTCTCCATGCTTCGACTGTTTCCTGCCCAATTTCGCTGTCGATTGTTTCCCCGCTTTCCGTCACCAGTCGAATGCTGACATTGCCCTGTGGCGCGGTTTGCAATGCTTGAGCTAACTCACTACTAACTGGAAAGGTGCTGTTTTGTCCTGAAACTTGAAACACCTGATCATTAATTCTGATAAACAGCTCAGTGATATTCCGGGCGTTGTTAAACTCTGAACAGCCTAAGTCAGACGAGAGACCATAGTGGAAGGGTTGGCTCAAACAATCGCGATCGCGAGTCACCAACAGGAACCGCACCGACTCTGGACTCCAAAGGCTCTGTACCTCAATTCGGGTAGTCGTGTTGAGAAACCTGCCGTAGAAATAGTTGCGGTCAAACACGCCAACAAAGTTACCCTCAAAGGGATCATTAATCTGAACAGGCTCAGACCAGGGTAAACTCCTGCTAGTTCCTAGTGCCGCTGAGTCAACGCTACGAAGATCAGTGGCAGCCTCTACAGATATAGCGCTGGTTGCCAAAATGCCCAGTGTTCCCAAGCAAATCATTACCCGCCTAACCATAACTTCCTCGGATTGACGCGACCTCTTCGACGATAACACAAGGGCTTGAAGACGGTTGATGATAGCAACTGGCGAAGCAATCACTAGCAACTAGGACAATGGACTCACAGCTACGGTCATTCCAGCGCGACGTAACCGTTCTGCCAAAACATCACCTAGCCCGGTTGCTGGAGTGAGAACTCCTCCCCGCATCCGACCACCTGGTATTTCATCGGGTTGGAGCGCCAGACTCAATGCCGATTCAGAAACAAACTTGACCGTCGCTCGATTTCCAGGATCGCCCTGATCTCGAATCAGTCCTCGCACCTTATGTCCATCTATAGCAGTGCCCACCAACTCACAAGAGAACCAGCCTGCATTCATCGTTTGCTCAGAAGGTCCGCTACCGGGTTGAGGCAGAATAGGTTGCAGAAGCGATCGCATCTGCGGTTGTTGCAAACCTGCAACAAACAGAGCGAGTCCCGCAGTAACACCAGTTGCCTTTAGCCACGATAGGGGTTCATCAAGCTTGAGATATTCCTGATAGCTGAAGTCAGGACCATAGGGTTCTTGCCATTCCTGGTACAGTGCACCACTGCGGCGGACAACACGAGTATTCACAAGTCCCATGAAAAAGGGAGCAACCCAGGTATTAAGGTCTGCATCAAAGGATGGTGTTTGTGGGTCACGGTTGCGATCAATTTCGGCTTGAGTATGAGATGTGGAGGGAGACAGCAGGAAGGGGTCACTCATCTGAGCTGCCCCTGGTGAATCAAAGAGATTAAACGCCGATGCTAATGTGCCACCGTTAAAGCCACCAATTGCTTGAAAATAGGCACTCACCTGTTTGCAAGGCACACCCAACTCTCGTTGCAGGTGACGAACGACGAGGTAAGTGCCGAGATCAGATGGGACAGAATCAAAGCCACAACAGGGAATGATGCGTGTGCCATCGGCGGCTGCCTGAGTCTGATAGCGATCGATTAACGTTTTGACCCAAGGCGTTTCTCCCGTAATGTCTACGTAATGAGTCCTAAACCGAACGCAAGCAGCAACAAGGGCATTGCCACAGAGAGCAAAGGGTCCGGCAGTAGTGAGCAGTACTCGGGTTTGAGAGGCGATCGCATCAATTGCCTGCTGATCTTGACTGTCAGCAACTAGCACATCCACCCCTACCCCTACCTGATCTCGAACAGCCTCTAATTTCTGGCGGTTTCGTCCAGCGATCGCCCATCGCACCTGTTCAGCAGAGGCATGACGGGCAAAGTACTGCACGGTCTGCTTCCCAACAAAACCTGTGGCACCGTAAAGGACTACATCATAAACACGATCAGACATGGAGGTGCTCCTGGTAGCTATACCTGCAACTTTAACTTTGAAGGTTTTTAAAGAGATTTTGGGAGACCATTAGAAGTAACTTTGGGGACTGTCGAAGCGACCTTAGAGGGGTGTGAAACGACTCTGGAGGCATTTGAAGTGGCTTCAGGGGTATTTGAAGTGACTTCGGAAGCATTTGAAATGACTTCAGAAGCATTTGAAGTGATTTTAGAGGCATCTGCATCAACTTCAGAGGTATTTGAAGCGGCTTTGAAAGCATTTGCATTAGCTTCGGAGGCATTTGAAGTCATCTTGGAAGCCTGAGTTATACCAATTCTTCAAATTTGGACTACACATAGGTACTCTTGTAGGGGCATTTCGCGAAACGCCCCTACCCAATCTGTTGCTCTACTTTAGGGACTTGGTATTAAAGGAGGAATTTACGGAGGAAAAAGCGATCGCCGTTAAAGCTTTCATCAAATTACAAAGATCTACGGATCTCGCGTTTTAAGGGGCAGGGCTAGAGTGAACTCACCATAAGGTATTTAACTAGCCCCACAGATTGCTTCATCTAACGGGAGTGCAACAAATGGCACGGCTGGAGTGAGCCTGTAGGGAAGGCAGAGGGGCTGTATCAGATACCCGATCTGTTTGTAGAGTAGCGGCATCTATAGATACTGTGCATGTAGGTTGAAGTCAAGCAGGTTGAGGAGTTATGTCAGTTTGGGGTCAAAGGGCTTCTGCGAATGCAAGACCCCGAAGACCCAACGAATGACCTTGTGCA